>JAACZQ010000019.1 GCA_009996675.1 Chitinophagaceae bacterium
GTAATCATGCAGAAGGACGTTTCTCTTTGTGGAAAACAGTGCTCGAACCTTTTGAAGCACCCAAAACCGAACGTATTGCCGGCGCCGATGGTTTTGGCGACTATGCAGAGGGAGGCGACAAATCCCTGGTACTGTTTAATGGCAATATCTTCAAACTCAACCTCGACGCCAATAAAGTAGATCCGGTAAATATCAGCTACACTTTCCGTCGCAACTTACAGGCAGAATTCACCCAAATCTTCCAGGAAGCCTGGGCGCAGCTGGATGAAAATTTCTACGACGAAAAATTCCATGGCATCGACTGGCGCGCTACCCGCAAACGTTTTGAAGCCTACCTGCCCATGCTCAATACCCGTGCCGACCTGCGCATCTTATTAAACGATATGCTGGGTGAATTGAACTCTTCTCACCAGGGCTTTAACACTTTTGGTGATGACGAAAATGTAAGTCTATCCAACAGAACCATGGAAACGGGTATTCTCTTCGACAACAATAACCCCTACCTGGTAAAATCTGTGATTGAAGGCAGTAATGCCGATAAAGCCGGTATTGATATCAAACCCGGTGATATATTGGTGAAAGTGAATGATGAGACTGTTGATACACAGACAGACAGAAACTACTATTTCAGCAAACCATCATTGGATGGCGAGATCAGACTTGGTTTTATGCGTAATGGTCAGCCCTATACCGTCAAGATTCATCCACAATCTTCAATTGGTGCTTTGTTGCAGGACGATTGGATCCGCACCAACCAGGAAAGGGTTGATACCAAGACCAATAACCGGGTGGCTTATCATGCCATGAAAGATATGGGTACGGATGAACTGGATAAATTCCTGATCGACATGACCCAGGATTTCTACAAAAAAGATGCATTGATCCTGGATCTGCGATACAATACCGGTGGTAATGTACACGATGAGGTATTGCGTTTCCTGAGCCAGCGCTCCTACCTGCAATGGAAATACCGCGAGGGCAAATTAACACCGCAGTCCAATTTCTCACCATCCGACAAACCCATTATCCTGCTGATCAATGAGCAATCATTGAGTGATGCAGAGATGACAGCACAGGGTTTCAAATCCCTGAAGCTGGGTAAGATTGTTGGTACGGGTACTTATCGCTGGATTATTTTTACCAGTGGCGCCAGCCTGGTGGATGGTTCCTTCATTCGCTTACCGGGATGGGGCTGTTATTCACTGGATGGCAAGGATATTGAAGTAACTGGTGTTGATCCCGATATTAAAGTTCCCATGAACTTTGAAGACCGCATCAACAAACGCGATCCACAGCTGGACCGGGCTATTGAAGAAATCCTGAAACAGCTGAAATAAATTTCAGTAAATCCTGAATAGTTTGAAACTTTATAACCGGGGCAGTTGCCCCGGTTTTTTATTGTACAACTATGGTAGCAACTTCCTTTTCCGCTCTATTCAAAGGTTATCCTTTTGAGCCCGTGGTTCCATTCAATCGCAATACCCAGCGTTTATGCCGTATGGATTTTACCGAAACCAATTCAAGGCTCACCGCTGAAATGATCATGGATATTCAGGCATTCAGTGCATATGTAGAAGCGGAGATAAGTGCAGCAGGTGCTGTGTATGGCATTGGTGGCTATAATGAACACAGGACGCTGTATAGCCGCAGTGCTGTTTTCAACGGCAGTGCTGACGCAGCAGAGCCCCGTCGCCTGCACCTGGGTATTGATATCTGGGGTGCAGCCGGTACGCCTGTATCAGCTCCTATGAAAGGCACTGTACATAGTTTCGCATTCAATGACCAGTACGGCGATTATGGTGCAACCATTATCCTGGAACATACCTGGGAGGATCTGCATTTTCATAGTTTGTATGGCCACCTGTCTTTACGTGATCTCCATGGTTTATACGCAGGCAAACCGGTTTCAGCCGGAGAAGTAATTGCCCATTTCGGGGAGTCAAACGAAAACGGCTACTGGCCGCCACATTTACATTTTCAATTAATCAGAGATATGCAGGAACTGAAAGGCGATTACCCGGGTGTTTGCCGGTACAGCGAACGGAAACAGTATCTGGAGAATTGTCCCGATCCGGCTTTTATGTTAAGTGCTCATCTGGGCAACTGGTAATTAAGCCTGGAGGGCAGACAGGATTTTGGCTTGCACCGCAGTCAGTTCATCGGCGCTCAGTTTAAGTTTACCGCGGGTAAAATTGAGATCATCTGCTTCGTTGATGGGAACCAGGTGTATATGTGCATGAGGTACTTCCAATCCTACCACACTCATGCCGCAACGGTTGCAGTCAAATGCTTTTTCAATGGCTTTGGCAATGGGTTGCGCAAATACCATGATGTCCGCTAAATAATCTGCGGAGAGGTCAAAGAAGTTATCGGTTTCCGTTTTAGGAACTACCAGTACATGCCCTTCCACAAGCGGGAATATATCCAGGAAAGCATAAAAGCGTTCGTTTTCTGCAATCTTATAAGAAGGGATTTCTCCGGCGATGATTTTGGAAAAGATGGTCATGGTTATTGTATAAAAAAAGTTTCCGCCTTGCGGGCGGAAACAGGTAATTAAATAGAGATATCGTCGATGGAAAATTTAATGGTTCCATTGGGGGCCTGCACTTCGGCAATTTCTCCGATGGTTTTACCCATCAGGCCTTTACCAATGGGTGAGCTGGCGGAAATTTTACCAGCTTTCAGATCTGCTTCCTTTTCTCCAACAATCTGATAAGTAACCGTTTTTTTAGTGGCCACATTGGTAATGGTCACCCTGGTAAGAATGGTTACTTTACTGGTATCAATATCACTGGTATCTACAATCTTGGCATTGGCAATAGCACCTTCCAGCTGCTTGATTTTGGCCTCAAGCATGCCTTGAGCCTCTTTGGCCGCATCGTATTCAGCGTTCTCCTTCAGGTCGCCCTTCTCGCGTGCTTCGGCAATGGCCCGGGATGCTGCAGGACGATCAACAGACTTCATCTTCTGCAGCTCTTCACGCATCTTCTCGAATGTCTCCTTTGTAACATACATGTTCTGACTCATACCAATTTGGTTTAAAAAGGGTAAAAAAAATACAACGCCACATTTGACTGCAGCGTTGCATAGTTGATCATTTGATCAAAGATAGTAAATTCTCCAGATATATCTTAGTATCCGGCCCGTTTTTATTAGGGAAATAGGGCTATTTTCAGCTTATAAACCAATCCATGCTCGGAATTCTTTTTTTAATACTGATTTCTGCCATTTTACTCTGGTTAACCGAACGAAAACCATTAACCGTATTGGGTATTACCCCCAGCATAAAACGATGTATGCAGCTTTGTACCGGCCTGTTAATCACTGGATTACTCTGTACAGGCTACCATTTACTGCTGGCCTCGCTGGTGAAGGCGCATTGGGTAATCGTACCCTTTCCGGGTATCGGTAAATTAGTGTCGGGCATGGGCTGGGTACTGCGTTCGGTACTGTTTGAAGAACTGATTTTCCGCGGTGCGGTCCTGTATTTACTCATTCAAAAACTGGGGCCCCGCAAAGCTGTATGGATGGCTGCTATCGGCTTTGGTATTTACCATTGGTTTTCCTACCAGTTATGGTCACAACCCGTTGCCATGTTGTACGTGCTGCTGATCACCGGTGCCGCCGGCTGGGGCTTTGCCTATGCTTTCCAGCAAACCCGCGCTCTCTACCTGCCCATTGGATTACACCTGGGCTGGAACCTTGTTCACATCATCGTATTTGCACAGGGGTCCATCGGCGCTTTTTTCTGGAAAATAAATGACCCTACACTACATAAAACAAACGAATGGCTACCCACCCTTGTACTATTTTTGTACCAGCTCTCCGTTATTCCTGTCGCCGTATGGTTGTATTGTTCACGCCTCCGCAAAAAAAATAAACCGGCCTAAGCAATACCCAGTTTATCCAGGACTATTTTAGCCATCAGGTAATAGGCTTCGTGACTGTATCCGGCAATATGCGGCGTGATGAGTACATTCGGTTGTTGCAATAACCATTGCAACTGCTCCTGTTCTGTATGGGTATATGTAGCCAGTTGTTCATTCTCCAGTACATCCAGGGCCGCCCCTTTAACCAACCCTTTTTGCAAGGCTTCTATGAGTGCTGCTGTATCGGTTACTTTACCACGACAGGTACTGAGGAAATATGGCTTCCTTTCCAGTGACTGGAAAAAAGCATGCCCGGCATAATGTCTGGTTTCATCGTTCAATGGTAAATGCAGACTGATTACGTCTGCATACCTGCACAATTGCTCTGGTGCAGCTTCACGTACATAATCATTGGCAAAACCGGATTTGTATTTATCGTGTGCCAGTACGGTTACCCCGAAAGGGGCCAATAAACGGGCAAAAGCGCTGCCGGTATGACCATAACCAATAATGCCCACTGTTTTACCCGATAACTCATCACCACGATTGGCATCACGGATCCATTGACCCGCACGCACTTCATTATAACTGGAAGGTATCTTACGCATCAAACCCAATAATATACCCAAAGCATGTTCCCCTACAGCATTGCGGTTGCCTTCCGGACTGCTTTCACATCGTATCCCTTTGGCCCGCGCATACGGCAGATCAATCAGCTCCATGCCGCTGCCCAGGCGGCCAATCCATTGCAAAGTTTTGGCCTTATCCAGCAGTGTGCTGTCTACTTTAATGCGTGTAGTAATAATGAGGCCGGTGGCTTCCGGTATCTGCTGCAAGAGTTCATCATAAGTAATGGCTGGTTGATACGATACTGCATAACCAGCCCGCTCCAGGCGCTCAACCAGGTATTCGTGTACTTTAGCTGTAACAATAACTGTTGCTTTCAAATCCTCATTTCATTTTAAAAGTAAGTGCGGCAAAATCTGCCACTGATAATTGCTCAGCCCGCTTGCTGAATATTTCTTCCTGCAGGGTTTCACTGTTAAACATGCCTTTTAACGGATTACGCAGCATTTTTCTTCTTTGTCCAAATGCCGCTTTCACCAATGCAAAAAATGCTTTCTCTGTCCGGACCGCATATTCCGTATCCCTTCTCCGCAAACGGATCACGCCACTCATAACTTTCGGTGGCGGGTTAAAACTTTCGGGAGGCACGTCAAACAAATAGTCTACATCGTAATAAGCCTGCACCAGCACACTCAGTATTCCATAATCTTTGGATCCCGGACCTGAAGCTACCCGATCGGCCACTTCTTTCTGGAACATGCCAATCATTACCGGTACACTGTTTTTCCATTCCAGTATACGAAACAATATTTGAGAGGAAATGTTGTAAGGGAAATTACCCACGACCATAAAGGGCGTTTCAAATGGCTTCGCCACATCCAATATACTGTTGTGTATGAGCTTGCCTTTGATAACGGGGTATGTATGTTCGAGGTACTGCACTTTTTCCGCATCCAGTTCCACCGCCTTAAAATCCAAACCGGGCAGCTGAAGCAGGTATTTGGTAAGAGCACCACCACCCGGGCCTACTTCCAGCAACTGCCGGGGCATATCTTCGCTGATGGCCTGCACAATCCGTTCGCAAACCGATTCATCTTTCAGGAAATGCTGACCCAGCGATTTTTTAAGGGTGTATTGCATAGGGCAAAGGTATGGGTTGGTTTTTAGTTTGGGGTTTTTAGGTGGGGCAGGGGTAGGTTTACGGTTGGGGATTCGGAGTTATAGGTTGATTACGGGAACTTGTGGCTTGCAGCTTACTCCTCACTACTGACTACTCACTATTCACGCTTCACTATTCACCCATTCTCCGTACTTTTATCCTCTAAAACACAGCCTGATGAGTCATGAAATGGCCAAGCCGGTTATCGGTTTCTCTTGTGGTGATCTGAATGGTATTGGGATGGAGCTGATCCTTAAAACCCTGGGTGATCACCGCCTGCTGGATTTTTGTACCCCTGTGGTTTTCGCCAGCAATAAGAGCATTAATTTTTACCGTAAAAGTCTGCCGGATGCCAATTTCAACTATACCAGCGGCCGCGACTTCAGCCGGCTGAACCCCAAGCAGGTGAATATCTACAACTGCTGGGAAGAAGAAGTAGCCATCACACCCGGTCAACTGAATGAGATTGGTGGCAAATATGGCCGCATCTCTCTGGAACAGGCCGCGCAGGCGTTGAAAGACGGTCATATTCATGGCCTGGTAACAGCTCCCATTCACAAGAAAAATGTGTATTCTGAGGAATTCCCCTATACAGGTCATACCCCTTTCCTGAAAGCCCTGTTCGGTGCGCAGGACGTTCTCATGTTCATGGTGGCGGAAAATATCCGCGTAGGTCTGGTTACTGAACACCTTACCATTGCAGAAGTAGCCAAGCACATTACCCGTGAAGCCATCCTGAGCAAGCTGAAGATCATGCACAATAGCCTGCAGAAAGATTTTGGTATCGACAAACCCCGTATTGCGGTACTCGGACTGAACCCACATGCCGGTGATGAGGGGTTAATTGGCAATGAAGAAGAGACCATCATCAAACCCGCTGTCAAAGATGCCCGCCACCAGATGCTGGCTTTTGGTCCGTACAGCGCCGATGCATTTTTCGCACGCGGTCAGCATGAACGTTTTGATGGCGTATTGGCCATGTACCACGATCAGGGCCTGATTCCCTTTAAATCACTGGCCATTGGTGAAGGCGTGAACTATACCGCCGGCTTAAGCGCGGTACGCACCAGTCCCGACCATGGTACTGCATTTGATATCGCCGGCAAGGGCAAAGCAGATCATACTTCTTTTCTGGCTGCCACTTTTGAATGCATTGAGATCATTCGCAAACGCATGGGTTATAGCGAAATGCGTCAGAATCCATTGCGCAAGATGAGTGCGCGTATGCTGGCCAATGCCGTGGATGAGAAAATTGAAGAAACCGAATAATGGCATTGGTACAGTTATCCAATGAATTGCTCGAAGTAGCAATCAACCCCCTGGGTGCGGAATTACAATCTTTGCTACACAAGGGCAACGGTATCCAATACCTCTGGCATGGCGACCCGGCTTATTGGGGCAAACATAGTCCCGTTTTATTCCCGATTGTAGGCGGACTGAAAGACCAGCAATACACTTTCGAAGGAAAAAGTTATCAGCTGGGCCGTCACGGTTTTGCACGCGAACGTTTTTTTTTACCAGTAAATCAGTTCTCCGACACGCAGGCAACTTTTTCTTTAATTTCTGATGAATCCAGCCTGGCTGTTTATCCTTTTAGGTTTGTGTTGGATATTGTTTATACCCTGGAGAACAATAGCCTGGCAGTTGACTACCGGGTTCACAACATGGACGATAAGCCTATCTATTTTTCCATCGGAGCCCATCCGGCTTTTGCTGTGCCTTTTCTGCCGGGTTCCCGTTTTGAAGATTATTATCTCCGGTTTGCTGAAACTGAAAATACCGGTATCTGGCCGCTGGCAGATAATGGATTAGTCGACAGCAGGCCGATTCCATTCTTACAGCATACGCAGGAATTAGCATTGAACAAATCGTTGTTTGCAAAAGATGCATTGGTCTTTAAATCATTACGGTCTACCAGTATGTCTTTACTGCATCGAAACAGTAATCATGGTCTTACGATGCATTATCCAGGCTTTCCTTATATGGGTATCTGGAGCACTAAGGGAGCCGATTTTGTTTGCCTTGAACCATGGTGTGGTATTGCCGACAGCGTTGATGCCAATGGAGATATCACACGTAAAGAAGGCATTCATCAACTGGGGATAGGTCAAAGTTTTGAAAGAAGCTGGCGTGTTATCCTTTTCTGATTATTTAAACACACTATCCGGTAAGCCTTTATTAATGGTATAATTGGTATACCGAATTTCCACACGACCTTTCCTGTTTTTCAATTTTTCCGCTTCCGTAGCTGGCTTCTCATTATCGTCGAATTCCAGTGTAAGTCCTTTAGGCAATTTGTAGTTTTTGGTATTGAAGCTGAAGATGACTTTATCGGGCAAGCCGTATTGTGCAAATTTTCCATAACTCATCTGCACTTCATAAGTACCGTTTTCTTTGGTGGTAGTAACGGCTTTACGCACGAGCAGGTTGGCTTCATCTATATACATAGTGGTGAGCACCACGTCGCTGTTTTCATCTGAGGGTAACAGTTTAACCACTTTGGTAGCAATTCCATCTACCACAGCTTCACCCGCACCCAATGCCATGAAGTTCTGAGTAGCCACCAGTGATCCGATGTTCACAGAAACACCACCTTTGGGTAATAAAGAAATACCTCCATCTTTTTTCAGACGAAAACGGTCGGGTTTACGGAAATATACTTTCACTTTCCCTATGGGCGCTTTGATGAATGCCACATCTGTTTTCATACGGCCCTCTGCTTCATAATCATTCACCTGGTCCAGTTTCTCTTTCACTTTCAGTACCAATGCCGTCATGTCCTGTGCATGCGATGACACACCTATTATCAGCAGCACAATCATGATCCATATCTTACGCATACCTGTTGTTTTAGCTAAGAATATCTTTTTTACGGAATACCCATATGGCAGCCCATACAAATACTACAATATGAATCAGCAGTATGGCGGCGGACTGCAGAATTTTGGGCAGGTTCTGTATGCTACCGTTGATGGCTTCATTTGCATCATTTACCTGTATATCAAAAAATTCTTTCCAGCTGATCATATGTGTGGTGAATAAATATGGCTTCACCGTATTGAAGATGGGAATATTCAGGGTACTGAGGATTGTGAAAAAAATGATCACACTCATGGTGGCTACGATCGGGCCAATGGAGTTTTCCGCAAATACCGACAGGAGAAAACCAAGGGCCGCAACAGTGGTCATGGCCAGTGCGGCAAATACAAATGCACCAATATACCGCCAGAACACATCGTTTTCTTTCAACAATACCACATAGCTGCTTTTCATGAGGAACATATCATCGGTACCGAATATCCACATGCTTACAAAGAGGGCCAGGAATGCCAGCCAGATCAGTAGCAGCAGGGTATAAATGGTAGAAGCGATGAACTTCGACAGCATCAGCTGGGTGCGGCTGAATGGTTTGGTTAATAATAACCGGAGGGTACCCATATTGGCTTCCCCCGAAATCATATCTGCTGCTATCAGTGCAATCAGCAGGGGCACATGCACCAGCAACAATTGCAACATCACATAACAGACCAGGTAACCATTCATGATATTTCCTTCGATCTGTAAAGTCGTGCTGAGGTCGTTCAGCATGAAATCGAGATAACTTTTCCCATCCACTTTCAGCCCGAACTGTATCAGTACAATCAGGGATGTAATGGCAGCGAATGCGATATAGGTACGCGGTCGCCGAAAGATTTTATAGGTTTCAATTTGTATAAGACTGAACATATTGTTTTCCGGAGGTTACCTGTAAAAAATAATCTTCCAATGAGTGCCTGGGTTGCAGTGCCAGTACCGGAATCCCTGCCTGCACCAGGTAGGCATGCAATTGCGGCACCTGGTTGCGGTGCAATTTCAGATATATCTGCCCATCCCGTTGCGGCTGCAAAGCACCTGCCCAGGGTCCGTTGGCCAGTTGTTCCATGGCTTGCTGGTTATTGAGTGTGTCCAGTGATACCAGTGTCTGGGCCGGGTCAAACAGATCCGCCGCTGCACCTTCCACCAGTTTCTTTCCCTTATCAATAATGATCAGCCGCGTAGCCACCTGTTCTATTTCCGTTAGCAGGTGCGAGGATACCAGTACGGTTTTATTCCGGTCGCGGCTCAGATGCAGGATCAGGTTGCGGATATCCGCTATACCCTGCGGATCTAACCCGTTGGTGGGTTCATCCAGTATAATGAGCGCAGGATCATGCACCAGCGCAATGGCAATACCCAGTCGCTGTTTCATACCCTGAGAAAATGTTTTCACTTTATCCGCTGCCCGGTCGGCCAACCCCACCATCGCCAGTTGTTCCCTGATCTGTTGTTCGGTTGGTTTAATACCACTGAGTCGGGCAAATAGTTTCAGATTGTCGTAAGCAGAGAGGTATTTATATACATCCGGTTTTTCAATCACAGCACCCACCTGTCGTAGTATCTCATGCCGGTGTCTCGCCAGCGAGAGTCCAAACAGGGATATGTCCCCGGCATCGGGTTCAATGAGGGTAAGCAGCATACGGATGGTGGTACTCTTGCCGGCGCCATTCTGCCCCAGGAACCCATACACATCCCCCTCCCGTACAGTGAATGAAATATTATCCACTGCCTTCAGATTCCTGAATTTTTTGGAGAGATTATTGACGGTTATAATATCCTGCATTGGTACCATACAGCCATTGAGCTTTCTGGCGTGAATATACACCCTAATTGATGATGCCCGCCCCTTTGTGAAAAGGATTTAACCCTTTCCCCGTCCGCCCTTATACCATTATTTACCTGTCTGGAGGTAGGACTGCAGATCGTTTACATAGGCTTCAAAGGCGGCAATGCCCTGGGGGGTAATGCGACAGGTGGTTTGCGGATAATTGTCTTTAAATTGCTTGATCACTTCTATATACCCCGCGTCTTTCAGTTTCTGTAACTGCACACTGAGGTTACCCGCCGTGGCGTTTGTTTTTTCACGAATGAAGGTAAACTCCGCCTCTTTCAGCCCAATGAGCAGGCTCACCACTGCCAGGCGTAGTTGCGAGTGTAATATGGGATCCAGCTCCTTAAACATTCGCTTGTTTTTGTAAGAGATATTTACGGCGCAGGATAATACCCGGTATCAGCCAGCAGACAATTGCGGCAAAACCACCCAGCAGCCAATCGTATTCAGCACGGGTATACAGCGACAGTATAAAACAGCCATAAGTGAGTACCCCACCCACGATCATGGGTTTGAATTTTTTTACAATACCGGTTACCAGGGTTGGAAATGCATAGAGCATGATGTAGAAAGAATAGATACTGGGCGCAAAAGGCAGCAATATTTCATCCGGTTTACTCCCATCGGTATAATGTTTCATCATCTCCCATCCTTCGGCATGAATGATTGTACGGGTTTGACCAGGTACAATCTGTTGGTAAGCATTCAGCGCAAATATGCTGATCCCAAATATCAACCAAACGGCATTCAATGCATCATCTTCGTATTTGCGGGCTTTCACCTGCTTTTTTTCCCGGATACTGATCACGATCTGCGGAATAATGGCCAGGAGTACTACCAGCCAGATATCAAATCCGATCCGGAAATGATACACTTGCTGCAGGTAAGTAAGTATGGATGCTACCGACACCACCGAACCCCAGAGCAGGGCCCCGATACCCGTATCATGGTAACTACCACGCGCTTTTTCAATCATGGTCGTAATCAGGCGAAGACTCTCCTGTTCAGACAGGTGCTTATTTTCTGTCATGGTTTAAAGCTTTTTGGCCGACGCATTACGCAACAGATGGCCGGGTATAATATAACTGGTTAACAATGCCAGAGCGCCCAGCAGTAATTGATTGTCATAACTGGCACCGGCAGAAATCACTACCAGTGCAAAATTAATCAGGCCTCCAATCACCAGGGGCCGAAACTGCAAGAGCCTGCCACTCACAAAGGTACCGATTGCATACAAGAGTATGTAATAAGTAAAAGCATGTTGCCAGTTTTTTCCGCTGATGCTGACATAAGCAAGCACAATAAAACTAATGGCCAGCCCTACCCACAAATAACTCAATGCCGAATGTACATAAGTTACCACCTGCTGCTTTCTCGCCTGCCGATAACTGTAGATCCCGGATATAACCCCTCCTACCGGCATCAGAAACCAGACATAATAATGCTGGGGGAAATCCCAATACACTTTCAGCACATACTGCCCCACACAACACAAAAAGACCAGCCAGCCCCAAAACAGAAAGTAAAAACTGTCCATAGCGACCGAATGCCTGGTTTTGCTGATCATCTGCCGGATGAGCTGCAGACTCTCTTCCGGAGAAAATTCGGATTGTTCATTGTTAGCTGACTGTGACATAATTTTATTTTTTTGCCGGCGCATACCTGCGAACCGATTTTGCAATGAAAATACCACCTATCACTGATGGCAGCAACCACAAAATCCATTGCTGGCCAATCTGTATGTTTACTACCAGGAATGCCGTGTATGCTGCTATCAAAGCCCCCAGCATTCTGCCCAGGTGTATCACCATCCAGGACTGCCTGATGGGTGTTTTACCCAGGAGTAAACGAACATCAACCCATACAAAACGCAGACAGATCAGCCCAAAAGCCAGTGGCACCAAACCAAAACGATCGCCCTGTTGCAATGTCCGCACTGACAGGACCAGCAGGAACAGGCCGTAAATAGCACCACCCAGGCAAATCAGGTAATCCGCGAATGTATAGGGACTGACTTCCTGTTTTAAAGCCCGTTTGAGGAATAGAATGCGATAACCGGTCAGGATCATATACAGGGTAAAACCGCCAACCGCAAACAAAAATACATTCAGGTGTCCGGGCAGATTACTCATGACCAGAGCACTGAGTGATGCCAGTAACATACCATAGAAAAACAGTTTTCCGCACAAGCGGTGTACGCGGTTTCCCTTCTGTACCACAGCAGCAATGGTACCGGTCATTAAACCGATACCACCACCTGCGATATGCATTATCAATAAGGTTTGGAATAAAGTAGGCATAGAAGCTATATTGATTCCTATAATAATAATAGCGAATTATTGACAGGCTGCCAGCAATTTTTCTGCCTGATCCTTACCCCAGTTCGGATGCAGGGGCGAAACCGGTTTGAATGTGCCATACAGTTCTATGGATTTCTCAAACAGTTTCTTGGCCACAGCTTTACCGCCACCAAAGGCTTCGGGTGTATTCATGAGGGTCTGTCCGTCGAGCATATAGATACGCGGGTTGTTGGGATCGGCTTTTTTTGCATTCTCCAATGCCTTATTGGCTTCCGCACCATAACTCTGCCAGCGGGTCATAGGATCAACTGTCATTTGCTGAACAGCTACCATCTGACGCAGGCAATAGATCTCTGAGTTTTTCTCAATGGCTTCGGCCTTGTCAATCAGCTCCCTTGTTTTTTCCGCCAGTTTGTCTTTATCCGCTTTGGGATTCATCCAACCCACCAGAATATTGGTCTGTGCTGCATAATAATAAGGCAACCACTTGTCTTTTTCAGCATCTCCAATGCGTTCAAAAAAAGCCGAAACGGCAGTCATGTCTTCGGCAGACTTCGCAGCACCAAACTGCTCCAATCCTTTCTGCATACCGGTTTCATACCTGCTTTGCGCTGTCAGATGTCCCACGAAGAACATGGATAAAATGATGATAAAAGGTTTCATGTCTTTTAGGTTTATTGTTTTTTGTTTATGGTTTATAGTTGAAAAAAATAGCTGAATTCACTCCTCAGGTTACAGATTATTATTAATCGCATCCTGCCTCCTGTCTACTCCCCAGCTCAGGAACAAGCCCAGGAAAAAGAATTGAGGAGCCGGTGGGGTGATGGCGTCTTTGCGCGAACCATCATGACTATAATTATAACCGAATACCTGTTTAGCGTTCAGTACATTGGTTACCGATCCCACAATCACCGCATAGGCTTTTCCCAGTGAAGTGAGGTAGTTAAAGCTGAATCCCAGGTTATGGTAGTCGATTGTTTTTCCTTGGTCGGCAATGGTATAGCTGCTGCCGGACTGCATGATATTGTAGTAAGGCCTGCCGGTAGCATAAGAGTAAGTGAAATTAAATCCGGTATTGATCTTATTGATGAATCTTTTCACCACCAGTGATGTTGTATGGTTAGCTGCAAATGTGGGTTGCAGTTCTTTGGGATAGTTCAGGAAATCGCGCTTGGTATCCAAATAAGAATAGCTGATCCAGTAATCCAGTCCCTTAATGGATTTTTTATCACGCCAGAATAATTCAATCCCTTTAGCATCACCTTTACCGCCGCTGAAATAAGTGGGCGTTGTTTTCACCAGTCCGTCATATGCTTTGTAAAAAGCTTCAATACGGAATGTCTGCAATGTGGTTTGTTTGATGTAATTCACGATATAGTGAGATGCTTTGGCATAACCAAAATTAGTGGTGGCATAGAGATAGGTATTCTCGGGCTTCTGATAGAATACGCCATACGCAATACTCATCTGCGCTCCCTTGCCGGTTTTGTAAGCCAGGGAAAGCCGGGGTGCGATATTGGCTTTGTTCATCAAGGATGAATGTTCAAAACGGGTACCTATTTTGGCTGCCAGTGCATTGGTCAGGTAGAGATCTGCTTCTGCAAAAACAGATTTAAAATGATCGGTGAGACTGGCCTGCAGATTATTATAATTACTGCGGTTGTAGAAATATTGGTACTCACTGCCAAAACGCAGCACACTGATGCCCGACAAACGTTTGTCGAATACCAATTTGATCTGTGATAAATCTGAACGGGTTTTCAGGTTGAAATTATTATTGTCGATCCAGGGCGTACCCGTAGTTACTGCCTGGTTCTGCGCATTCTGAATCTGCTGTAAGATGCGGGTATGATCGGTACTATAACCCAGGCCCAGGTTCATTTTCCAGCCCCCACCCAGGTTCTCACGCCAGCTGAGGTTGTTGTACCAGTTGGTATTGTTCAGCTCCAGTGCGTTTTTCAGGCTGGGATCATCAATATTTGGGCGACGCAAACCGGTATGAATGGAACCAAACATCGTGTAATACTTCACCATACCGCCATTCTTTGTTTTAAACCGGTAATTGAAATCGGCATTGTGCAGTTGCGGCATTTTAAAATAATCGGGTTTCTGTTTCACAATCTGGAAATATGCCACCAGGTTGGTATAACCATAGTTCATACCCAAAGATGATTTTTTATCGCTGGCTACTTTCTGCAAACCCACACCCAGGAATATGGGGGAGATAGAAGCTGTTGCTTCCGAGCGATCCGGTATATCTATACTCTCCATAATAAGGGCTGATGACAAAGCCTGTCCGTACAGTGCCGAATAACCGCCCGTACTGAAAATGGTTCCCTTGAAAAGATTGGGCGCAAAACGGCCACGGGAAGCCAGGTCGGGAACACTGGCCTGGAAGGGATTATTCACCAGTGTGCCATCTATAAATTGTTTGGCTTCATATCCGGCACCGCCTCTTACAAACAAACCTTCCTGTTCACCCACCTGCTGGGCACCGGGTAATGTTTTCACCACCGCTGTAATATCGGCATTGGCACCACCAGTGGTGTATACATCCAGCGAACTCAGTACCGTAGCCGCTTTCTTGCGATCCCCGGCTTCAAAACTACCGGCGGTAACCACTACAGCTTTTAATTCACTGATCTCTTCTTTCAGCTGAAAATTTACTTCGATAGGCTCCTGGGCAATCTGGATGGCCTGTTCCACCGGTTTATATCCCACACTGGTTACAACCAGCACCTGGGCTCCCTTTTCGGTCGTACGGAATGAAAAATGGCCGGTAGAATCCGAAAGCCCCCCATCGTAGGAATTTTTAACCGCTATGCTGGCTCCTGCCAGAATACGACCGCGGTTGTCTGTTACAGAACCGGTAATTCTTACCTGTGCACCTGCCACCAGAACCAAACAAATCAGCAGCAGGGTTATCGTGTACTTCTTCATACAGTTGTTTTGACAAGGCAAACATAAACTGGTTTATTTTATAAACCAAACTATATTGTAGAATTTCAGCTAAACTTTTTTATTCAATTAATATAAAACATTTTATAAATTAAATATTTTTAAATTTTAATACAACTGCTCTTTATTTTTTCAGTTGTGGCAGTCAATTCAGGCTATCTAATCACAGAATGATTCTGCAACAACTGGAAATTTTAGCCTGAAATAACCATCTGATTAAAAAAAAAGCGCCCCCAGCCAGGAGGCGCTTGCTATGTAAACCCCAACGAAAAACTTTTAATCAGCGCCATCTGTTTTAGCCCTGGTAACGGCATACTCTCCTACTTTTTTCCCGGTTACCAGCCCAACTTCACAATCGCTGCGGTAATGGATACCACCGTACATACGCGATACCGATGCTTCCTGCGCCATGGCCGTATAGGCGTTAGCACGGCCCGGAACAATATAACCCAGTATGGTAGCTGCAGCACCGCTGAAAGTAGAGTGGCCCGATATATAGGAAGGGAAATTGGGTAACCCGGTAAGTGTTTTGATGGCCGGATTCATCTGCGAAGGTCTGGGATTGAAATAAGCGAATTTGGTATCCCAGCAAACAATAGCGGCATCCATCATGGCCATATTCAACAATGCCATATTTCGTGCCCAACGCACTTCACTGAACCGTTGTCCGATAAAATCAGCATCAGCAATAGCGCCCCAGTGACCCGGTGGCGTGGGTGTGGCAACCCCATCGGCCCAGAAATGAGTGATACGGGTGCGTTCAGCCGTCGGGTGATTCACGAGGTCATAGATTTCCGCTGTTTCTTTTTTCATCTGCTCACTGCCGGTAGATGGAGGAGGGCCGGGACGAAGCGCAACAGTAGTTGCTTCATCAAATAGGAAGGGGCGCACTTTTCCGAAGAGTGGCAGCATGGGTGGACGCTTGGGTGTTTCCTGGCTGATCCAGGGTATTTCGCCACGCGCTACGGTTTGCGTTTCAAAAGCTGTCCAGTCGGTCTGTGTGCCTGCAGCTGCTCCGGCCCGGTCGGCACGCGCACGTGCGGTGAATTTCTGTGCCACCAGCCTTCCCAATGCTTCACCAGCTTCTACATCACTGCGGGTAGCCATACCAGCCCTGATTTTGGCGAGCATTTGTTCCTCAGCTTTCTGTTGTATATAAGCTATTTCCCCTGGGAAAAGCAACTTCATCATTTCTGCCGTTACGCCGGCCAGTACCGCATCTTCCGAAGGATAGGATGGCAGATCGGATGCAGGTAATAATGATTTGATGGCGGCATCAGTCTTACTCGGTGCCGGACGATTGTATTGTTTCTTATAGTACCAGGCAGCCACCAACGCATCGTATTGAGCTGCGCTGATATAGGCATAAGCCCTCGCAGAATAAGGCGGATTGGCAAAAGGGAATAAAGGATAAGCAAAGGGATTGGCAGCACTGGGAAAAGGATAGGTACCATCTGCATTCTGGTAAGGAGGCAGATTGTATTTGGAAACCAGCTCACGCATGATTTCATTCCAGCGCAATACGCCACCGGCACCCCAGTAACGGATAGCAGCCTGTTGTTCCGGAGTAATATGCTGCTGATATCCCTTGATCTCATTCAGTTCGGCAATATATCCAGTAGAATTAACCGCTGCGGGGGCAGCCACGGGAAATTCAGTGGGCCCGGTTAACAATATAGGTTTCCAGGCGCCAGCATCAATATCGGTTTTGGCAGGCGCCAGCATAGGTGCATCGTCTGTGGCATTGCTCACGGCTTTGGAGCAGGAATAGAGTACAATTGCCATCAGACACAAGCTTATATAAGCAGTTATCTTTTTCATGTGGTTATTTTTTGGCCTGATCAGCTTTGGTTTTCTTTTTGGGTGAAAAATCAATAATATAGAACACACCACCACCAATGCTGCTGGCCTGTCCCATATTTCTGCCGGAGAGGGTTACCCCACCATTGGCAATCAATGAAAGTCCGGATACTGCCTTGAGGTTGTATTTGATATTCAGTCCCAGCATAGACGCATTCATGCGATTGCTCACAAAAGGCATGTTATTGCGTGTCATATCAAAACCACCCAGGGTACGCCAGTTGCTCCATATGGCTTCTGCAATCATGCGCCCGGTACGGTATCCGGCGCGTACATTGATGGAAGAGGCATCGGGCATAGCTACTTCATTAGAGCTGTGCAACTGTGTGGTGTAATACAATTCACGATCCAGTGTTACTTTATCACGAATTACATAAGTGGCCGAAGCGGTAGCAAACCAACTTCCCAACTGGTAATCGGCCATGGCCCGCAGCGATATGGTTTTACTACGCAAGCCAATCGACATGGGCAATAGATCTGGTGTATAATCCGAAACCGGCAGGGATACCCCACCAATGGCATACAGGGAAAAGGTTTGTGAACCCCATTCTTTTTCCAGGGGCATCCATTTTACCCAGAGCGAGAGATCCTGTAACCCCTTCATACCATGCAGGGTACCAGCTGATGCTTTATTGCTGATATAGGGCAAGCCGAACAACACATTCAGTTTATCAGATACCCCATAATTGCCCATCCAGGCCAGCATGGAAGAAGAAACAGTACCCAGGTTAGCATTGTTTCTTTTAAGGGTTCCTTCCCAGTAATTGCTCCAGCTGCTGTGACTGTACATGAGACCGGAGCAGAAATTATTTTTGGCCATCATAATACCATCAATATCGGTCTGTGCCGAAACGGATTGTACAGCCAGTAAAAGATATAAGAACAAGCCAGCCACAAGGCGATAGCTTTTTTGCTTTCGTTTCATAACAAAGGTTTAGTTAAGGTTTCAATGGTAATAGCATGACTAAAAGCGTACGCTCATACCTATGTTCACGGCCAGGTCGGCAAAAGCGGCATCACCCTGTGCATACACACCGGTAATGGTTGTGCGCTGTTTGTCGGCATAACTCTGTGTACGATCACGCTTGATGGCAAAGGGCACATAAGCGTAGAGATTCACCTTTTTTACAGCATAAGTAATACCGGGTTCTATACTGTACACATAACCGGGTCTGCGGAAACCATAACTGCCATTGATGAGATCTGAAGCCGGCACACACTCATCGCGGAAACCGGCAGAGAGTGTGAGTTTATTGAAAGTGAAATTGGCACCAAAACGAATCATGTACTGATCGGGCACACTCATCACATCACTGCCATACAATACGGCTGTTGCAGAAGGCGTCCCGCCACGGGCAGTAGATACGCCATTGTGTTCGCGTGGATTGAGCAGGTAAAACAGGTTGCCATACAAACTCACTTTGCGGGAAAGGGTATAAAATGCATTGAGTTCACCGGTAAAACCAGTACCACCATCTCCCAGTTGGATTGACTGATCAACCGGACCCAACACGCGGGTACCGGTACTGGTATAAAAATAATCCTGCACTTTATAATCGCCGGTGGGCAGTTTGATACCCAGTCCGGCCTGCAGGCTGAATTTCTTCATTTTATCAGGATTGGTCAACCAATGGTAAACCGTAAAGCGCATATCACCCATACCAAATGAACTGGTACTGTGACGCGCAGCACCGCCATGCTCATAGAGAGAGCTGCGGGTATTGGAAATAATGGGCAGATTCACCCCCAGAGACCAGCGTTTATTAAGGATACGTACAGCACTGAGATCAATGGCCATACTGTGATTGATCACCTGTGTACCCTGTGCAATGCGTTGCTTTTGTTCTTCAGTACCTACAAAATGACGAAATGAATTGAAATAACGGGTATTGATATTCATAGTCCATTTGGCAGGAATAGTATCATGATTCTCAGCATGGTCCATGGTACACATACCACCCACACTACGAATAGCTACACAGCCCTGGGCATTCGCTTTCAGGCCGAAGAGCATGACCATAGCCGCCATGCAAATAAAGGATTTCATTGTCTGTTAGTTTTTATGCGAAAAGGTTGGTTGTTGCAATGCGATGAATTATTTTTTCATCTTCAAACGGTCAACGACATATTGACCAACCTTTCTGCCATAATCTGTACTAACAATACAGGAGCTGTGATAATGGATACCGCCATAAAAGCGGGCCCAGTTATTTTCTTCAGCAGCCTGCCTGAAAGACTTGAAACTGCGGTTTGGTATACCAAATTCCAGTTCGGTAGAATCCACATAAGCAAAATTATCGCCGAACACACTGGTCAGCGCTTCTGCCGCGGCCGATGAAATAGTGGAATGTCCACAGGTATATTCCGGGAAAGCAGGTGTTTGCAGGTAAGGGCGCCAATTGGGATCAATATGTTCATTGATCACAGTTTCCGGCCTTACGGTATTGTATTTATACTTGGCATACCAGCTTTGGATAAAGCCATCAAATAATGCAATAGCGGTTTTAGCGACAGCATATACATTGGTGGCAAAATCTGCATTGGCTTTTACAGCCGCAATACCTACAATACTCATCCAGTGACCCGATGGCGAAAACTTTTTACTGCCGTACATCACATGCCCGGTTACATTCATCTTAAAGGGATTATCATCCCAGAATTCTGCAATGTGCTTTTGTTCGGGTGTGAGTGAATCGCCAGCTGTTTTGATGGCCATCACCTCCTTATAATAAGGACTCTGCTTATCGGTAATATTAAACGGAATGGGTTTGGGAGCATCAAATAATGAAGCACTGTCCATTACCATAGGTCTGATCTCTGCCCAATGGGGTTCTACCGCTGAGGCATACATAGGCGGTGTGGGTACCCAGCGTCCGGGCACTTTCAACACGGCATATTTTTCAGCACCGCGCGTCTCCAAATAATTATCCTTTTTACTCCAGCGGATGATATTCGCACTCACGCTGTCGGCCAGCACCCGGGATGCTTCAAGCACTTTTTTGCTCAATCCCAGAGAACGGGCTTTGTTGAGAATACTGTCCTGGTATACCTGCATACTTCCCTCGGGAAAAGTTACCATTTCCCCAACTTTCATATAGGCCAGCAATGTAGCCAGTTCTATATCCATATCAGGAGTAATGGCAGGAAGGCTGGGCTTTTTCAATCCGTTCAGCTGTCCACCCAATGATTCATATTGTGCCGGATAAGCAGCCGCAATTACTTCATAAGCTGCCACCGCTGCATAAGCATAATTCCTAGATGCCACCATTGGCGGGAAATTATTACCCATAACCACGGTATTCAATTCATGTACAGTTTGACTGAATAATCTGGGATCGTGGAGATATGTTTTATAATCTTCTTTGTTTTGGCAGCCCGCTATACACAGCATCAGCATAAGCCCACCCATGAGCTTTTTCATAGATCAGTTCCGTTTAATAAATAGTCTTGGTAGTAGAGAAAATGGTCGAGAAAGGGTAAATATTACCCTGCAGTTACCGGCGGATGATCAATGTCTTTTTCATACCCTGCCGCTAAATGGTCATTGCTGTGCCCGGCTAAAGTCTGTACCGGTGTCACATCCCTAAACTGCCAGGAAAAAGAATGATCTCCGGTAAAATCCGAGAGCGAGAACTTCAATGCCTGTGGCTGATTGGGTATATTCTGGGTTGATTTTGTAACAGCATAATCATTGGCCAGTCCGAGGAACACTTCCCGTGCATTACGGATACCGGCTTTTTCGATGTTGGGAACACATAAGAGTTCCAGTGAATCGCGGTAGAAACGGCGCTTCACAAAATGATAGGTAACACCATTGATATCTATATTGCCGGATGCATTTTCGAATTCGGCAGTATTGGCCCCATAAGGTGTGCTGGCCGGCACTTTAATGTGCAGGAGCATGGACTCATCATAACTGTTCTCATACAGTGATGCTTCAAAAGCCCGGTCCGAAGCAGTTTCCATACAGGTCAGTATCAGGCGGTAACCGCCCAGGCTCAGCATCAGCAGCCCCAATACCAGTATGGAAACAATCTTCTTCACAAAATAAATATAAGGATTTTATTCAACCGTATAGGTTTTTTTATCAACGCCAACCCCGGTTATGCGTAGTTTTTTCCAGTTCTTGGGCAGGGCCGATTTGATTTGTGTTAGCCCCTTGGGGGTGATATCAAGCCCGCCGAAACCCATTAGCACAGCCTGTAAGATTCCACCTGCCCCGGTAGCAAAATAAGGATTGGTTCCTCCCTTGGTTTCTGCAATCACCCGGAAGGGGGGATTGAGGTTGGGCTCATACGCATCTTTGAAAAAATGTCCGGCTTTCTCCCCATTACCCAAGCGGGCATACAGCAACGCAAAAATGGCCTGTGTCATGGCCGGGGTTCCCTCATTGGGCACCCGGGTTTCATAATACTGGAGATCAGCCAGTACCCGTGCAGGGTCACTGACTTCTTTTAATGGATAAGACAGCAGGTTTACATCGGCTTGTTTGATACCCTCTCCGTTATAGGCCGCATGTTCACGGGTTACCCCGTTCGGCATTTTGAGGATGGGAATATGCTGTGCCACATGCGCCCAGTCCGGGTCTGCTTTCAGCTTCAGCAACCGCGCGGCTTCTGTGGCATAATTCAATACCGCTTTCGCCGAAGCATTGGTCCAGGCATTATTGTCTACATTCTCTGCCCACTCATCGGCTGCCACCACATTATTGATATCGTATTTCCCCGGCCCATTGCGCTCTACACGGCTGGCCCAGAAATCGGCAGTTTCTTTCAAGAGCGGCCATCCCTTTTCACGCAGCCATACGGTATCCTGTGTAACACAATAATAATTCCAGGCAGCAATACCCACACAGGCAGTGATATGGTGTTCGAATGGACCGCTCAATGCCCATACCGGTGTTTCTTCTACGCCAGTGGCAGCACTTTCCCAGGGGAACATGGCACCTTTATACCCATGACTGAATGCATTTTTCCGGGCAGCAGGTAAACGGTTATACCGGTATTCCACCATGCTTTTCGCCATCTCCGGTTGCAGTACCAGCAAGGCCGGATACATCCATAATTCGGTATCCCAGAACACATGGCCATTATACCCCAGTCCGCTTAAACCCATGGGTGAGGGGCTGTAATCATATCCCTCCCGTACAAAAGAATACAGGTGATACATCATGCTGTGAACATCCTGCTGGGCCTGCGGATCTCCTTCAATCTGTATATCACTCTGCCATAGTTTGGACCAGGCCTGCTGATGAAAACGCAGCAGGAGGTCACGACCCTCCAGTTTGGCAAACAGCGTCATGCGCTCTGCTTCATTCAGCGGATCATCGTGATGTGCACTGGTAATGGAAGAACCGGCAATGGAAAAGCGATAGGTAGTACCCGCTTTCAGTGTTTTGCCAAACTTCATCAGGTGGCGGTTATTATCCCACATTTCATGAATCACACGGGGTTCTTCTCCATGTTTCTCTGAAAATAAAAATGTATTGGAAGCACACATCTGCAGCTTTCCGGTAGGACTTTTGGCAGTAGAGGTAAGGAGACTAATGGTTACATGTGGACGATCGATCTCATTATAATAATTCTGAACATCTTTCAGTGCATCGGGCGCTTCCATCACCGAAGCAGCGTTCAGGGTTATATCTTTTTTAGCAGTGATTTCCACATCCATCAATACCGTAAAGGGCAAATGACGCAGTGAATAGTAAGTATAGCGTATACTGGCTTTATCGCCATAATCAAAACGGGTGGTGAAAGAAGCCTGTTTCATATCCAGCTCCTGCTGAAAACCCCGGGTATCAGCTGCACTGATTTCTTTTCCATCAATACCCAACTGCATATTCAGCAGATTAAAGCTGCGCAGGAAATTACTCACGCGGCCGCGACCATATAAATCGTAAGCACCAGCCAGTACCACATCTTTTACTTTGAAGGGTTCCGGGGAAGAAACAATGCCAATCATACCATTAGCAACCGTAATACCGTAATAACCGGAAGGGTTTATGGCCGTAGCGCTAATCTTCCAGGGATCCTGTGCCATTACCTGTTTTCCAGACAGGCAAAAGAAAACCGCGAAAAGCAAGATCAATCGTTTCATAATGCTTAATTTGTAGTATTAACCTGAGTCAAATTTACTCTAAACCCTGTATGAAACCCTGCTTTTTTGGGGTGGCTTGCCTATTCCTGCTACTGGGCTGCCAATCCCGTCCAACCCTGTTTGAATCGGTGACACCGGAAAAATCCGGCATCCGGTTCGCAAATCATATTGCCGAAACCGAACAGCTGAATATTCTCAACTACGAATACCTCTATAATGGCGGTGGCGTAGGCGTGGGTGATTTCAACAACGACAGCCTGCCCGATCTCTATTTCACAGGCAATATGGTTCCCAATAAACTCTACCTTAACAAGGGCAATTTCAAATTTGAAGATATTACCGAAGCAGCCGGGGTGGATGGTGCCGGCAGGTGGAGCAAGGGTGCCAGTATTGTGGATATTAACAATGATGGCTTAATGGATATTTATGTGTGTACTGCTGTACTACCCGACAGCAATGCACGCAAAAATCTCTTGTACATCAACCGCGGCATCAATAAAGCCACAGGCCTTCCGGTATTTGAGGAATCAGCTGCCGCTTACGGACTGGCCGATGCTTCCAATACACATATGGCTGCTTTCTTTGACTATGATAACGATGGTGATCTGGATGTTTACCTCCTGCTCAATGACCTGGATGGCACTTATCCCAATGAATTTCGTCCCATCAGAAAAGACGGTTCCTGGCCCAATACCGATAAACTTTTGGAGAACCGGTTCGACAGTACACTGGGACATGCGGTCTTCTCCGACGTATCTGCCCGTGCGGGTATTCTGATTGAAGGACATGGCCTGGGTGTGAGCATTGCCGATATTAACCAGGATGGATGGAAAGATATTTATGTAAGCAATGATTATCTGTCCAACAATATACTGTACATCAATAATGGCAATGGCACATTTACCGATCAGTCGTGCATCTATTTCAAACATACCAGTAAGAATGCCATGGGTAATGATATTGCCGATATCAATAACGATGGGTATGCCGACATTATTGAAACCGATATGATGCCGGCTGATAACTATCGTCTGAAAATGATGCATTCCGATATCAGTTACCAGACTTTCCAGAACAGCGACCGTTTTGGTTACCAATATCAGTATCCCCGCAACACATTACAATTGAATCAGGGATTTTCACCCGGTGATTCTGCCAGACCGGTATTCAGTGAGATTGCTTATTTGAGTGGTGTGGCGCAAACCGACTGGAGTTGGTCGCCACTGCTGGCAGATATGGATAATGATGGGTTCCGCGACCTGATCGTTAGTAATGGCCTGCCGAAAGATATGTCGGACAAGGATTTTATGGCTTACCGCCAGAATGCTGTTGCCAATGCCCCGCTGACAACGGTCTTACAGCAATTGTCGGAGGTGAAGATCAGCAATTACATTTATCGCAATAACGGCGATCTGCAATTCACTGATATGACCAAGGCCTGGGGTTGGGACTTCCCTACTTTCTCTGCGGGCATGGCGTATGCTGATCTGGATGGTGATGGTGACCTGGATGTGGTGATCAATAATTCCAACATGCCGGTTACACTGCTGCGCAACAAAGAATCGGAAGCCAAAATCCAAACACATTACCTGCGAGTTGCGCTGAAAGGAACAGCTTTCAATAGGCATGGTATTGGTGCCAACATCAGTTTATTTTACCAGGGCAAACAACAAAATACAGAACTTACCCCTTACCGGGGCTATCTCTCTACGGTGGAAACAGCCGCACATTTTGGGTTGGGTAATAGTACCAAGGTGGATTCATTAGTCATACACTGGCCCGATCACCGCAGGCAGGTGATCAAAAATCCTGGCATAGATCGGGTATTGCAAGTGTCATACGATACATCGGCACCCGTTGTGCCGGTTCATCCGCCGCAGGCAACATCTCCATCATTATTTGCCGAAGTAAAAAATGCCGGAGACCTACGCTTTGTTTTTTCAGAAATCGACTTTATTGATTTTGATATTCAAAAATTATTACCGCATAAATTTACACAATACGGCCCTTCACTGGCTGCCGGCGATCTGAATAGCGACGGGCTGGATGACCTGGTCGTTGGCGGCGGTTCTCCTTTCCATGCGTCTGCTTTTTTTCAGCAACCCAATGGGAAATTTATACGCAAGAAAATGCCCGGCTTCAATGAGCCACAGTTACAGGATGATGCCGGCATTTGTTTACTGGATGCAGACCAGGATGGCGATCTGGATATTTACATAGCATCCGGTGGTGCTGAAAACGAACCACAGACAAAAGCCTATACCGATCATTTTTACCTGAATGATGGCAAAGGTAATTTCACAGAACTGAGTAATACTGATTTTACCAATAACCGAACCAGCAAGAGCTGTGTAATTGCGGCAGATTATGACCGCGACGGCGATCTGGATATCTTCCTTGGCGGAAGGATCTTACCGGGACAGTACCCCATGCCCGTGAGCAGTTTTATTTACCGCAATGATAGCAAAGCAGGGAAAATCATCTTTACAGATGTTACCCGGACTGTTGCACCTGAAATGCAGCATATTGGTATGATCACATCGGCCCGCTGGTCGGATATGAATAATGATAACCAACCCGATCTGTTGTTAACAACCGACTGGGGTAGCATACAGGTATTCCGCAATGAAAAAGGGGTGCTGAAAAAAGTAAGCACAGGCCAGGAACAACAAACCGGCTGGTGGAACAGTATTACCGCCGCCGATCTGGACAATGATGGTGATATGGATTATGTGGTAGGTAATTATGGTAACAATGGTTTCCTGCAACCCAGACCTGAGACCCCGGTTCGCGGTTATGCTAAAGACTTTGACAATAATTCCAGCTTAGATGCCGTATTCAGTACTTATTTGCCTACAGGTGTACGCGGGCCATTGAAAGAATACCCCATAGTAGCCCGTGATCTCTTTCTGAAGGAACTGACAGTATTTAAAGAGCGATACCCCAATTATGCTTCTTATGCCAAGAGTGATATAGGACAGTTATTCCCGGAACAACTTATGAACAATGCCTACAAAGTACAGGCAACTAATTTTCATACCGGCTGGTTAGAGAACAAAGGTAATTTTCAACTGGAATGGCACACACTGCCTATTGAAGCACAGTTTGCACCGGTATATGGCATGGTGGCGCGCGATTTTAATGGCGATGGCTGGGTAGATATAGCGCTCTGTGGTAATGAATATTCCATGGCACCCTATCTGGGCAGGTACGATGCGCTGAATGGCCTGGTATTACTCAATAAAAGCAAAGGGCAATTTCAAGCACTCAGTCTGCCGGAAAGCGGTTTATGGATTCCCGGTAATGCAAAATCCCTGGTTGAAATGAGTATTGGTAAAAACTATGCACTGGTAGCCGGACAAAACAGGGATATGCTGAAAGCCTTCTCCGCACAACGCTACAGCTTCCCGGTTATACCCGCTAAACCAGGAGAATCCTTTGCCATCGTTACTTTAAAAAATGGCAGCACCCGGCGGGAAGAATTGTATACCGGCAACGGCTTTCTCTCCCAGTCTGTCCCCATGCTAACCCTGACACCAGCCATACAGGAAATCAAATTTGTACAAACGAATGGCAGTTCCAGAATTGTAAAACCCTAACGCATGAATGGTAAATTATTGCTTGCAGCTTGTCTGTTCACCTTTACCCTGAGCTGGCAGTCCTGTACCCAAAAGCAAACACAACAGTATTTCGGAAACGCTTTACAGCGGGCCTGCGTGCAGGAATTAACCAATGTAATTGTATACGATATTCTCAATCCGCCCGTAGCCAGTCGCATGTACGCTTACTCCAATCTCGCGTATTACGAAGCGATCCGCGGAACAGACATCAACTATCCTTCCCTTCTTCCCAGGCTCAAGGGATTCGATACTGTATCGGCACCTCAACCCAGACGGGGTTATGATTATAGACTCGCCGCTGTTACCGCTTTTATGCAGGTGGCAGAGAAACTTGTTTTTTCAAAAGACAGTATTCGTGCAGCGAGGGAACGATTATTACAGGAATTTGGCAATCTGGATAAAACGGTTTATCAGCAATCTGTACAATGGGGAGAAAAAGTTGCTGCTGTTATCCTGCAACGCGCAGCAAATGACCAGTATAAGATTACCCGCGGTATGCCCCGCTTCAGCGTATTAAAAGAGAAAGGTATCTGGCAACAGACACCACCCGATTATGAAGAAGCTGCTGAACCCAACTGGTGGCGGATTCAGCCTTTGTTACTGGATTCTGCTACTCAGTTTGCACCACCACGGCCACCGGCCTATTCACTGGACACAAAAAGTCAGTACCACAAAGAGTTACTGGAATTATACCAGATGAGTCAGGCCCTTACGCCAGAGCAAAAGCTCATTGCCCGTTTCTGGGATGACAATCCTTTTGTATCGGAACACAAGGGCCATCTCACATACGCCAATAAAAAAACAACGCCTGTTGGCCACTGGATGGGCATCAGTGCTATCCTATGCACCAATGCAAACCTTACGGAACTGCAAACTGCCAAAGCTTTCGCCCTTACATCGGCCGCAATCTTCGATGGTTTTATTTCCTGCTGGCAGGAGAAATATTTCAGCAAAACGGTACGGCCGGTAACAGTCATCCGCGAAACTATTGCCTCGGAATGGAATCCTTTATTGCAAACACCGCCCTTCCCGGAATATACCAGCGGGCATAGCGTAATATCCGGTGCTGCAGCGAGGATATTAGCGCAGCAGGTTGGCAATAAAATAGCATTCCGGGATACCACAGAGCTCCGCTACCTCGGCCTTGAAAGAAGTTTCAGTTCAGTAGAAGCAGCGGCGGAAGAAGTCAGCATAAGCCGTATGTATGGCGGTATTCATTACCGATCGGCGGTTGACAACGGACTGGCCCAGGGCCGGAAAATCGCTGACCTATACAACAGGATATTCCCTTAACAGATTGAGATTTTTTCAACAGGCAGTAATGCAATAAATTTATCAGGCCAAAAGAGAGGATCTGTATGAAAAAACTATTACTTGCCATCATTGTACTGGTATTGATTGCCGGTTTTTTATTGCCCCGGAAGAAATCAGACAACCTGAGTGCTGTTGCCAATATGCCTTTCGATGCAGTATCCCGGCTCCTTTCACAGCCTGCCCAATGGCATAAATGGTGGCCCGGTAAGCAGACCAATGATTCCACCTATCTCTATGACGGACAACCCGTGCAGGTTCAAACTGTGTTATTGAATGGTTTTGTTGGTAATATGGATATGAAGGGTATTCCGGCTTCCATCAATTTTCAGAGCATGGTGGGGACCGATGCACAAACACAACTGCAATTGGGAATCCATTTTCAGTTTTCCGGCAATCCGTTGGTAAGAAGCTGGCAATACCTGAAATACCTGGGAGCCAGAAGCAGCTTCAATACTTTTATCAATCATATCAAAGACAGTTTGTCCAGCGTTGAGAATGTATATGGTTTCCCCATTCGCATGGAAAAAGTTCCGGACTCTTCGCTTATATCTATGCGAAAAACATTTGACCACGAGCCAAGCACTGCGGAGATTTATGCATTGATTGATCAGATAAAAGCCTATGTAGCCAGTCAGAACAGCAAACAGGTCAACCCCGCTATACTAAATGTGATCAAGGAAGATAGCCTGCACTATTTAACCATGGTAGCAGTGCCGGTAACTGGCAACCTGCCAGGAACTGAACAATTCTTGTTGAAGAATATGATGCTGGGCAATATCATTGTAGCACCGGTAACAGGAGGCCCGCAGCGCATTAAAGCCTGCTGGGAAGCGGTTCAGAATTATATCCGCGACTACCGCAAAACTTCGCCGGCCATTTCTTTTGAAAGGCTTATCACCGATCGGAGAAGGGAACCCGATACCAGCAAATGGGTTACCACCATCAATTACCCGGTATTCAACTGATCACTTCTCCGCCAATACTAACAATGCGTCATTATTGCGTGCAAGCAAATAAGCTTTACGTTGTCCAATAATAATGGGTTGAATTCTGCGAACCTGTCCGGTCACAGGTAATCCCGTAGTTGGCACTATCTCAGCCTGCCCGTTTTTGCCGAATTGCAATAAAGCTCCCAGACTGGCATCCTGACGACCGATCTCTACATGATTGGCCAGGAAATTACCGGTAAACAATATGCCATGACTCATACGTGCCATTGCCCTGCCATTGCTTACCTGTGTTATTGCAGGTAAAGCCTTTCCGGTATACCCACCTTTCCCGTCGTTGATGAAAACCATATGCGCAAACTGTGTAGCTGTTAATTTGAATGCCTTATCCAGTTTGTCCTGTCCGAAAATATCTTTCAGATCAGCTTTGGCATAATCAGCTGCATACAAATATTTTTTCCGCAATACAGGAATAGATTTTTCGAGTTGCAGTTTGCTGGAGAACGGAATTTCTTTGCCCCCCACATAATAAGTAAGCAATTGTTCTACGCGGCCATTGTTGTCGAAATCATTCATATACATACGAACAGGCTGTTGCTCGCTGGCATGTAAACGGGTATTTAATCCCAGGTTACCTGCAACAACATCCGGATCACCATCTCCATCTACGTCGGTTACATATATCGACTGCCACCAGCCCTTCTCCGTACTTATGGCTTTTTTCTCAAAAGCACTGGCTTTACGGACAAACAAATCAATACCACCCCATTGGTAACTCAATAACAAATCTTTCACACCATCGGCATTCATATCTGCCCATGCAGCATCGGTTACCATGCCAGGCATCACCAGATCTTTGCAATACCGTTCGGTCATATCATGGAAGCGGCCTGTACCATCATTCACCAGCAGGTAAGAGCGCGGAGTCATCCCATAAGCCCAGGGAACAGATCGGCCGGCAATAAACAGATCAGCATACCCATCGCCATTCAGATCGGTGGTCAATATTTTTGATTGTGTTCCCAGCGCCTGTTCAAACGCATCTGCCTTCCGGGTGAGATTTCCTTTTCCATCATTTAAGTATAACAGAGGTGACAGGTGTATATCGTTTCCATAAAATTCATTACCGCCTGTAGCGATCACCAGATCGGGGAAGCCATCGCCATTCACATCTGTCCATACCGCATCATTATGTTCCCAGGCTATATCTTTCTCCAATGCAGGTTGTGCCATACGCTGAAAACGTCCCTGTTTGTTTTGCAGAAAAACAGCTGCTGTATAGGTTCTGGCTGCTCCAATAAATACATCTTCCAGTCCATCTCCATTAATATCTGCTACAGCCAATGCAGGCCCTTCGGTAGACATCATCTGCGGGATCAATGGCTCGCGGTCAAATTCATTAAAAACATTCTCCTGGTGCAGGTATTGCAATCCGGAAGAAGCCGTTATATCTTCCAATCCACCATCATTTTTATCTGATCCAGGATATTTATACAATGGCAAGCCGGACTGATAAGCAATGGTATCTGTTTTACCGTTGTGCAATGTCAGTTGCTGATAAGTACGATCGGGCCAGATCAACACTGCAGAATCTACTTTGATATTTTTCAACCCTACCAGCAAAGGTTGCATCATACTCGATAAAAAGCCGTGTACCGGCTGGTTCTCATAAGCATATTGTTTTGTACCACTGAACACCAACAGTCTTGCTCCAACGGCCTGTGTGTTGGAAGTACTACCCTGCAACTGCAATCTTGTAAAATCATTGGTGTTTTTAACGGCGCTTGTATTTTCATAAATTAATGCCGGATCATTGATATTATTCACGACAATATCCAGATCTCCATCATTATCCAAATCGGCATAAACTGCGCCATTGGAAAAAGTACCGGGATTGGATGGTATACTATCGGTAAGATTTGCAAAAGACAGATCACCTTTATTGCGGAAAAACTGATTGGGTATTTTGATCTCTGGAAATTTCTCAATCAGGGAAAGATCTTTATCCTGTAACTGGTTCTTTTGCAATTTTTGTTGCAATTCCTCCCCGGAAACATAATTAATGTAGTCAATATCATTCATCCTTTTGGGAATACCGTTCGACACAAAGAGATCCTTATTACCATCATTATCAAAATCCATGAATAAAGCCGCCCAGCTCCAGTCGGTTGCATTCACACCTGCATATTGTCCGATCTCACTAAAATGATTGTTCTTACGGTTCAGTTGCAGATTATTTCTGGCATACTGATACGTATATCCATAGGACAATTTCTGTTGAAATATATTATAATCATCTTCAGCCAGTGAACGCCGCAACATATAAGGATCATAAGGCAGCATATCCATGGAAATAATTTCCGGGTATGCGTCGTTGTTCAGATCAGCGGCATCTACTCCCATACTAAACTGACTGGTGTGCATCATTTGCTGAGCACCTTCCTCTTTAAAAGTGCCATTACGCTGATTGATGTACAGATAATCGTTTTCGTGAAAATCATTCCCTACATACAGATCCGGCCATCCGTCGAGATTAATATCCGATACCACTACCCCTAGACCATATCCGATTTTGGTACCATTGATGCCGGTGGTTTCGGTTACGTTTGTAAAACGGCCCGTGCGTAGACCTTTTGTATCTGTTTTAGTATCGTTCCTGTACAAGCGCTGTCCTGCCAATGAATCGTAAGTGCCGGTAAACTGTGCCCGTGGTGCATAGTTACCATCGTGATTAACAGAATGATTCAGGAGGAACATATCCAGATCACCATCACCATCGTAATCAAGAAAAGCAGCCTGTGTGCTGAATCCGGAAAAGTCCAATCCGTAAGCTGCCGCTTCATCTTCGTATACCGGAATACCCTGAGCATTGACCCCCTTACAAACCAGCAACTGGTTTTTTCCTTTTAATACTTTATACTGCCCTACGCGACAAACATAAATATCCAGTAACCCGTCATTATTAATATCCACCACCGAAACACCCGTACTCCAGCCGCCATCTGTTGGAATACCTGCTTCACGGGAAACATCTTTGAACTGCATATTGCCCTCGTTGAGGTATAAAGTATTGTTTCCCTGATTGGAAGCAAAGAACAGATCTGTTTTCCCATCCTTATTAAAATCTCCGGCTCCCACACCTGCTCCATTGTAATAATACATATAGGTGAACAGGTTAAAGGCAGGTGTTGGCTGAAGTTTATTAGCGAAATGCAACCCGGTTTGCTCATGACCCAGTACCCGGAATAGTGACTGGTTATTGTTTTTGCTTTTACAGGATCCATACAGCAATACCAGCCCTAACAGACCTGCCTGTGTTATATATTTTATCCGAAACAAATTCTTCATCATCAGTGTTTGATATGATTGAGCTGATAGTATACTGGTACCTGGTTATTCTGGAGGAACAATAGTCCGTGCTGATTACGATAGCGAAGCGCTGCGATATCCCTAACCTGACCCTTGATCCATAAACCGGATTCTTCCGATGACAGGACTGTGAATTTTCCGCCTCCTTTATTCAGCCATACCTGTCCGTACGAAGCATCGATACTGCAGAATTGCGGCAACAAATCAAAGAAGTTACCCGCCAGTACCAGATCCGGTTTACCGTCACCATTCACATCTGTACAGGATATGGCCTCTACAGATGATAGCTGCGCCTGATATGGCAATGCCTCCAGCCTGAATTTTCCTTTTCCATCGTTCCATGCTATACTTGTTGCTGCATTATTAACCATATACATGCGTGCCGTTTTCAAACCATCTTTGAATAATTCCTCCATGGTTTTCGGTGCGAAATCGGCATGTTTCAGGTTTGACTTTTTCAGCGATGGCACCTGATCCGTAATATCTTTTTTCAGGAATACCGGCATATCTTTTCCGGCAATGGTCTGGCTGAACATTTTATCCATTGTGCCATTATTATCAAAATCATTTACCCATAGTTTAACCGGCGTTTTTGACTCGGGGCGGAGGTAAAAATTCTGACCCAGGTTACCCAGTACCAGGTCGGGGAATCCATCTCCATTCAGATCTGCCACCTGTATGGTTTGCCACCATCCTTTTTCATTTTCAAGTCCATTTGCCAACTCGCTGAATGATTGACCATTGAACTGGTAGGTCTTTGGACTCATCCATTCCCCGGCAATGATCAGTTCTGGTTTGCCATCACCATTCAGATCGGCCCAAGCCGAGCTGGTGAGCATACCCAGTTCCTTCAGGAATGGTGCAACTGTGGCTGTTACATCACGGAATTTGCCGTTGCCATCGTTGTGGTACAAAAAGCTCGGAGGCATAACCCCATATTGCTGCGGAACACTTCTGCTGCCAATAAACACATCCATCAAGCCATCACCGTCGTAATCAACCGGAATAGCTGTTCCGCAATTGGTATGGCTGATGGGGAAGGCGCCGGATTGCAATGTAAAATTCCCTTTCCCGTCATTCAGGTATAACTGATTCTGGTATACATCTGCCGTAGCTGGTTTGAAATTACCGCCACCACCTACAAATAAATCCTGATCGCCGTCTTTGTCTGCATCAAAAAAGAAAGTAGCCGTTACATCGTTGAATGAAAACCGGTCAATATCCGGACTCTGTTTCCGGACCATTCCGCCAGCGGTTTGTAAGTAAAGCTGTCCTGGTTTGGCTGGCGTACCGCCAATGAACACATCCGGTCTTCCATCACCATTAACATCTGCAACAGCTGATTTAGGTCCCTGCTTCGAAAGCATGAATGGGATATTCCGTTCCTGGTAGAAATCCACCACATCATCTTCCTGGTGTTTCTCAAAAGAAACAGGCTCCATGGTTAGCAATGTTTCTTTGGGCGAAACCATTGTACGGATATAAGGCTTTGTGGCAGCTGCATTGTATTGTATGCGATTAAGTTGATTTACCTGGGGCTTGACAATCGTTTGGCTGGTATTGTTGGGCCATATTACCTGTATGGAATCCGGTGCAGCATGCCCCAACCCAATCGTTTGCCTGTATTCCACACAGGATTGAAAACCGCGGCTTGGCATAATTTCTCTTGTCAGTATCGTATCGCCTGGCAGGAATACTTTCACAATGCTCCCGATACCAAAAATATTCTGATCCTTATATTGTACAGTTACAGCAATGTAAGTCGATACAGGATTGGTTTCGCGGGTATGATTTTGGTATATCAGTGCCTGTTGGTTCACATTATTAATAACCAGGTCCAGATCGCCATCATTATCCAGATCTGCATAAGCGGCTCCATTGGAGAATGTGGGTTTATCAAGTCCCCATTGCATACCTACATCTTCAAATTTCAGGTTACCGGTATTCCGGAATAGTTTATTGGGTACCGGTACCGATGGCATTTTATCGATTACATTATTCACTTCTTCTTTTTTTCCTTTCAGCACCATCTGATTTACTACATCGTTGGCAAAGAAGTCAATAAAGTCCTGATCCGTTACATCGCGATAAATGCCATTACATACGAGAATATCATTCATCCCGTCGTTATCCGCATCAAAAATCAGTGCTCCCCAGCTCCAGTCGCTGGCAGCCACACCACTATAAAAAGCGGTTTCCTGAAAATTACCCTGCCCATTATTGACCAGTAAGGCATTCTGGGTATACTGGTTAAAAAATCCCTGGTCCTGTTTGAGTTTAAAAACTTCATACCCTTCAAAAGAGGTATTGGTTTTTAACCGGTAATCATTGTCGGGCAGCATATCCGTGGTAAAAATATCCGGCCGGCCGTCGTTATTAATATCCTGCATATCTGCACCCATGGATGAGAAGCTGATGTGTTGTGTGCGATTTTCAACTTCATCGCGAAAAGTGCCGTTACGCTGATTGATGTAGAGATAATCTTTTTCAAAAAAGTCATTGGAAACATAGATATCCGGATAGCCATCGTTGTTTACATCACCAACGGTTACCCCCAAACCAAAACTAATGATGCTGCCGTAAATACCAGCCTCTTTGGTTACTTCCACATACCTGCCGTTGTCATTGCGGAACAGGTGGTCACCGCCACCTTTCAGGAATTCAGCAAAGGGCGCTTCTGCTTCCGGCACATTGCGCATATTGGCATAATTAAGTGTATTAACCGGTATGGGGCTGTTGTTCACCAGAAAACAATCCAGGTCGCCATCCAGATCGTAATCGAAGAACGATGCGTGTGTGGTATAACCGTCGTTATCCAATCCGTATGCAGCTGCCTTTTCGGTAAATGTGAGATTATGGTTATTGATGTAAAGCTGGTTTTTACGCAGGGCTTTATTGGTCATATTACCCGCATTGCATACATAAATGTCCAGCCAGCCATCGTTGTTGATATCTACCAATACCACGCCCGTACTCCATTCATCGTGAAAAGTAATGCCTGCTTTTTCGGTAATGTCTTCAAATTTCAGTTGCCCTTTATTGAGGTATAATTTATTAGGCCCCTGATTGGCAGTAAAGAAAATTTCCGGCAGCCCGTCATTATTCAGGTCACCGGTAGCTACGCCCCCACCATTGTAAAAGTTCCGGTATTTAAACACATTGAATTGATCGGACTCAGTGAGCTTGTTTACAAAATCAATATTACTGTCTGCCACAATCGTGAATACAGTATCTTTTTTAGCCTGGTTACAGGCTATCAAAAAAGGCAGCAAAAGCAGTACGCGATAAATACGTCTCATAGTATGCTAAAATACTACAATTGAAGCCGCAATGAGGGTATGCCTGCAAATAAAATGCGCCACTTTCGTGGCCCATTTCTTTGTTTATTTTATTCAAACAGGATGCTTAATAACCAAAGTTCTGTTTCAGATTAGGGTTAGAAGACAAGGCCACTGTCGGAATCGGGTAAACCACTTTATATCCGGCTGAAGCATTGGGTCTTTCCTCTACCGGGCTATTGAACACACCGAAACGAACCATATCAGTTCTGCGGTGTCCTTCCAGGTACAGTTCACGACCTCTTTCTGCCAGAATGGTGGGCAGGGTTACAGAAGCCAGCGGTGTTGCATTACGCAGCACGCGGATGCTGTTCACAATGGTCAATGGTGTTTCACCATTGGCGCCAGTAGTACCACCTCTTAACAGCGCTTCAGCTTTCATCAGGCGAACGTCTGAGAAGCGGAAGAAGGGGAACTCGTTTTCACTGCTCCAGGCACCATCATTGATGGTAGCAGGGTTCAGCGGGAATTTGTTCACACGGATACCGCTTGCTTCACCATTGAAGAAGATAGAAGCATTACGGGTAAACACAAGCGGGTTACCGGAACGATCATAGAGGTTACCAATGGGATCACCAATAACACCGGGTACTTTGGGATTAGTGGGGCTAACCGGACCACGGGCCTGACCTAACAGGAAACCGGCAGGAGCACCTACCTGGTTTGTGTAGTTGGGCACATCGTTTTTCTTACGAACGTCATTGTCTTCAAAGCTATCGTAGAACTGTGACAGGGTCACAAAACCATTCCAGCTGCTGGGGGTCTGGTTGTAGTGCCAGCTCTGGCTGGTCTGCCAGCGCAAGCCAGCACCGTTACCGGCACGTGCATCGGAACCGGCCTTACGAACAAAAATGTTCTCAGAAGAAACGGTACCGTTATCCCATTTGAAGTTATCCCAATAGTACGTATCAATTGCCAGTAAGGGATTGGCCGCAACGTTGTTGCAGTACTCAATTACCTTATTCATATCAGCCGCGTTGAAGGTAAATGGACCAGCGGGCTGGGTAGGATCCTGCTTGTATACTGCCTTGTTCAGGTAGCATTTAGCAAGCAATGTCCAGGCAGCTTCTTTGGTAGCCTGTGCACGGTTGGTTTGGTTGTATACCGGTAGGTTGGGTACGGCTGCTTCCAGTTCAGCGATGATCGCATCAATGGCCGCAGAACGGGTGAGTACATCCGGTATTGCGGCAGCGGCGGCAGTAGCGGGACGGGTTTGCACCTGTCCATACAGATCGCAGGTCAGGTAGCGGAAATAAGCCCGCAGGAACTGGCCTTCTGCTTTTGTTAAGCCGGTTGCAGTTTCAGCTACCAGTGTGGTCTGGAACAGCGCACCGTTCAAACCATTCCAGGTATCATTGATCTGGTTGTGGTCGCCAGCCCAGGTATGCAGGTGCAGACGACGCCAGGTACCAAAGTCATCCCAGTCGGTACCACGTGTGGGTCCCATGATTTCATCGGTAGAATGTTCTTCCAGTGCAAACCAGTTGCTCTGGCCACCTGTCAGCTGGTTCAGCTGCTCATACACCGCAGAAATAGAGGGCGGTGTAGGTGCCCCACCAGATGTGTTAGGAGCAATAGAGTTCGGTGCTTCCAGCTTGGGATCCAGCTTGGAGCAGGAAGCGAGCGTAAGCACACTTATAGCGGATACCACCGGTATAAACTTGCTTGTGAATATATTTTTCATTGATTCCTTTTTTAATTGATTCAATTATTAAAATCCAACATTGATACCCACTGTAATAACCCTTGGTCTCGGATATTGTGTATAATCGAAACCACGTGAAGGGATACCATTAATGCTTTTATCTACGTTCACTTCAGGATCGATACCGGAATAACCAGTGATCAGCGCCAGGTTCTGGCCGGAAGCAAATACAGACAGGGTTTTAATAGTCTTATTGTTCTTCATATCGAACGCATAGCTCAGGTTTACGTTGGCCAGGCGGATGAAATCACCTTTCTCCAGGAAACGTGTTGAAACAGATCCGGGGTTGAATGGGTTCTCAGGTCCGGTACCAACCTCATAAGTAACGTTACGAGCGTTACGCAGACTTCCTTTTAAGAACAATGCATTCGCCGTATTGTTGTACACCTTGAATCCGGCTACGGCATTCAGGAACACACTCAGGTTCCATCTGCCATAACTGAAGTTGTTGGTCAAACCACCAAAGTAAGTAGGCAATGCGGAACCAACCAGTTGGTTGGCAGCACCATTGGCATAACGGGCGTTACCATTACCATCGAAGCCCTGGAATACAGGCATGGTCCAGGTAAAGATAGAAGACCCATTGATCAGTGTCTGGGCAAAAGCACCAGTCAGACCCTGACCGCTTACACCACCGGTATTGATGGGGGTGGGCAGGCCTTCGATATTGTTCTTAACAGTGGTCATGTTGTAGTTAACATCCCAGCTGAATTTCTTGCCCTTGATCACAGTATAGTTAATGCTGGCTTCCCATCCTTTGTTAATTACTTTACCAGGCAGGTTGATCCACCAGTTGCTGGTTGGTGCAAAACCACCGGGTGTGGGCGCAAAGAACAGCATGTTCGTACGCTTGTTGTTGTAGTAATCTACAGTTACAGTCAACCTTCTGTCTTTGGTAGTGAAATCAATACCAAAACCAGTAGTGGCAACTTCTTCCCATTTCAGATCGGGGTTACCCTGCTGAACGAAACGGGTAACAGGACCGCCGCCTACATCAAATGTTTGCTGGAGGTTGAGTGCTGAATAAGATCCCAGGTTGTCCTGGCTACCCAGTTTACCATAGTTGGCACGCAGACTCAGGTCGCTGAAGATTTTACCAAATGCTTTCTCAGCCCATGATTCCTGGAGTACTCTCCATTTGAAGGCAAAGGCAGGGAATGTAGCATAACGGTTGTTGGAACCAAACTTAGAAGAACCATCCATACGCACAGTAGCGGTGAGGAAGTATTTGTCTTTATAAGTATAGTTCACACGACCGAAAACAGATTGCAGCTCGTTCTTATCAAAAGAAGGAACAAAGCTTGCATAGTTTTTGAAATTGTTGTAATCTTTTACAAACACATCAGTCGGATTCACCACTGCTGTATTCAGGCCCCAGCCAAAAGTACCGCGGTAGCGGCTCTGGAAACTCTGATAAGAGTAACCGGCAACGGCATTGATATTATGATTACCGAAGTTTCTGTCGTAAGTAAGATAGTGTTCAATCAGCAGTGATTTGGCTTCCAGGTTTTGGCGTGTAACGCGGCCATTACCCTGGATACCATTACCATAGTCTTTACCGAATACGTTGGTAGTACCACCATAAGCGTTGGAACCCAGACGGGGATCGGCAAAAGCGGTTCTTTCTGATTTAGAATTATCATAACCCAGTACTGCTTTATAGCTCAGATCAGGGGTGATCTGGTAAGTAGCAGATACATTACCCATGAGCCTGTTTACGAAATCACGGTCATCGAAATAAGCCAGCATCTGAACGGGGTTGCGCTGATCGCCGGGCTGGTAGAATGAGCCATTGGGATTGTAAATAGGGTTGGTTGGGTTAAACTGGAGCGCAGCACCCAGCAAGCTACCCTGGTAACCTGCGTTATTGGAGAGCGGCGGATAAACGTTTTTGGTTTTGGAAGCAGTGATATTGGCTTCCAGCTTCAGCTTGTCGTTGAACAACTTCTGGCTGATATTAGCACGACCAGTAATTCTTTTCAGGCTACTGTTTTTAACAATACCCTGTTGGTCGTCGTAAGAACCACTCAAACGGGCAGCTGTTCCTTTATTGCTGAAAGACCAGCTGAGGTTGTGGTTTTGAGAAATAGCCGTACGGAAAATCTGATCCTGCCAATCGGTATTGGCACCGTTATCGATGGCTTTAACCGCATCAGCAGCAGCAATCGGATCTGCACCGCCATCAATATTGGCTTTCTTGGCAGACAGCAGGAAATCTTGTGCATTCATCAGATCATAACGTCTGGCAGTAGTAGCAATACTGGTATTGGCGCTGTAATTGAATACACCGCGTTTACCACCCTTGCCCTGCTTGGTTGTGATCAGGATTACACCATTCGCACCTCTTGAACCGTAGATAGCAGCGGCAGAAGCGTCTTTCAGAATGGTAATGCTTTCAATATCATTGGGGTTGAGGAAGATCAGCGGGTTCTTGGCAGTTGTACTACCTTCCACACCACTGGCTGATCCCAGTGTACCACCCTGGATCAGGGGCACACCATCCACCACATACAAAGGCTCCTGTGCACCACTAATAGAACCCGTACCACGGATATTAATGGTAGCAGCAGCACCAGGTTCACCAGTAGAAGGTGTTACCAGCACACCAGCTGTACGGCCCTGGAGCAGTTGCTCAGGTGAAGCAATCTGACCTTTGTTGAAATCTTTTTCACCCACACGGGCAACGGAACCGGTAACATCTTTCGATTTACGGGTACCATAACCAATTACAATAACGTCGGCAAGTGCATCAGCTGAAGGCGTCAGCTTTACGTTAATGGAATTGGAAGCAGGAATGGCTACATCAGAACTGGTGTAACCGGAGAAAGAAATGACTAAGGTCCTCACCGTACCAGGAACCGTCAGACGGAATGTACCATCTGCGCCGGTTTGTGTACCAGTTGAAGTGCCCTTAGCTACAACAGATGCACCAACAAGCGGTGATCCGTCTTTTGAGTCGGTTACCTTACCGGTAACCGTTTTCGTTTGTGCCAGCGCTTGTAGGGTGCATACGCAGGCAAATAAACCCATAAAAATGGGCCTGACAAGCTTCGTAAGGTTCATAAATGGCAGTTTATTGGTTATTAAGCGTGTACAAAGTACACATTTTTCACAGAAAAAAAATTTTTCGTTAAACTTTTTCTCTGATTCACAAGTACTTTGCTACTCTTATACACATTAGACCGTATTCCCTACTAAAATGATGCACCATTATTTCGAATTTATACATTCTGTTTTTACTAATATTATCTAACTAAATGAATATCAATACGAAACAGATTTAAAGATTGTTTTCTCAATCGTTTGCGGTTAATATTGTAGTGCCTTTTTTTGTATATTGTAGTAAGCCTTTTTTGCCATTATGTCGCAGACCACCACCCTGAAAAAGATATCCGAAGCCCTGGGCATTAGTATTTCCACCGTATCGCGCGCACTCAAACACCATCCGGATATTTCCATCAAAACCCGCAAAAAAGTTATTGAACTGGCCGAAGCACTGGAATACGAACCGGATATCAATGCTGTTCAACTGCGTAAAGGCAACAGGCAATTACTCGGACTCCTGGCTCCCGCAGCCAATAATCTTTTTTATGAATCCTTTATCAGCGCCGTGGAAGACAGCGCCCGCAAAGCCGGTTATGCAGTGATGATATTGCAGTCGGACAATAACCTCGAACAGGAAACCAATTGCCTCAAACTGTTCCGCCAAAACAGGGTATCGGGTGTACTGGCCTGTATTACCCCAACTACCACCGACTTTGCTCCCTTCCGAAAACTGGAGGAACAGAATATTCCCGTTGTCTTTTATGATAAAGTGCCCGATGATCTGGCCTACCATAAAGTTTGCCTGGCTGATGCCAAAGCAGCAACACTCGCAGCCGATGTTATACTGAAAGCCGGAAGCCGGCATGTGCTGGCCATATTTGGTGATACACATTTGTCTATCACACAAAAAAGATTAGATGCTTTCCGTGAATCGCTCGAAAATGGAAATCAGCAGACCAAACTGGTCATCAAACATGCTACCAACACACAGGAAGCCTATGCCCTTACGCTCAATTACCTGAAACGAAAGACCGATCAGGCGGATACCCTTTTTTGTATGAGTGATGAAATACTGGCTGGCTCCATGAAAGCGGTACAGGAATCGGGACTCCGTTATCCAAAAGACATCCGCATCATTGGCATCAGTAATGGTTTTATACCCAGTATCTTTTCCCCGGAGATCACTTATGTTGAAACCAGTGGACGGGCACTCGGAGAACTGGCCGTTGACCACATCATTAATTGCATCCACCAGGCGCAAGTGCCTTTATCACTTACGACCGATGTAAGACTGGTCAAAGGAGGATCTATTTAAACAGTCAGGATCTGTTCAGTTTATTGGCGATTAATTGATCCACCGACCATTTACCGGCACCAGTACATACCAGCAAGAGCGTCACGCCGATTAACTCAAAGGGATGAGCAGCCACATACAAAGCATCACCAGCTTTGAGGTGACTGATGGTTGCCAGTATCATCATAAAACACTGCATGGCTGCAACAGGACGAACAGCGAGTCCCAGTATCAGTAATATTCCACCCCCAAATTCTGTCCAGGATCCAATCAATCCCCAAACTACTTTGCCAAAAGAAATACCAATGATTTCCATGGCACCGCCTACGGCTTCCCACATAGCCGTTCCGCCTGTTACTTTCATATATCCGTAGTTCATGAATGCCAGTCCTATGACCAGGCGCAAAAAGAATAAAGGGAAACTGAGGGCTGCCGGTGGGGCCCATAGCTTTTTGAATTGCATGATGGTGTTTTTATACCACCAAGATACCCAGAATTTCTGAAGCCTGCATTTTCATAACAGGAAACCCCGGACATCTGCCCGGGGTCTGCCGATCTGATGAACAGATCAAGCTATGCTGATACACATGAGAACAGCAGTATTATTGTTTGGCTTTACGGATATAGATATCGCCCATATTACTCTTCACCATCAGTTCAGCGCCACCACCATTGATCTTACCGGTTACCCAGGCATCTTTGGCTATCCGATACAATCCGCCACTATTGGTTTTTGACGTCCCCCCCGATCCTTTTTCAATAGCTACATCAAAATCAGAGAAGATATCACCCTGGTCTGACTTCAGTTTCAGGTTTGCTTTACTCACAGCAGGCAAACTGATGTCAACTGTACCATTGAATGTAGAGAAAGCCATGGGTTTATCGGGTGTAACCGATTCAAAACGGGCAACAATATCACCATTCACGGTAGTAGCAACGGCTGAACCGGCAATACCTGATAATTTTATCTCCCCATTAATATTATTCAGTTCCAGCTCACCTTTTACATTCTTTACTTCAATGTCGCCGCCATTAATGGTTTTGAGAATCAGGCTGCCATTGGCAGGCACTTTCAGCTCCAGGTTCACTTCTCTATCAATCAGGTTGGTATGCACCGTTACTTCATTGTTCTTTTCAATGGCTTTTACCTCATAGCCTGTGCTGCCACCAATGCGCTTCATACCCGACTCGCCCGCTCTTTTATCTTTCCGGCCGCCTTTCTCTTCCGGAACATCTACATCGATAACAATATTATCGGCATTATGTCCGGTTACACGAATCGACCCGGAAATCAGATTCACTTTTAATTTATAGGGTTTACCCGGACTACTCAGCGCAACAGTTAATTGTTCTTTCTCTGAGTTCTGTGCTTGCAAACACACTGTGGAGCATACCAGCAGTAATGTGCAGATGAATTTTATTGATTTCATGGTATAAGTTTAGGATTTTTTGATGTAGATATTACCGTTTAGTGTTTCAAAATTGAATTTTCTGCCGCCGTTACCAATCCGTACACCCGCATCTTTGTTGATCTTATAGATGGTAGCATTGTTTTTAGTTTCCGTATTCCTGGAAATGGTATTACTCAGGTTTTCGGCATTTTCAAAATCGGTGTAATACTTTCCGTTCATGCTTTTGAAGTAGAGATCTGCGCTCAGGTCTCCTTTATAGTACACTTCAATATCGCCATTAATGGTTTTATATTCCGATGCTGCAGCGGGGTTGCTGAGGTAGTTGATTCGAATGGGGCCATTTACCGTAACCGCCCGGGTAATACCTTTGGCTTTATCAATAGTAATACCACCGTTAACATTGTGTACCACCAGATCACCCAGTACATGCTTTACATCGATTTCGCCATTGTTAACGGTTGATACACGCAGCTTCATAGACCGCGGCACTTTCACCGTAAAATCAAGCTGGTATTTGTACCGGATATTCCTGCGATCGTTCTGCCAGGTATTCGGACGGGAGTCGTACGGCGCTGCAATGTATACAACAATGCTATCACCCACCTGTTCCATTTCCAGCTTGAATTCCTTCTTGCCGTTTTCCACTTCCTCGGCATAGCGGGAACTGATGGTTTTATCGATTTCCAGCAATACTTTGTCGCCCTCGTATCCTTCTACTTTAATGTTCCCAAAAACATTGTAAATGGCCAGTACCGGATCTTTGGTACCTACGTTGAATTGTTTGGAAATATGTTCCTTGAAATCCTGCGCCGATACATTCCAGCAGGCGCATAGGAATAGCTGTGCTGCAAGCAGCATGTTGATTATCTTCTTCATAAATGGGGTATTTAGCTGAGTTGATGGATGGTTTCCCGGATCTTGGTTTTAATCATTTCATTGGTAGCAGGATCTTTCAGCAATCGCCTGAATGAAGGCACTGATTTTTTCTCCTGTATGGTTATCATGATATCAGCCAGTGCAGATTGTACCAGTGGTGAATCCTGGTGTTGTATGGATTGAATCAATCCTTCGCGTACCAGCGGGTCACTGCTCATCTTAGCCAGTGTTTCCAGGGCAGTGAGCCGTACATTTACATTTTCGTCGTTATTCAGGGTGGCCAGCAATGCCTGCTTCACCCGGTTATCAACAGTATCAATTTCTTCAACATAACTTACAGCACGTAAGCGTTCGGAAGCAGAAGGATGTTCCAATAAACGCAGCGCCAGCATTTCCCGCATTTCTTTTACTTCCCCGGAAAGGGCTGCTACTTCTGCTTTGCCGGCATGACCCTTCCACTGATAAAACAAAGCCGTAAACAATATACCAATCAGCATCATTGCCACACCGTATACCGGGCGGAACCGCAAGTGATTCAAAGCATGCCAGGCTTCCCTGATTTCCTGCATCCAGCTTCGCACTCCTTTGCCGGCCTGCGCTTTTTCTGTTGCCTGGTATGCTGCTAAAGCCTGCAGAAAATGATGCTTCATATTAACATCCGGTGCCGGTTCGGGCAGGGAAGCCGTTTGCAGCCAGAGTTGCTCCAGTTGTTTCAATTCGGCAGCACAATCAGCACAGTCTTTCACATGCTGCTGAACCTGGTATTGCTCCTGTTCATCCAGCTGTTGCAAGGCATACATGCCTAATTTTTCCTGATCAAATCCACAGTTCATAACGGTTGTTTTTGCTGGCTTAATGCCAGGTAATGCTGTTTCAGTTGTTTCATAGCCCGGTGTATCCGCACTTTCACCGCTCCTTCCGAGCTATTAACCATGCGGGCTATCTCCTGGTATTTCAATTCCTGGTATCGGGCCAGTATCAGTAACTCTCGGTCTGCCTCCTCCAAACGACTCAATGCCTCACGAACCAGTAACTGTTCTTCTTTTAATTGTATCCGGGCATCGGCCGGAGCTTCATCAGCTACTTCATCCAAATGCCCAGTTGCATCCACATAAATGCCTTTTCGTTGTTGCGACCGGTAATAGTCGCTCAGCGCATTCCGGGCAATCACATACATCCAGGTAACAAATTTGTGTGAGCCGGTAAACGTAGACCGGGAACGGATCATATTCATGAATACCGTCTGCGCCAAATCCTCACTCTGCTGTTTCAGCCCCGTATTGTGGTAAAAAAAGCCATACAGGGGCTTATGATGCCGGTCAAATAATATACCCATCTGATCCAGGCGACCGTCCCTGACCCTAAACATGATCTCATTATCCGTAGCCTGACTCATTCGTTTCGTATGGTTGCGTTAGCGGGTTTGAAGTAATAAACTGTGGTGAAAGGCAGAAGTTACAGAAAATGACCGTTTTTTTACGCACCCCTAAAAATACGGGGCAGGCAATAGGTATTGCCTGCCCCGTATTCATACAGCCTGTATGGCTAAAATTTATAACTATACCCCAGCCTAACTACCTGTGTTTCATAATAATCAGCGCTTACATACCCGAATCCATTACCAGTGATGGTACGTTTTATTACCATAGTATTCAACAGATCAGTGGCATTAACAAATAACTCCCCTTTACCCTGCTGTACCTGCTTTTTGATACCCAGATCCAGGGAGAACCGTTGCCGTATACGGCCTTGCGGGATCAGATCCGGTGCCAGATAAACAGCGGTACACTGTATATCCACCTGTTTTTTGAGATGAAACAGAAAATTGGTCTTGATATTGCCGGAATAAACAACTTCGGTTCCTGCTGTATACATACTGGGAACAGGATACTTGTTTTCAACCGTAAAACCATTGATCTGATTACGGTACCCATTCATATTCAGGTTAAAGGAAACCACCTTACTAAAGTCCTTCGCATAAACCAGCTCCAGGCCTGTATTATAGCTTTTCCCGGCATTCTGCATGCCATTATAAATGATGGTACTTCCCGGAACCACTGTCCCAATGCGCGTAATGGTTCCTGTAGCCATGCGGTGATATAAAGCAGTGTACACATATCCCCCGCTGAACGATGTCTTATACCCCAGCTCTATACTATTAGTAAACTGCGGCTTCAATGCTGGATTACCTACTTTAATGATTTCTGCATCGTCATATTTGGGGAATACCCGGATATCCAATTCTGCAGGACGATCTACCCTGCGGTTATAAAAAACAGATAATTTATTACGATTATTAAACTTGTACGCAAAGCGAACATTGGGGAATGGTTGTGTATATCGATACCCATCGCTCTTATAAGTATTATGGTTTGGATCCACATCATACCGTACATGCACATACTCCATACGAACACCGGCTTCAGCTTCTACGCGATTGTTCTCAAAAATATAGGTGCCATACACCGCAGGAATATCCTCTTTATACACAGCCCAACCACCGGCATTCACATCCAGTGGCGAATTAAGTCCCGGATAGAATTTCATATCAGTGGGAATATTCCGCCAACGGTATTTAATACCTGCCTCCAGTTTTCCATAACGAAGCGGCCGGGTATAATCAATAGTCAGATCTGTTACATGTTCATCCGACAGCAATTTAAAACTATCATACCCGGTGTAAGCAGGCATCGTATTCGTGAAGAAATACTTCTCATCTTCCCGGTGAAAGGTATAATTCAATCCGATATTTAACGTATGCCCGGGTTGTGCAAACTTGTGCTGAAAAGCGGAAGAAGCAGTAACAGTTGTTTTCAGCTCATCTTCCAGAAACTGCCACAAACGGTTACGGACAGAATAATCTTTATTAAAAAACGGCTCATCTCCATCATCCAGTATTTTTTCACTGCTGTATAAAGCCGAAACTGTGAAGAGACTTTTATCCGATATACTCCAGTCGAAACCCGTTCTGCCCGTAACAACAGTAGTTCTTCTGTTGCGTTTGGTCTGCTGCTGTACAACATCTCCATTACTATACGTTCGGGTTACAAATTCATTTTTATTGAGTGTAGGATTATAATAAAAATCACTTTGCAGAAATGCATTGATTTTATTTTTCCGGTAATTCAGTGCAACGGACGGATTAACCTTAGGCGTACCTTGGAATTGTGGGCGGATCCCCGGCAGGTTTTCCTTTTTTTGCCAGATAGCTCCGAGGCCTGTGGCAAAACCCAGCTTCCCGCTAAACCCTTCCTTTTTATTTTTCTTGAAAATAATATTAATGATCCCTGCATTCCCATTAGCATCGTAACGTGCCGAAGGGTTATTGATGATCTCTATTTTATCAATGGCTGATGCCGGAATATTGTCCAGGCTGGCCTGGTTTCCAAAACCAGTTAATGCTGTTTGTTTACCGTCTACCAGTACTGCCACTTTATCACTGCCACGGATAAGCACTTTACCATTATCAACCGTTACCCCGGGCAGGTTCTGCATCACCTGCAATACCGAACCACCTGCCTGACTGAGGTTGCCGGAAACATTTATTACTTTTTTATCCAACTTACCTGATACATCATCCGGCGCCCGGGATGTTACCACTACTTCATTCAGCTCGCGGGGATCGGGTTCCATTTCTATTACAGCCAGATCAAGATACTCAGATAATGTACCCACAAAAACAGGCTGCCAGCGGGTTTTATAGCCGGTGAAACGAACCTGTAATAAATAATTGCCCGGCTTAACACCTGCCAATACAAAACGACCATCTTCGGCGGTTACCGTGCCGCTGACAAAAGCACTGTCGAAAGAACGCTGCAACAGTACATTCACATATGCCATTGAGGCTTTTGACAGTTTGTCTTTCAGCTGTCCCGACACGCTAACACTGCCTGATTGCGCACGGAGCAATGCCGGAATTAACAATAAACAAATAACAACACTTAAACCACCGAAGATGCGTTTCATGATCATATTCAATTAATTTTTACGAAATTTCCTTTCTCATCAAAAATCACGTCTTTGCCCGACACTTCCACTTCAAATGTTATTGCTCCTTTAGCATCAGTGATCCTGGCCGTTTCCTTAATTTTTTTACCAGCATAATGCTTTTGAATATAGGCAACCGCCGCCGCCGGTAACTCCTGTTGCGATATGGCTACTTCTGATTCCAGCAGATTCCCCTTCATGTCATACAATACACTGCACTCTTTTCCATTTTGTTTAAAATTGCCTTCCAGTTTATCCTTTTCTTTTTCCCAGCTTGCCAGCGCGCCCGGGAATTGTTTACTGAAGTGCTGCTGTACGGCAGCAGGAACATCTTTCTGTGCCAGCTTCTGTGCACAACCAGATAAAGCAGACAGTACCAACAAACTTGTTGAAGCCATCAATGTAAAATACTTTTTCATGGGTAATAGTTTTTTGATTTAGGCAAACTTCCAACAGGAATCTGAAGAAATCCTGAACCCTAAAAACTTATCGTAAAACTATGGTAAGCACCATCAAAGTGGTAAGTGATAATCCATCCGTACCGGTCGGTAATTTTTTTAACAATCGCCAGCCCAAGTCCGCTTCCCTGCTCCTGATCATTGGCTCGGAAAAAACGGTTAAACAGGCGGCCCTTATCCAATTCGGTCAAAGGACCTGTATTTTGCACCAGGAGCCGCTGATGCTGTAACTGCACCCGGATAATTCCGCCACTGGCATTATGTTTCAGTGCATTAGACAAAAGGTTTCGCAGCAAAACCTCCAGCAGTACCTGGTTGGCCTGTACGCTTATGCTTTCCCACTCCTGTTTTTCAATAGTAATATTTTTTTCCCTGGCCAGTTCTTCCAGAAAATCCAGTTGCTTCTCCAGCAAAACAGCCAGATTATGGCTACCCGTGTCTTGATACTGGTCATATTCCAGGCGCGATAATAACAGCAGATTCTTATTCAAATAATGGAGCCGGTAGATCGTTTCACTCAGCTTCGACAATTCTGCAAGTTGCTCCTGAGTGAGTTTTTCATCTTGTATAAGATTATCCAGTCGCCCCTGCAATACAGCCAGTGGCGTTTGTAATTCATGTGCCGCATTTTCAACAAACTCTTTCTGATCCCTGTAAATGGTCACATTCCGTTCAATAAGCTTTTCCGATACTTCCTTCAACCGGTGAAATTCATCAATATCGCTTTCAGGCAGATCAGGCATTTCCGGTTTATCAACTTTAAATCCTTCCAAAGCCGACAGCATCGCATAATAGGGCTTCCAAAGTTTACGGGTTACCCGTCCGGATAAAATCATCATACCAACAATCAGCAGGATCAAAATAGACACATACAGGGAAACGATATTGTACACCATATCCATATTATCCAACAGATTTTCCCTTGCATAAAATAATTTTCGTGTACCGTTGATCTGTAAAGGTGCATATAACTCCCGGTAGGGTTCCTGGTCGCCATCCATGATATTAAGATGACTGGCATTTGAAAACCAGGGCTTTGTTATGCTGCCGGTATCTGGTAATATCTGCTGGTCACGGTTCCACTCGTTCCACTTTTCAATATCACTGATCTGAAAACCAGGAAGTGTATACCGTTCAAACTCATGTAATCGCAGTAACAATGCTTCCTCTGCTTCTGCCCTGTGCCAGTGTTCAGTGAAGACATAAAAAACAGGAGCTGTTACCATCAGCACCAGCAATGAAAAAACCAGGTATTTCCGAAGGGTGGTATGTAATAACTGTTTTCTCATTCCGTCCATTTATACCCAATGCCATAAACAGTTTTAATGTAGTCGGGGGCACCGGCCTGTAATAATTTCTTTTTGAGGTTTTTGATATGCGCATAAATGAAGTCAAAACTAATCATCATATCCGCCATATCACCAGATAAATGTTCTGCAATTGCGTTTTTGGATAAAACTCTTTTGCTGTTGCCTACCAGGTAAAGGAGCAGGTCAAACTCTTTTCTTGTTAAAAGCACTGCTTTATCATCCACAAATACTTCTTTGCGCAACAAATCGATATTGATCTCGTTAAAGCGGATGATATTATTGCCAGAAAATTTATGCCGTCTGATAATAGCCTGTACCCTGGCCATGAGTTCCGGCAGGTGAAAGGGTTTGGTGAGGTAATCATCAGCACCTGCATGTAACCCTTCCAGTTTGGTGTCTAATGTATCACGGGCGGAAATAATCAGTACCCCATCAGTTTTCTGCATAGCACGAAGTTCCCTGAGCAGGGTTATACCATCACCATCTGCAAGCATCAGGTCCAGCAGTATACAATCGTATTCATAAATACTTAGCTTATCCAGTGCATTTTTGATATCGTGCACACATTCACATACAAAACCATTACCCGACAGGTAGGTATGCATGGCTTCTGCCAGCTCTCTTTCATCTTCAATAATGAGCAGCTTCACGGCTCAAATGTCCGGTTAAATTCTGAAGAAACCCTGAACTGGGCCAAGGGGAGGGATATGCAGTTCTCAGAACGCAGCTCTCGATTAATACATAGAAAAGGGCTTCAGCAGGATTTTTAATCCTGCTGAAGCCCTTTCAGTTTTTGGTTTTGGCCTCTCCTACGCGAGTACCGATTGTCATTTCAGGTATTGACAACTATCCGCCCAGGCCTGCTGCTCCTTGAGTCCGCTTCCGCTCCTCTTCAGCACCGCCGGGTGTTTGCCTGGCAGCCTTTACCTTACTGTTACCAAAACGATAACCGAACTGTATCCTGAACTGGCGACTGTCCTGACTGCCATTGGCCTGTAACGACTGCCCAGCGAAATTGCCTTCGGCCGTCCATTTCAGGGTTTTGAAAAGATCACTAATACTTAGTTTCAGGTTAACACGACCAGCCAGCCACTGTTTCTGAATACCGGCATCCATGCTCCAGATTGATCCTGCCCGCAGGCTTCCCTGCCAGACAGATGGACTATTATAAAAACCGCTCAGCTCTGCCGTCCATGTTTTGGCAAACCGTAAGCCATGTTGCATAAACAGACTGAAAGTTGTTCTGTCCAGCGAGATCTTTCTGCCCGGACCATCATCTAAACGATAGCTGGCGTAATAGGTGTGTACATTGGTAAACAGGCTATAGGGGCCGTATTGCAGCGGATAGCTGATATTCAATCCCAGCATATCCTGCCGGGCAATATTGCGACTGTACAGATATCCTTTCACACCGGCCGCAGTATCTGCAACCTGACCAAACATATCAGTTGTACGACTATAAATGAGTGTTGTATTCAACCTGAATCCGTAGGTATGTGTCAGGCTGATAGATTGTGCATACTGCGGTTTCAGATCAATGCTTCCTTTGTGAAAAGTATATTCATTGATACGATATTCAAACGGATTGAGGTCCTTGTAAACAGGGCGATCAATACGGCGGCTGTATGCCAGCGTCCATTGGCTTTTAGAACCGGGTGCCATGGTTACAGAGAGACTGGGAAACAGGTCAAAATAGTTGCGTGAAAAACGACTGGCCAGTTCAGGTGCTGCTGTGGAATTATGATAGGTAAACAGATCACCCTTAATATTGGTGTATTCCGCACGCACACCAGCCTGCCATGCCCAGTTACGATTATTAAAGCTCCATTGTGCGTAAGATGCATGAACCTGTTCACGATACGCAAAAGCATTGCTGTGGTGATGATCGAAAGTTTTATCCGACTGATCCACTGCATACTGGTGGAAATTATTATCGGTCTGTACAAATGAACTCTTCCCGCCAAAAGACCATTTATGCTTTCCGGCCTGTTTTTCATAATCGGCCTTAAGGGTATAGATGCGTATATCGGAAGGTGTTTCCAGTGCATAATTACGGGTATACAACAGTTGTTGGTTCACGGGGTCTACAAACCTGTTTGGCTGATCCTGCTTGTTGCGAATATTCAGATCAACCCGGTCAGCCTGCATATTCAAGCTATTACCTGCAGAATCGCGGTATTGGTAATTGAGACTATAAACCCACTGATCCTGTTGCTGGGCAGATGCATTCACCGATTGCATAATAGCCCTGGTAGTTCCGGAAGGAACATATACAATGGGTGATGACCCATTATTATTGGCTTCAGCATCGCTCAGGTTACCGGTAATGGTAAGCCCCAGCACAGATCTACTGGAAAGTGTAAAATCAGCACCAGCTTTTAACAGGTGTACATCCCCCGACTGTTTGATATCATTCTGCTGATAAAAAGCGGTATCACCGATTTGCCTGTTGAGGCGAAACTTATTATGCGAAGCATTATGCTGAAAACTGTAATCACTGAACAGGTTTATACCACGGTTGCGGTAGTTCAGGGAAAAAGACCCATTATAGCGCACACGTGGCGTTACTGCCATACCAGCCTGTACACTACCATTCACACCAAAAGATTTGTTCTTTTTAAGGCGGATATGAATAATACCTCCCGAACCTGATGCATCATAAATCGCACCGGGCTGGTTAAGCAGTTCAATACTTTCAATCTGATCGGCAGGAATGGATTTCAGGTAGCCAACCAACTGTTCGGCAGTAAGTACCACCACACGGTTGTCTACCAAAACCTGCACGCCTGGTTTCCCCTGCATCAGCAGGTTATCGTCTTTATCAACAGTAATACCCGGCATTTTACGCAATACTTCCAGTGCATGTGCCGAGCTTCTGTGCATGGTACCTGCCACTTGTATAATTGTTTTAGCCGCTTTAACATCAATCAGTTTTTTCTGCGTTTTTACCGTTACAGCCTGGAGGTTATTGGCTTTAGCGGCCAGCAACAGTTCATGCAGTTGTTTTTCTCCGGTTGTCATTTCAAAGATTTCTGTAAACGTACCCACATAACCGATATGGGTTATTTTAAGCAGGTAGTGACCCGGCTTTACATCTTTAAAAAAGTAGTTGCCGTCTTTACTGAGTATCGACATAACAGGCAGTGAGTCTTTCGCCTGCAATAATAATACGGTAGCATCGGAAACAGGTTTGCCCTGTTCGTCTGTCAGTTTACCCTTCAAGCTCTGCGCCATAACCGGTGCAGTGAAGAGTAAAGACAATAAAATAGTGTTCAATATTTTTTTCATATTGTTTGAATTGGTTTTGAATAAAGTGGTTGGGGCTCCGGTGAATAATTCCGGAATTATTGTGTTATAAATGAACGCTGCTCTTTATCGGTACAATGGATGGTGTACAACAATAAACAGATCGTTTCTTCAGATAAGGGCTGTGGCAATTCCAGCATGGTAAAACTTTACCCCGATCCGTGGGCATACCCATTTCATGGGCCAGCATTTTCTCAGTCAATCGCATATACCGCGCTTCCAGGGCCAGTTGTCCTTCTTTATTTAGTCCCAATTGCCCCAGGAAACGAAAACCGGCTTTGCGGATACCTTGTTGGGAAGATTTATTTTCAGGTGCATGGATGATCCAATACTGTTTTGCCCGGCCACGCTGATCATTAATAATTGCCTGCAATAAGGCAGGATAAATCCCCCGGCCTCTGTATGCTTCCAGGGTTCGGAAGTTCCACAGATAACGATTACCATTGGGTAATATAAAATCGTGATTCAATTCACCGATACGTGCCCTTCCACTGGCCACCCATCCAAAAGCAACCGGAATACCTTGCAGGTAAGCAACGTACGCTTCGTGATCATTTGCCAAACGGTGTATGATTTCCGACTCAGGAACCTGTACCAATGCAGATAACATACTTACGTCTCCTGAATTGGTAATCACAAGTTCGTCTGGTTGCTGAATATCGGGTAATACCTGGTTACTGGTGAGTGTATAGAGCGCCATAACAGCGATTTAAAAGTTGGAAAATTGGGAGGGGATGCCCCCTCCCGGTTTGTTTATGCACAGCCTCCGCAACCGCAGGTACAGCCCTTGCCAGGACAATTATCGCCACAGTTACATTTTGCCGGTGTTGTTGCAGCATCGCCGCAGATACATTTTTTGGTGGTTGTTTCCATTTGTTTTAATTTTTTTGTGTGATTAATAATTTGATGATGCAAAAGTATTCCGGGGAAACGGGGCGATCTTTACACGATGAAGGGCTCTTTGTACATCATTCCCGGAAACAACCGATATGCTTTCAAAACCGTCCATACATATTAGTAGTACCCGCATGCTGATGGTAGCCCCGCACCGGGATTTTGCCGTGCACCAGCATGCCGTATTACAAGTAACTTTTGCCCTGGATGAGGAACCGTTTGAAGTATGGACCGAGGCTACGGGCTGGGCGAGTACAACAGGCGTAATCATAGATGCCAATATTCCACATGCCCTGCGGGTACAACAGGGATGGCAGGCTACTACCTGTATCATTCCGCAAACTGCACCTGCCAAATGGTTAAAAGAGTCGGTATTACAGGAAGCCCCCGTATTATTATTAAATGGCACTGAGTTTAACCCGGTAAAAGAAGACCTGCTGAACCTGAGCAGGGCCGTATTACCGGATGGCGAGACTTTTGACGAACTGACCAACCGTATTTATAATTGTCTGCTGAAAAACAAATACCTGTTTTATCCGATGGATCAGCGCATCCGGTCAGTCTTATTATATATACAGGAGCATATTACAGAAGGGTTGTCGGCCGCAGAACTGGCTGCGCATATCCATCTGTCAGAAAACCGCTTCCTGCACCTTTTCAAGGAAAAAATGGGTATACCGGTCAGACAATATATCGTATGGCAGCGCATGGCCACAGCATTTGGCTTTTTTTTAGCGGGGCGCTCCCTCAAAGAAGCCGCCTATGAATCCGGATTCTCCGATCCTGCTCATTTTACCAGAAGCTTCGTACAGATCAATGGCGTACAGCCATCGGCCTACGCCCCCCTGAAGGATCATTTCGCTTTCCGCTACTTCCCGGAAGCCTGATACCAGTAAAATAGCAGGTTTATTCAAGTCCGTAACCACTTTCTACAAGTACTTGCCCCCGGCCTGAATTTATTTTGCAGCTGTATTTAAGCACGCAAATAATAACAGTTATGAGGCAAGAAAAAAGAATAAACCAACCCATCAGACAAATCATTGCTAACCGAATGCCATCCTGGGAAATGAGGATATTATTCGGACTACTGATCCTGATGGGTCTTCGCCTGGCAGCCATCGCCTACTATTGCATCAATCATTGATTCCAACAGTAATATTCCTTATGAATAATTTACCAACCTTATACATCCGTAATATGGTTTGCCGGCGCTGCCTGCTTACTGTAAGTCAACTCCTGCAAGAACATCAGCTTCATACCCTGCAGATAGAACTGGGCAGGGTAAAGCTGGCTCATCACCCATCCCACGATCAAATAGAGGCTTTTAAAAAAGCCCTGCTCGACATTGGTCTTGAAGTGATTGAAAATCGCAACCAGAGAATCATTGAAGGTATTAAGCAGGTGATTCAGGAAGATATAATGGCCGGACTTGATAACAGACAAATGAAACTATCGGCTAAAATAGCAGAAAGGTTACACTATGAATTCAGCTACCTGAGTGATATATTTTCTTCAGTGGAAGGGATCACCATTGAGAAATATTTTATCCGCCAAAGAGTAGAAAGGGTTAAAGAACTCATCAGTTATGATGAATATTCATTGAGCCAGATCGCTGATCTGACAGGCTTCAGCAGTGTTCATCACCTCTCAACCCAATTCAAAAAAATTACAGGTATTACACCATCGCAATACAAACAATCACAATCGGCCAGAACTCCACTGGATATGGTTGCCTGAAATGTAAAACAGAACAATTAGTATGAGCTCAGGCCTTTTTATTTCATCCGCTTCCGTAAAGCGACTCATTCGCAACACACTCATCAATGAACCAGAGATTTTTTCACCGGGACATCTCGAGACAATCCTGAGCCGGTATTTTGATATCCCGTTTACTGAGCTTGACAGGGACTTCACCAATACTGAGGGATATAGCATCAGTCAGTTTGTAGCAGAATGCCGGATTGACAAAGCCAAGGAACTGATTGTATACAGTTCAGAGTGCCTGCCGGAGATAGCCAGTAAGCTGGGTTTTGCATCAGAAGCCATACTTGGAGATACCATACTGCAGCAAACAGGCCTGCATATACAACACTATCTCGGTATCCGGAACGAACGGCAGCAAAACACTTATATCCTGAAGATTACTGCACGCAGGTAAGCCGCATGGCTTCAGGATACAGCCTACACAGTGTTAGGCTAATCCTTTCATCACCAGTACTGCGAGTACAGCGCCAATAACCGGACCGATCACGGGTATCCAGGCATAGGCCCAGTCGCTGCTGCCTTTATATTTGGCAGGCAGTATGGCATGTGCTATCCGGGGACCCAGGTCACGCGCTGGGTTGATGGCATAACCGGTTGTACCACCTAATGATAAGCCAATGGCCAGCACCAACAGGGCAACGGGTAATGCATCCAGCGCCCCGAGGCTGTTTTGCGGAGAAACGATATACAACACCCCGAGAATCAGCACAAAACTACCGATGATTTCAGAGAGGAGATTACTGAATGTATTACGGATAGCCGGTCCGGTAGCATAAACTGCGAGTATAGTTCCGGCATCGGTGGTTTCATCAAAATGTTTTTTATACATGGCCCAAACCAGTACTGCACCGGTAAAAGCACCGGCGATCTGCATACCGATATACATAGGAACATCCTGCCAGGGAAATTTCTCAGCCGTGGCCAGTGCAATCGTTACAGCAGGATTCAGGTGCGCACCACTGAAAGGAGCAGCAATATAAACACCTACAAAAACAGCCATGGCCCAGCCAAGGGTGATAACAATCCATCCGCTGTTATGTCCTTTTGTCTTATTCAATATTACATTGGCAACTACGCCATTACCCAGTACAATAAGCATGGCCGTACCAATGAATTCGCCCAGTAAAGCAGTCATGATCTTGGATTTAGTTATGGTTGAATTAGGATTATACTGTAAATGCCTGTGCCGCACGAATGGCGCGCCCCCAGTTCTGTTTTAACGAATCAGATACCACAGCATCCATGGTGGGAACAAAAGCAGCATCTTTCTGCCAGTATTGTTCCAGCTCATCCAGGTCTTTCCAGAAACCAATTGCCAGCCCTGCCAGGTATGCTGCACCCAATGCTGTGGTTTCGGTAATACGTGGCCGGACCACGGTGGTATTCAATATATCGCTTTGAAACTGCATGAGTGCATTGTTCACGGTTGCACCGCCATCTACCCGCACTTCTTTAATATGAATACCGGCATCGGCTTCCATCGCTTTCAGTACATCCATGGTTTGAAATGCAATACTCTCAACAGCAGCCCTGGCCACATGTGCATCAGTCGTGCCGCGGGTAATGCCAATGATCAGTCCACGTGCTTCCTGGTTCCAGTAAGGTGCTCCCAGACCGGTAAAAGCCGGAACCATATACACCCCACCGTTATCCGTTACTTTACCAGCCAGCGCTTCCACTTCACCGGAGCTTTGAATCAATCGTAAACCATCACGCAACCATTGTACCACCGCCCCCGCAATAAATACACTGCCTTCCAGTGCATACTGTACTTTCCCATTGATCTTCCAACCAATAGTAGTAAGTAAATTGTTCTGTGAGGCCACAGGCTTCTCTCCCGTATTCATGAGCATAAAACAACCGGTACCATAGGTATTCTTTACCATGCCCGACTGTGTACACATCTGACCAAATAATGCAGCCTGCTGATCACCAGCTATACCCGCTACAGGTATATCAGCTGCCGTTAAAATATGCTGGGTATGCCCATATACTTCACTGCTTGACTTTACCGTAGGCAGCATAGCAGCTGGAATACCATATAATTCCAGCAATTCAATATCCCATTGAAGTGTATGGATATTAAACATCATGGTTCTGCTGGCATTGGACACATCTGTAGCATGCACTTTCCCATTGGTCAGTTTCCAGAGAAGCCAGGTATCAATGGTGCCAAAACATAGTTCACCCTTCTCGGCTTTTTCCCTCGCTCCGGGAACATGTTCCAGTATCCAGCGTAATTTAGTAGCAGAAAAATAAGAATCGGTAACCAGTCCGGTCTTCTCACGGATCACTACATCCTTACCGGATGCCTTCAGCTCATTACAATAAGCCGCCGTACGTTTATCCTGCCATACAATGGCGTTATACACAGGTTGACCTGTATGCCGATCCCAAACCACTGTTGTCTCCCGTTGATTGGTAATACCAATGGCTGCTACATCGTGAATAGTAATACCGGCTTTGACAACCGCTTCGGTTGCCACACCCAGCTGGGTACTCCAGATTTCATTGGCATCATGTTCAACCCAGCCCGGCTGCGGAAAAATCTGGGTAAATTCTTTCTGGGCTACCGCTACGATATTGCTTTGTTTATCGAAAATAATAGCACGGGAGCTGGTTGTGCCCTGATCGAAGGCGAGAATGTATTTTGGCATGGCAAACGTTGGTTATTAATCCGTACCGGGAAGATACGTTACTGATGAAATAAATCGGGATAATCTGTAATAATTCCATCCACACCCATATCCCTCAGCCTGCGTATATCTGCCAATGTATTCACTGTCCACGGAATCACACGAATACCCAGCGCATGCGCTTCTTTGAGTAATTCTGTAGTAACCAGTGAATAATGCGGACTCAGTACTGAAGGCTTAAAGCCCAGGTTTTGAACATAATCCTGTACTGTACCCTTATCCTTCGCCTCCAGCAAATATGAGGTCTGCATAGCCGGGTAATGATCGTGCAGGTACCGCAAGGGTCTCGCATCGAATGACTGAATAATAATACGGGACGCAATGCCTTTTGTCCGCACTGTTTGTACAACCAGTTCCACAAATTCAGGGACAGCAGGATGATTAACCCCATCTCCTTCTTCCTTCGACTTGATCTCTGCATTGTACCAAATCTGTTTACCTTTTTTGGCCGAATACGCTTCTGCGGAATCAATCAACATGGTAAACAATGGTTTCACCGCAGCCATTTTTTGCTGTCTTGGGAAATCGGGGTGCAGTTTCAGCCCCACATCATATTTACTGATACTATCATAATTCATTTGATATAATAACCGCTTACGCGATTCCTGCTTGGTTAGGTATGTACCTTCAGGAGTGGTGGTGATCAACTCGTTAAAATAAGGATCATGGGAAACAACCACCTGCTTATCCCGACTGATATGCAGATCCAGCTCCAGTGTGGTTACCCCTTCATCAATGCCACGATACATAGCTGCGATCGTATTTTCAGGAGCTAGCCCCCTGGCTCCACGATGTCCTTCCTGATCAAAAGATGGCAGCGAAGGCCGCTTTAATTTTTGTGCCGGACCACAAGCTACAGTCAAGAATGCGATTACTACAACATATTTCATGATCAACTACTTTAGATAACCGGATGAGAATAATATTTTTTTCCAAACCTGATAACCCGCAGCATTCAAATGTAAACCATCAACTGTATACCGGCTGTCAAGCCGCATATCTGCATCGAGAAAATTCGGATGCAAGTCAATCAGTCCTATCTTCTCTTCAGCAGCAATTTTTTTCAGTTCGGTATTTACATATTGAATATGCTCATCCTTGTTATAATGATTTTTAAACTGCGTGAACGTGTTATTTACCGGCAGTAAAGTATGGAAATAAATTTGCGTAGTAGGAGACTCCAGTTTTATTCTGGCAATGATCCTGCGGTAATTCTGCAAAATCAGTGAGTCGGGTATGTTTCTGGAAATATCATTAATCCCAATCAGTATAAAAACCTTGGCCGGCTTACCCTCTGTAACCTCATCCAAACGTTCCAGTACCCCGAAACTGATATCACTACTGATTCCCCGATTGCGCACATTAGGCATTCCCAGCAATTCCGCCCACTCAGTACCAGCGGTAATGCTGTTACCCAGGAAAATAATATCAGTCGGCGCATTAGCATAAGAACGGAACTGAGCAACCTTTAGTGCAAAATTGCCAGGCCTGTAGGTACTATCGTAAGCAGGTCTTTGGGCAGAGACAATGCTCGTAGCGGCAAAACATAATAAACTGGTTATAATGATACGCATATCAGGAAATATATTGAGTAGCTGTATAAATTTTTCCAAACCGGTCAGTGACTTTCACTACTACTTCGCGTGCATCGGCAGGCAATACCGCTTTGAAAAGATGATTGGTTTGATGTGGCTCAGCAAACCCCCTGGTCTTGGGTAAATCCGGACCAATGAAATTGGCATAAGCCACCGGGTCAAATCCAGTAAATTGTTCGAGAGCTCCCTTAGTCTCCCCATTCACAACATACTCCTGGCGCCAGGATGGATCAAAATTCCAGATATTGACTACCAGTTGCTTCAATCCATCATCAGTCTTTGCTATATTCAAACTCATCTGATAATCGTTATCCTGACCAACAGCTTTATAGAACCAACTCAAATCGTTACCCTTTACTTTATAGATACCATAACCATTTGGCGTACCATCCACACAAATACTCCCTGTCCACCAAGCCCCACAAACTGTTCCATGGTTGTGTTCAAAAATATTACCGGTGATCTTGTTGAGATGATAATGCGTATGTCCCGACATAATATGCACTTTGCGGTCACCCAGAATTTCGTACAAAGCTTTTTTGTTTTTTACACCACTATGTACCGGTATGTGTACACAGAGAATAATCAGATAATCTGCAGGTACATAAGATAGATCTTTTTTCAGCCACGCCAGCTGCTGATCCTGGAAAAATCCGTCATAATCCCGGTCCTTGCCCATATAACGAACATTGTCCATTACAACATAATGTACTTTGCCCCGGTTAAAGGAATAATCACAGGGTCCATACAGTTGCTGGAAAGTATCATCGGAGCTTTCGTCACCACCTTTATTGTAATCCATATCATGATTACCCAAACACTGGAAGAACGGAATATTCATTTGCGCTACAGCCTTCTCGTATTCGGGGAACAGACTATGATTATCCCATACAATATCTCCCACACAAATACCATGAATCAGATCTGTGTTCTTCCGGGTAGACAACCATCGCTGCACATCGGGCACCGATTGTGTCATCATCAGCTGAACATCTTTCATATTTTTCACCTGCGGATCGGCCCAGATAATAAACTCATGCTCGTTGTCGTCCTTACCCAAAGGCACCAGGTCAAATAGAACTTCCTGTCCGGCCACATCCTGTACCAAGCGATAATGTCGTGATATGTTTTTCTCCTGTTTAAAGGCATAACCAGACGGTGTACTGAGGAAAACAGCTACTGCATTGGGATTCCACTCAAACGAAAAAGCCCCCTTATTATCGGTGGCTACTACACTAAATCCATCACTTACAACTACATCTTTAACAGGTTTGCCGCCAGAGCGAACGAATCCTTTACATAGATTTCCTTCCAGCGCAAAAGCCGAAGCAGGGAGGGCATTGGCAAAAGCCAAGCCCCCCGTGATCCAGCTCATATTTCCTAAAAACTTTCTCCTATTCATCGTTGAATTAAAATATTATAGTTTTTGATAAACAGCAAAGTCATCCAGGCATAACCTGCCATTATTGGAAGTACCTGTACCAAGTTTATTAATCCTGAAGCGAATAGGTGTGGTAATATTCAGCGTCCAGGTCATCTGCTTGTTAGCCTTATCGGGCATATCAGTAACATTGGCCCCCAATACGGTCCAGGTAGTACCGCCATTAGTTGAATATTCAAGCCTGAAACTGCTTTTTGCATCAGTAGCATACTTACCATAGAACACGGTTACTTTGGACGCACCATTGGGCAGGTCGAAATTCATTTGAGTATAACCACTGGTGGTTAAATTCTGTTGCATCCGGATCGACTGTTTACCCGGTTGGTTAAACTTATCACTCAGTACGGTATTGGCCAGAATACCCTGCAACAGGTTCCACGTACCCGTAGCCAATTGAACATTGTTGGTGCCGCTATTATAGCTGGACTTAACACTGATATCCGGCGCTTCAAAACTCTCCGGGAAACCTGCATACAATGCCCCACTCTTAAACTGGATATCGCCTGCATTGCGAGGCATGATCACTTTGATCGCACCAGCTGTATCTTTTCCATTCGCATTCCAGAATCCTGCTATACCATTGAACTGTGCATTAATAGGCAATGCAGTTGAAGCAAAACCGGCATCTGTACGAGTCATCAAATATGCATCTGTTCCGGTATTATCATTTAATTTTTTATTCCCCGCCAAAGTAGCAGTAGCACTATACTCGCTGGCGTCTGCATGTACCGATACCAGCGTTGATTCAAACATATCTGCCTGGGCTCCCAGCATTCCCAGGGTTATATTCCTGTTTAGCGGCACTCGTCCGGTAGCCAATACTTTTACCTTGTCTGCAGTAACACCACTAAGTGTAAGGCTACCGTTAACACGGTTCAGTAATGAGCCTGTTACACTAATTTCAACCGAATCACCCAAATTGAATGTATTGGCTGCATTAAACTTTACAACAATACCGGCGGTAATATCATAAGCCGTATTAGGTGTGGCGTAGGTTTGTTGAATAACCATACTATTGGCGTCGATATTGGCACCCGATTTATCAGAGATTACTACACCCTGAATTTTTGTTGCCCCTCCAATTTTATCAGGTGTAATAGTCAACTCGGCACCACGATAAGTCTGACGAAAATCAACCATATTAATTTGTTCGCCTAAAGTTCCTGAAGCAGGATTATCATATTTTTTGATGCAGGAAGTCAGCAAAGCACTCATAGTGGTGATCACCAGTCCCGCAGTTATTATTTTTTTTGTTTTCATTTTCTACTGTTTGAATATGCTAAACAATTTATTTTACCTGCCACCATACTTTGGTGAGCATATTATCAGCGCCACCCATGCCAGCCACTGCAGCTGCATAATTGGCTCTGTTTAATGATTGTACTGATACCGGATATACCAATCGGGTTGGCATAGTGCCACCATTCTGTAATCCAGGACCTTTGGGCAGGATTGGATAACCGGTGCGGCGATGTTCAAACCAGGACTGAAAATCAGTAAAGAAAAATGTGAAATATTTCTGAGTAATGATCTTTTCAATTTTTTGTTCCATGGTTTCTGCATCAATCCAAACAATACCTGGTTTCAGCAGATGGCCTACAGGAACAGTTAACCCCCAATGAGTGATGGCATTGTTAACTCCGTTTTCATAATAAGCTTTAGCACCAGTTGACGGAATAAATCCTCGAACCGCAGCTTCTGCCAACATAAACTGTACTTCGGCATAACTCAGAATATTACCAGTTAAGGGCTCATTTTTCAAAGCAGGCAGGTAGTAAGACATCCGGTCCTGTTGTGCGCCGGGAGCATAGCCACTGGGAATACCAATATAAGCGCTGGCTACAGTACTTGCCCATTTCGTTAATCTCGGATCTCCCCAGTTATTCAAGGTATTGATGAAGAATTCGGTAAGACCATTCTCGCCGTTGAAATCATAATCCCGATATGTATTAAAAGCAGAAGTGAAGGGAACTGTGGAAGTAAAACGGATCACGGCATCATCAGTATTGCTGGTCATAACCGGATAATTAGCAGCATTGGTTACAATCATTTCATTGATTTTTTGCGCAGCCTTACTTTCCGGCCGGCCCGATGCACGCATGAGCAGTCGCAGATAAAGACTATTACCAAACCTGCGCCATTTAACAATATCTCCGGCAAACAGTGGATCTCTGGCCATCAGATTGGTAGGCAATGCATTATTCAACGCCAGTAAAGCATTAGCTTCTTCAAGTCGAACAAAAAGACTGTCATAAATACTCTTCTGATCATCGAACTTGGGCTGGAACATATTATCGCTTCTACCTCTATTAGCTTCAGTATAAGGAACATTACCATAAGTATCCGTAATCAGCGAATAGGTATACGCTTCCATAATTCGGGCCATACCCATATAAGAGAAGTTATAAGCTTGGTTGGGTAATATGGAAAGCTTTTTAGCATTATCGTAAACATCCTTGAAGTTGGTAATCTGCAAATACCAGCTATTCCACATATAATCTGATTCCGAAGGGCGAATGATGTACCGGTGAATTTCGTCCGAATTCACTACCGTTACATGCACCTGCATCATTTCATGCACCAGACGATGCTCTCTTGTCTGGTTGGCATTACGTACTGCGTAAATAGCAGACTCCAGCAGAAGCTCTGGCCTGGTTTCAGGCAAAGTATTAGGGTTTGTGTTCACTTTCTCAAAATCCTTGGAACAGGATCCTAATAACATACATACTGTTAAAAGGGTGAACAATGATATTTTAAAAGTTTTCATGTCGTTGTGTTTTCAGTTGATCAAATCAGAATCCAATGGTTAAAGAAATACCCAGCGTTCTGGTTGAAGGGAACTGGGCCATTTCAAAACCGGCATTAATGGTACCATCATTAAGGGTACCGAACTCCGGATCAAATGCCGGCCATTTGGTTAACTGGAAAAGATCTCGTCCATAAATACCCAGTGAAGCTTTCTGCAAATTCAATTTACTCAAGAGCTTCTTAGGCAGTGTATAATCGAACCGGGCTTCCCTGAATTTAATAAAGTCGGTACTGAAAGTATTTGCCTCCACATTATCCCTGTTGAAATGGGCATCATAATAAGCCTGAATATTGGTAGCCAGTGTTGTATTTTTCACATACTTATTGGTACCGGCATCATATACCACACCATCGCCCACAATGCCATTGTACCGGCCGGGAATGGTCTTCTTCAGTTTGCCTTCTTCCATCAATACCGCATGGGTCAGTGAATAAGAAACACCACCAAACTGTCCGTCAAACAACATGCTCAACCGGAAATTTTTATATTTCAACTCTGTACCTAAGCTCCCCTTCCAGTCAGGATTGGTATTACCCAGGTACTTAATCTCAGTAGTACGAGTGGGAAGACCCTGACTATTATAAATGATCTGCCCATCTGGTGCACGATCATAACCAATACCATACAGATCGCCCATACGTCCGCCAGGGCGTGCTTCCACAGAACCGCGGTTAGCAGGACCGGTTGACATTACATATACATCCACACCATCCACTAACTCAACAATCTTATTGCGGTTGGCTGCGTAAGTAGCAAATACATCCCAGGTAAAATTGCCACGCTTACTTTTATACACTGTACCGTTTACCTGTATTTCAATACCCTTATTCGTTACCAGACCCGCATTGGCAATGGTTGCCCCATAACCCGATGCTCTGTCGATCGGTACCGGGAAAATCTGGTTGCGGGTATTGTTGCGATATACGGCCACATCTAACGACAGGCGGTTCTTGAAGAAACGTATATCCAAACCCAGCTCCACACTATTAGTCAGCAGGGCTTTCAGATCGGGATTGGCAATCGCAGAGGGATTACTCAATCCACCAGGAAATAACGTAGGAGTATAGGCAAAGGAAGTCAGGTAGGGTGTTGTGCCCCCACTACCCACGCCTGCAACAGATCCACGTACTTTCAGGAAAGAAATCGGATCTGGCATACGCATTTTCTCAGAAACAATTACGCTCAGGTTGGCAGAAGAATAAAAGAAGGGCGCATTCTTGCTGGAGGTTGGCGTTGCCAGTGTACTACTCCAGTCTTCACGTGCTGTGAGATCCAGGAACAGGAATTTTTCATAGGCCACCTGCGCCATACCATATAAGCTGTTCACCCTGAACTCCGCCCGGTAAGGCAAGGCCACCACAGGATTTTTACTATTAGCCAGTGTATAATAACCGGGCAGATTGAGCTGATCAGCACGCAAGTCATCACGGATATAACGGTTGCGCATCTGGCTGCCACCTACTGAAAATGAAGTAGAGAACTTACGACCAAAATCCTTATTGTAACGAAGCAGGAAATCATTGTTTAACTCCTGAGTGAAAATATTTTGTGAACGGAACATTCCTTCCGCAAACTTATTGGTACCGAAAGGGCGCTGCTGTGACCTGGACTCCGATGCAAAATCCAGCGAACTGCGCACCATCAAACTAAAATCTTTATTGAAATTATAGGTAGCTGAAATATTACCAATCACTCCATGCCGGTTTGATTTATTCAGCATCTCATAAGAAATCAGGAACGGATTGTCCAGTAAGCTGCTGAAAGGACGTGTTTGGGCAATATTCTCCTGTCCGGGCACCCAGTAATCACGAAACCAATCCATATTCATATTCGGGGTAAGACCGCGGATAAAATACATGATGGACTGATTGTTATAACCAGTTGAGGGCAGGTTATCTGTATACTTATTGGTATAGTTTACCTTAGCAGACAGCTGTAGTTTATTAGAAAGTTTATGATTCACTGAAAGTGCTACCGTATTGCGCTTATACCCTGTGTTGGGAATAATCCAGGTATTGTTCTGGTTGGTGAGTGATAAACGCATAGTTGTGGTACTGTTACCACCATCAATTGTTACTGAATTGGTAAGTGTTTTACCGGTAACAAAAAAATCTTTCCGGTTATTTGTATAAGGCACCCAGGGTAAACGGGTGGCCGATTTATTTCTGGTTGCGGGATCATATTGATAGTATTGCTGACCAGCGAAAGCAGGCCCCCAGGCAGAACTGGTACTGCGCGTACTGGGACCATCTTCCGTGGCATTGTAAGAATACCAGGTATTTTGTCCACTTGCACCCTGACCAAACTCATACTGATAATCGGGCCAGCGGTTGATCATATCAATGGAAGCATTGAGGTTATAAGTAATACCCAATCCTTTTCTGCTGGCGTTACCCGATTTGGTAGTAATGATGATGGCACCATTGGCTCCACGGGCACCATACAATGCAGTAGCACCGGGACCTTTCAGCACCGATACACTTTCAATGTCTTCAGGATTAATATCATTCAGACTGGTACCAAAGTCAACGGGTGATTCAGATTGCAGGTAAGCAGAACTTCCTGTACCGGTTTGCGCACCGGAACTACTGCTGATCACCACACCATCCAGTACAATCAATGCCTGAGAATTACCATCCAGTGAATTCTCCCCACGCAATACAATTTTATTGGAACCAGCAGGTCCGCCACCCGACTTCAGCAGGTTCAGGCCTGCCACTTTACCGGTGAGAGCGTTGGTCCAGTTATTCGACATTGCCTCTGTAAGATCTTCCCCTTTTACTTTGGATACGGCATAGCCTAAGGCTTTCTCTTCCCGTTTAATACCAAGCGCTGTTACTACCACACCCTGTAATTCGCTGGAAGTAGATGTCAATTCAAAATTCATTACAGTTTTATCCCCGATTTTTTCTTCGATAGTAGTAAAACCCAGCGCAGAAATCTGCAGGGTTTGTCCTACTACAGCAGTAATGGTAAAGGCACCTTTAGCATCGGTAGCCACCCCACGGGTGGTTCCCTTGATGGTAACAGATGCTTTTTCAATGGGGGTACCGTCTTCAGCATTTTTTACGACACCGGTTACCGTTTTGGGTTGTGCTCCCGAATAAATGGCAACAGACATCCCAAAGAGAAACAGCAGTAAGGTTCTGCTGAATACCCTAAACGTTGCAGCATGTGTACGAGTTTTCATACGCAGTTGATTGGAGTTATTGGTTTTGAGTTTGGACAAAGAGTTATGTTTTGTTTGTTTTGCTTTCCTTCCTCGATGCCATGGCCGTGAACACTATAGCCAGTATGCAGGAAATAATCAGTATATAAAAACCGCCATCCCATCCCCAGGCATCCACCACATATCCCATGGCTATATTGGCAAACAAAGCTCCGCCCAGGTAACCAAATAATCCGGTTAACCCAGCCGCAGTTCCGGCTGCTTTTTTAGGCACGAGATCCAGTGCATGTACACCAATCAGCATTACGGGGCCATAGATCAGAAATCCAATCACCACCAGAGCGATATTATCGACCAGGGGATGCCCTGCCGGATTTTTCCAGTACACCAGAACAGCTGCCAGCACCAGTAACATGTAAATAATAGTTGCAGGTGCGCGTTTACCTTTAAAGACCTTATCACTTAGCCACCCACACAACAATGTCCCAGGTATACCCGCATATTCATAAGCGAAATAAGCCCACCCTGCATCGTTAATGGAGAAACCCTTTGCTTCCTTGAGATAGGTAGGCGCCCAATCGAGAACGCCATAGCGCACCAAATATATAAACGCATTAGCGAACGCAATGAACCACAGTGTTTTGTTAACCAAAACATAATCCATGAATATCTGCCTTGCAGACAATTCTTTTTCATGGGAAGCATTATAATCAGGCGCATGATCTTTTTTGTAAGATTCTATCGCAGGTAATCCGCATGATTGTGGTGTATCTCTAACCAGTACATAAGCAATCATAGCCACCACAATGGCGATAATACCAGGGAAATAAAATTTACTCTGCCAGGTTCCAAAAACTGTAACACCAATAATCGACAAAGGGCCTACCAGACCGCCTCCAACATTATGCGCCACATTCCAGATGCTCATGCGGGTACCTCTTTCTTTAATAGAATACCAGTGCACCACTACACGTCCGCATGGAGGCCATCCCATACCCTGAAACCAGCCATTGATAAAGAGTAATAAAAACATAATGGTAATTGAACCCGTGGCAAACGGGAAAACACCCATCACAATCATGGTCAGCGCCGATAGTACAAGTCCGAGTGAAAGAAAAATACGGGCATTACTCCGGTCAGAGAGATTACCCATGATGAATTTGCTGATACCATACGCAATGGATACCCCGGAAAGTGCAATACCCAGTTGTCCCTTGGAGAATCCTCTCTCTACGAGGTCGGGCATGGCCATGCTGAAGTTTTTACGAACCAGATAATAGCCGGCATAACCAATAAATATTCCCAGAAATACCTGTAAGCGCAAACGCTTATATACAGGATCTATCTGTTCAGCCGGCAACAAGGCCTTATGTTCGGCAGGTTGTAAGAATCGTAGTGGCATGGTCAATCGTTGGTATAGTCTTCTTGTTAGTTTAATTGGTATTGTCGGGCCAGTTTTTCAAAAGCTTCCACCTGCTCCTCTACCCATCCATCATCCTTACCCAGCTCTTTTGCCATAATACGGGCCACTTCAGGTGCAATACGGATACTTTCAGCCGCGTCCAGTAATAAAGCCCTGGTACGTCTCGATAAAACATCTTCCACTGTTCTTGCCATCTCATTTTGTACCGCCCAGATCACCTGCATGCGGTGTATTTTAAGCGACTCACTGATCCACACCCCTGCACTGCCATTCATTTGAGCACGCAATAAAGGCGCATCACTGCCATAGAAATAAAAAGCATCATTCCAATCCGGATCAGGCGCAAAACCATGAATGGGCATATGGGCCGTCTGTGGCTCCCGATGCGGCCATTGCAAATGCCGCTCTATATGATCCACCAAATCCTCCCCCATCTTCCGGAAAGTAGTCCATTTACCACCCAGCATGGTAAACAGGTTAGAATCGGATACAATGATTTTATGACTGCGTGAAATCTCCTTGGTCTTTTGATTCTCTCCTTTGGGTGCAGCAAGCGGACGCAAACCAGCAAACACACTCAGCACATCTTTACGGGTAGGCTTTTGAGACAAATAATCAGAAGCTGTTGCCAGAATGAAATCAATTTCTTTTTCCAATGCCCTGGGTTCCAGACTGGCTTCCTCCACCGGCGTATCCGTAGTACCTAATACCACTTTATGATGCCAGGGAACCGCAAACAAGACCCGACCATCCGGGGTTTTGGGAATCATCATAGCATTTTCAGAAGGATAAAAACTTTTATCGAGTACCAGGTGCACCCCTTGACTTACACAAATGGTTTTGGCACTGCCGGGCCGGTCCATTTGTAATATCTCATCCACAAACACACCCGTAGCATTCACCACCGATCTGGCGCGGAACTGAAAGGGTGCCCTGGTCTCCACATCATAGGCTTTTACACCCGATATCTTTCCAATATTGTTTTTCTGTAATCCCGATACCTTCATATAATTCATAGCATAACCACCCTGCTCCCAAATACTTTGTACCAGATTAATGGCCAAACGGGTATCGTCGAACTGACCATCATGGTATACAATTCCCCCAAGCAATCCCCTTGTTTTCACGCCCGACATCTGCTCCAGTACTTTTTTACGGGAAATGAATTTCGAAGATCCCAAACTCAGTTTACCGGAAATCCAGTCGTATAATTTGAGCCCGATAAAATATTTCAGCTTGTCGAAATGACTGTAAATAGGAATGATAAAAGTCTGGTTGCGTACAATATGCGGCGCATTTCGATATAATAAACCTCTTTCCACACTTGCTTCCCTAACCAGTTTCACATCGCCCTGCGCCAGGTAACGAACACCCCCATGAACTAATTTGGTACTCCGGCTGGACGTGCCTTTCGCAAAATCCGCCTGCTCCAGCAATAATGTCTGGTAACCCCGGCTCACCGCATCCAGGGCTATGCCCAAACCGGTGGCACCACCACCAATAACAATCAAATCCCATTCCCGATTATCGGAGGCTAATTCGGCTAATAGTTCTTTACGATCGGTCATAATAATTCTTTCTTTTATTTTCTTTCGTTTTTATAAGAAACGAAAGAAAATGAGCCAAAACGAAACTATATAAAATAAAATGAAACTTCAAAATATTTTATTTTAGACCGCGCAAGTCATTGTATTACAAATTGTTTCGATATTCATACATTCAAATAAAATACGGATATTGAAGTCTGAAAGCCCTTGTTATGCTTAGCCTACAAGAAAGACACCAGCATATTTTAGACAAACTGAAACGGGAAGGAAGTATCAAAGTATTGGATCTCTGCGCCGAACTCAATGTATCATCCGTAACCATTCGAAAGGATCTCCAACTGCTGGAAGATAAAAACCTGGTATATCGCACCCATGGTGGTGGTACACTGGCCAACCCTTATGCAGCCGACCGACATGTGAATGAAAAAGAAAAGCTGAATGCCAGCCAAAAATCAGATATCGGTGCAGCTGCTGCAGCTTTTATAGATCCCAACGACTGTGTAATTATTGCTTCAGGAACCACTGTACTCTACCTTGCACGCAAAATTGTCCCCAGCGATAACCTCACCATCATTACCGGCGCCTTAAACGTAGCAGCTGAACTTAACTCCCGCAGTAATGTTGAAATCATCATGCTGGGAGGAATTCTGCGCAAAAGCAGTACTTCTGTAACCGGTCATTATGCCGAAAGAATCCTGGAAGATTTTGCCTGCAGTAAGGTATTTCTCGGTGTAGATGGTATTGACCCGGAATTCGGACTTACCACCACTAACATGATGGAAGCTCAACTCAATCGAAAAATGATGGCCGCTGCGCAAAAAACCATAGTGCTGGCCGACTCCACTAAATTCGGCAAACGCGGCTTCGGCAAAATCTGCGGCATGGAAGACATCCACCACATCATTACCGACAAAGGCGTATCCGATCATATTGTCGATACCGTTCGGGGAATGGGTATTGAAATTACCCTTGTATGAAAAGGCGCATGAATCCTGCGTGAGTGAGACAGGTTATGAATGAAACGAGCAAAGTGAAAAGATTCCGGTTTCGCAACAATCATCAGCTATTTTAAATAAACATGAATGATGCATCGCGTATTGTATTCACTCCTCTGGACAATGCTTTTATACACCCCAGGCAAAGCTCAGCAGGCATTTCATATCCCCCGCATAGCATCACTGGCAAACTCAGTTACCGATAGCCTCCCCGATGCCGATTGCTATTTCATCGGTCAGGCACATCTTAATAAGCTCAACACCTCCCTGGAACTCGAACTGCTATTACAGCTGCATGCCAGGCATGGTGTTCAATTCGAAATACTGGAATATTCCCACTCCGCAGCAATAATCATGAATGAATACCTGGAAACAGGGAAAGAAGATTTATTGAAATCCCTGGATAGCAACGGAAATTTCAGCCTCTTAAGAGGTGTAAGGCAATACAACCAGGCTTTAACAACAGAAAAACGAATCCGGTTTTTTGGTATCGATTTTGAAGGCAGGGCCAATAATCGCTACCTGAAAAAAGCTGCTGCAATCATCTGTCACAACAAACAACTCAATAATAATACGCGATTGGGTCAATACCTGGCATCCATGCAGTTGCCAGATGCAGATATCCCGCAACTACTTACTCAAATAAAGCAATACCTCAGCGTTGCTGCAGATACAGCTGCAAGTTTATTGGGTAATTATTATATCGACCTGTTACTGATCACACAGGCGCAATATGGGTTCAGTCCCAGAAGAGATGCCAATATGTTTATGAATTTTCAAACACTGTATAAAACATTAAGCACATATACCCCCAATCCCCGCTTCTTCGGATCATTTGGTTATGCGCATATACAACCGGGTAATACGCAATCTATCAGCTATCGGTTACAATACAGTAACAGCAGCCCGGTTCGGGGAAAAGTACCCCTGATCGGCATTCAGTATTTCCGTTCAGTCACTGGCGAATCTTACCAGACTACTATTGGCAACCTGTCTGCACTCTGCAACAAATCCGCATTAAGACAACTGGAAGAACGGGTATCTGACAATAGCCCCGAAGTACTTATTTACGGTAAAAAGAATCTTTCGCTGCTTCCCTGCAAACCCGGACTTCAAACATTCAGCGCTGTACTGCTTGTTTATAACTATCCGGGATCACGCAGTTATATCTTCGAATAACCTAGATCATTGATCGGTTTTGGTGAAATCGCAAGCTGTGAATGAGGTAAAAAGTCAATTCGGGTTTCATAAAAAAGGGCCGCTCCAATGAGCGGCCCTTTGATTATAAGCGGAAACTTGAATTAGTAACCTGCGTTCTGCTGTGCAGCCAGTCCGGGATTCGCCTGGATTTCGTCCTGGGGAATCGGATACAGTCTGAAGTTGAACGGATACGCAATCGTACGGGCAGCAGCAGGATAATTCGCTCCACGGTTGATCGTCATTTTCAGACGGTTCAGGGTGTGGAAACGATCACCTTCAAATGCCAGTTCTTTTTTGCGCTCATTCAGGATATCATCCACCAGTTGTGCACCGGTAGATACATAACCTGTGAAAGCAGCATCGCGACGGGTAGCTACGTAGTTAACATAGGTACGGGCGCTTACCTCATCTGCAGTACGTGCAGAAGCTTCTGCTGCAATCAGGTATACATCACTCAAACGCAGTACTTTGGTATCATCCTTATCGTTTGCATTGGTAACGTTATTGTATTTTGTTACAAAGAAACAAGGACCACCACCACGTGTACCGGCAGTCATCAGATTACGACGTACATCGGTAGCGCTGAAAGAAGCATAAAAATCATCAGCAGCCAGCATATCGCCATAACCAGCCTGGTTGTAGATATAAGCCAGTGCATCGGTACCGGCGTTATTGGTAGCATCAGATACTACTTCAAACAGCGTTTCCAGTTTGTCGGTACGCTGCGTAGCACTTGCCCAGTAACCGGCATGTTGTGCAGCAGTAGCTACCGTGAAACCACTATTGGTAATCACATCCACAGCAGCTGCTTTGGCGTTGGCATATTCACCTTTGGTGAGGTACACTTTAGCCAGCAGGGCTTTGGCAGCGTATTTGCTGAACTGACCAGAGCTGGAAAAAGTAGTCATCAGGTTAAATGCCTGGGCCAGATCGCTTTCAATCTGTGTATATACCTGGGCAACGGTACTGCGGAGAGGCAGTGCGCTGGGGTTATACTGCAGAGACAAGGGAACACCCAAAGCATTGGGATCATCAGTATAAGGCTTGGCAAATAAACGAACCAGTTCAAAATACATCAAAGCACGTGCAGCATACGCTTCACCTTTGTACTGATTCACATTTGTATTAGCCGTAACAGCTGAATTGATGATATTATTCGCACGCAGGATCACGGTATAAGCCGCAGCCCAGGTAGCAGAAGCATTACCATTGGTAACAGTAATGGTATAACGCTGCTCATCAATATAACGGTTGGAGTTCTGTGAAGAGATGTAAGTTACATCTGCAAACAAGTCACCCAACAGCGGAATAGTACGACCATACAGGTTGGAGTTACGCATACCGGCATAAGTACCACGCAGCGCTACCAACAGATCGGCTTCACTTTTTAAAGCCTGCCCGGCTTCTATACTGGTATACGGCTTGGTATCCAGATAGCTCTTGGAGCAGGATGTGGACAGGGCAGTTGCCGCCAGCAGCACAGCACCCAGTACCAGTTTATTATATTTCATTGTCGAAAATTTAAATTGATCAATAATCATTGCTTAGAAAGTCAGGTTCAGACCCACAGTGATTGACTTGGGAATGAATACCTCACCATTGGTAGTACTACCTACACCCTGCTCAGGATCTGAAGACAGATTCTTGTCTGCAATCCATGTCCAGAGATTGGTACCACGAACATAGAAATGCAGTGCATTCATGTGTAAACGTTCCGCAACATTCTTGGGCAGTTCATAGCCAAGCTGTATGTTACGCAGACGGATATAATCGCCTTTAGCCAGGTAACGACTGGAGAAAGAGGAAGAGTTCCTGTTTCCGTTCAGTATATACTTGGGCACATTGGTGATATCACCAGGCTTCTGCCAACGATCTAACTGAGCAACCAGTTTGTTACGGGTGGGTGAAGTACCGTCACCGAAGTACAGACTGGCCAACGCATCACGAACGTAGTTACCAAAGTTGTAATAGAAATCAAAGCTCAGATTAAAGCCTTTGTAAGTTAAGCTGTTGCTGAAACCACCAAAGAACTTGGGAGATGCACTCTTATAAGTAGTCAACTGCGCACTATTGTAAGTGTTGGTAGTTGTCTTCCTGGTTGCATCAGTATACCACAGCGGATCACCATTTGCAGGATCTACACCAGCCCACAGACGGGTATAGTAAGTCTGCACATCTTCACCTACACGGATCACGAATGCGCCATTGGCCACATCTTTATCCTGATACAGGCTCAGTACACGGTTTTTGTTTGCAGCGATGTTGAAGTTTACATCCCAGGTGAAATCACGTGTCTTGATCGGTGTAGCACCAATAGTCAATTCCCAACCTTTGTTCACCATACTACCAATATTGGTGGTATAAGAAGCAAATCCGGTTGTACGGGAAGTCTGGGCACCCAGCAGCAGGTTGGTTGTTTTGCGGCTGTAGTATTCCAGGCTGAAACGCAACTTGTTTTTCAGGATAGCAACATCCACACCAATGTTCAGGGGCTTGTTCTGCTCCCAGGTCAGGTTAGGATCACCCACGTTATTGGGCGCACTACCCGGCTGGTTGGTATAGTTCACACCATAACCATAAGTCTGCAGAGAAGAATAGTTACCAAAACCATTTTCGTTACCATTCACACCATAAGAAGCACGGAGCTTTAATTGTGTAAACAGATCAACAGACTCCATGAAACGCTCACGGTCTACGTTCCAGGAAGCACCTACTGACCAGAAATTACCATAACGCTTGTTCACACCAAATACGGAAGAACCATCGCGACGGAAACTACCAGACAGTACATATTTGTCTTCATAGTTCAGAGACACCTGAGAGAAAGCAGAAGCTCTCTTCTTATCAGCTCCACTTGAACTTGCTGTCTTGGGGTTGGAACCGTTAGACGCCAGGTAGAGATCAAAGTTGGGAGGCAGGTTATCATTACGTACAGACTCATCAAAATAATTGTAGCTGTAAGCTTCATAACCCAGTTTCACATCAGCAGTCAGGGCATCATTCTTCAGGAAACGTTTTTTGTAATCCAGGAAGTTGGTCCAGGTATAGCTGAAATAACGGGTATAATAAGAATAAGCACGGCCGAAATCAGCAGCACCATCACCATATACACCATTGTTGAATTGAACCTCTTCAATGTTGTTGTAATCGGTACCGAAACGGCTGGTGAATTTCAGATCATCCAGGATCTTGTATTCCGCAGCAACGTTACCAATTACTTTCACCGTATTGGTGTTTCTCTTATCAACATTTACCAGATAGAGGGTGTTGAAAGGAGAACCAGCCGGGAAGTCAGGCGTGTTGATGTTGTAGCTACCATCAGCCAGGAATGCAGGCTTGGTAGGCAACAATACATACGCTGTATACACGGGGTTAGCAAAACCAGTACCATTGGAAGGTGTTTGCTGCTTGCTGAAACCAAAGCTCAGATCATGTGAAATAGTGAGCTTAGGGGTAGCAAAGTTTTTACCGCGGATAGAAGCAGTGTAACGCTTAAAGTTCGACTGGATAGTTGTACCATCTTCGTTGTAGTAACCACCAGAGATGAAATAAGTACTCTTGTCGTTACCACCGCTGATACTCAGGTTATACTGCTGTTGGGTGCCCTTACGGGTTAACAGGTTAAACCAGTCGGTATTGTAACCACGGGTATAATCACCATAAGTACCAGTCTTCAGCGCAGCTTCGGCCTGGGCCAGGGTCATACCTGAATTCAGCATCCCTTCACGGGTAATGTTAACATACTGATCTGAATTCATGGGTCTGAAACGGTCGTTCATATAACCGATCTGATTCTGACCAACTTCCACATCAAAACGAATACGGGGCTTACCGGCTTTACCTTTTTTAGTGGTAACCAGGATTACACCATTCGCAGCCAGTGAACCATAGATAGAAGACGCAGACGCATCTTTTAATACAGTCACATTCTCGATGTCGTTGGGGTTAATCAAGCTCAGCAGGTTAGCAGTAGTCGTCAAACGGGTACCATCACCGGAAGTAATGGGAATACCATCTACTACATACAGGGGTTGGTTAGAAGCAGAGATCGAACCAAAACCACGGATACGGATGGACTGTGAAGAGCCAGGCTGACCAGAAGTTGCCATGGATTGCAGACCGGCTACAGAACCTTGCAGCATCTTATCAAAAGATGTCTGGGGTCTGTTTTCCAGTTGCTCACCACCCACCTTTACAATAGCACCGGTGAGATCGGCTTTTTTCTGGGTACCATAAGCTACCACAACCACCTCATTCAGACCGTTCACTTTGGACTGAAGGGAAACAGATACGCTGTTCTTACCAGCGATATCTACTTCTTGCTGGGAAAAGTTCAAAGAACTAATCACCAGGGTTTTGGCATTGGCTGTTACGGAAAGGCTGAAGTTACCATCTGCACCGGTGGTAACTCCACGACTCGTTCCCTTTTCCAGCACAGAAGCGTTTGCAACGGGCGCTCCTTTCTCATCAGTGACCCTACCGGTTACAGTCCGGTTTTGGGCCGACACTGTTGCAACGGTAAAGACCATTGCCAACAGTAGCAGGAATTTTTGCATGTTGTTAGTTTTATAGTTTATGAATGCACATGACAGCAATTTTACCACAATAGCTTCGTGGGCACCCCTCATAAATGCGTGAAACGTGACGATCGGGACCTCAAGCCGTAAAAAAAGGGACAGGTAAAAAACCGGTATGCCAGTTATCCGTGAAAACACCGACCGGAACTACCCGAATCGCCATTCATACAATAGAAAACATCGGTATACGTTTTTTAAGTTGATTTACAGGCTAAACAAGGTGGGTTATTCCTCACCGGGGAGCATTTATGAACCTGGAGCGTAAGTTAAAATTGCTGTTGGTAGCTTTTACAGGGCTACTGATCCCAACTGTTTCGGGATTGTTCAGCTATCGTGTACATACCTGGCAGGAATGGGTAATATTTCATTTATTTTTCATGATCGCATTTGCCGTGGCCTGGCTGGGTTGCGAACAGATGCCGCTGAAGCTGGGTATTTCCCTCTCCGCCAATGACCGGCCTTATGAACAGGTAATCAGGCTGTATTTCTACAATGCGCTCTTTATTATTTTAATATCCGCCATCAGCCTCAGCTGCTGGGCCTATATCAGCCATGAAAGAATCCCCACCATGGCATTTGTGCGGGCGGTGATCTTCTTCCTCTTCCTGGCCAACAGTGGTAATCTGATCCGCGAAATACTTTTACTGCGACAGGAGAAAAAACTACATTCCAAAGTGGTTACAGAACTCGACCGGGAACGCATGGATGCCGAACTGGAAGCCTTACGCAACCAGCTCGATCCCCATTTCCTCTTCAATTCCCTGAATACACTGAGCCAACTCATCAGTTCCGAACCCGCCAAAGCAGCCGTTTTCAATCATACCCTGGCCAAAGTATACCAGTCTTATCTCATCAACAAAAACAATGATCTGGTGAGCTTGCGGGAAGAGATAGAATTGCTGGAGAACTACCTCTACCTGCTCGATATCCGTTTCCCCGATTGTGTGCAGGTACATTATAACCATAACCGCCAGCTGGAACACCTGTTGTTTTTACCCCCGGGCGCTTTGCAATGCCTGGCCGAAAACGCCATTAAGCACAATCAGCTCTCCAAAGAGCAGCCCATTCATATCCGGATTGACCTGACCGATAAATACATTGAAGTAAGTAATACCCTGCACAAAAAACAGGAAACATTGCCTTCTTACGGTACCGGTCTCAGGAACCTGAACAGCAGGTACCTCCTATTATCCGGACAGAAGATTATAACGAATCAAAGAGATGGATTATTCCTTGTTAGTTTACCACTGATAAAAACGCCTGCATGAATATTGTTATCCTGGAAGATGAGATGGCAGCGTTCAACCGCCTCCTACCCATATTATCCAAAGCCGTTCCCGATCTGCATATCCAGGCCAGCTTCTCTACTGTGGCTGAAGCCAGCCGTTATTTCCAGCATACACCGGTTCAGCCCGATTTGATACTGAGTGATATTCAGCTGACTGACGGTTTATCTTTTGCTGTTTTTGCCAATAACCAGATCCAGATACCCGTGATATTCATCACTGCGTTCGACCACTATATGATGGAAGCTTTTGATCATTTTGGCATCGACTATCTTCTCAAACCTGTGGAAGAAGCAGAACTGGTAAAAGCCATCCATAAATACAGGCAATTATCCAAACATTTCAAACAACAGGCAGGCATCTATTCCCAGCTGTACCAGTATACCAGTAACCCGCCGGTACAGAACCGGCTGATGGTGAAAAAGGGACTGGACACCATCAGCCTGAAGATTGATGAAGTTGTGATGATCTATACAGCCAACCGCGTAGTCTACGCCATTGACGTAAATCAGCACAAGTATATCATCAGTAAAACACTGGGAGAGCTGGAAACAGCACTGCCGGCTCAACGCTTCTTCCGCGTCAACCGGCAGTACATTGTTAATATCGAATATATCCGGGGTTACCGGGTGTATGAGCGGGTGAAACTTTTACTGGATCTCACCGTACCCATCAATGGTCATACCCTGCTCGTCAGCCAGGAAAATGCCCCTGCATTCCGGGAATGGATGGAGCGTATGTAAATAAAAGGGTTTATAGTTTATGGTTTATAGTTTATGGTGTCTGGTTTGCAGAATTTAGCAACAAGACTGAGTCTTCAAACCCCAAACTAAAAACCATAAACCAAAAACCAATCATCAAAGTACCAATTCAGAAACAAGAGTATACATCTGATCTGCCGATTCAAAGATTTTCTGGTAGCGCTCGGCAATGGATTTAGGATTACCCACAAAACCGTTCAGCCTGGGGTGATAATTGGTCGTAGGGTAACCGTTTTCATCGTAACATTTAATCTTTTTATCTGCCGGATCATAGTATTCACTCAGCTTACCATTGGTATGCCAGGCTTTGGAGCCCTCTATAACTGTGTTACCTTTATACACGAGCTCATATTTCTTCTTACCATCTTCAAACCATACATAACTGGTTCCTACAAAACATTTGTTTTTGGTATCGATGTCATATTGCGCCTGCTGCTCACCTTTTGCGCCATAAAATAGTACCCGGAACCGATCTTTATCCAGCGGCGTTCGCTGCAGGATCAATGCCCCTTCTTTAGTATAGTACTTCATATTCGCCGTCGTATGATCAGCTGCTATATTGTATACTTCAACGATGGGTTGCCCGTTATCATAGAGTAATATGGGAGTTGTATCAAAGAAAAACTTGTTATCGCGCATATTTATCTGCAGAAACAATACCCCCTGCTCATCCCATCGTTTAAACATGCCATTCATTTTACCATCTTTCCAGCCGGCTTCCATGGCCAGCCGTTTATTCGTATGATACGCTTTCCAGACTCCTGTCCTGAACCCATCCTTCATTTGTCCCTCCAGGTAAGACTCATCGTCATATATTTTTTTATATGGTCCATCCAGAACCCCGTTGCGATACTGCTCCCAGATCACTGCCTTACCCGAAGAATCATAATAAATCCATTGCCCCGCCGGTTGATCGTTGGCATACAAACGTTTTGATTCCAGGAGACCATTTCCCAGGTAAAAACTAAACTCGCCGTCCGAAACCATTGGATACAATCGGGTATAGCGGCCTTTCATCTGTGGTTTACCGTTTTTATAAAAGTCGGTCAGGTTATAATGTGCCGATGCCGCATCCCAGCTGAATTCCCGGTAATACGTAGCCGTATCCCGGTTACAAGGCAACCATTCGGCATCAAATGATAACTGATTGGGTTTAATCCTTCCGGAAAAAAGCCCTTCTGCAACTTCCCTGATCTTTTTAGCAGGTACAGGCTTCTGATCGGAATAGGCATATAACAAACGTCCCTGGTCATTGGCAAACAACAGTATCGGTGAAGAAGTCAATCCCGACCATTGTTTGTATACACCAGGTGTATCAACATAAATACTCATATTCGGTGTTTCCAATTCACCAAATTCATCAAGCTGCTTCATATTTTTCAGCTTGCCGGTATATATCACCGACACCCACATATTACCTGTTGTTTGTGCACCACTTGCCAATGGCGCCAACTCATCCACCTGTTCCATACAGCCGGTGCAGGACTCATTGGCCAATACCAATACCTGCAGTTTTCCGGGCTTGAGTTGTGAAAGCATAGACACCTGCTGTTTGTTTTTTCCCAGCACTTTGGTGTCTTTGAGTATCTCCGTTTTTTGTGCCTGGACAGTCAGTATAGAAGAAATGAGTAATAAAGAGTAGAAAACCATTGCTTTCATAGCAGAGAGATTACTTGGTTAAGGTTAGTGTATACTTGTATTTGTCCAGACCACTGTCGTAGACAAATTCTTCAGGTTTCATGATTATTTCACGGAGTCCATAGCGTTTCCCTTTGGCTGTAACATACCGGCTCGTGCCTCCCCAATAGCGGGTTTTACCCCAGAAATTATGGGTTGCGTCTTCTGCATAATAGTAGATATACAGATTACGGGTGTCAACGATATAGTAAGACTTGTTTTTATCAAGCAATACCCAGTATTTTTCAATAAAGTTCCTGCTCGTTAATGGATCGGTTGCTGCCACATAAGATACCATCAGGTAAACCATCTTACCCGTATTATTCTGCACATAAAAAGCGATCGGCTTGGGTTCATTTGAAAGAGTTTGTTCCTGCTCTTCCCGGGGAACACTCACAGGCTTGGGGGGATCGGGTAGTTGTTGCTGCTCTTCTGAATCGGATATCTCCCGGCTCACCTGCAACTGGTCGAAAGCCACTTTACAATCATTCACTACCAGCATACCAAAATCACTACCTACCGGCACAAAGTTTTCAGCATGCACCATTACATCATTGATATAACAATAGAGTACTTTGTTACGCAAGCTTATTCGTAAACGGTTCTCTATATTCACACCCTTGCGGATACTGGCTGAAGGGGTAAACGCTTTCAAAACCGTACTCTTACCGGCATCTTCCCGGAAAATCCCAAAGCGACCATCTGGATTAATAACAAACTCACAGACATGCTTTCCGGCAACGTCGCCAAATACAATACCGGCTCCGTTTTGTATAGCTTTGTCAGAAAGAAAATACAAAGAAGCTGCATAACTCAGCTGATCCCAAACTACCTCTTTCAAAGACTGCGTCGATTGCCATAC
>JAACZQ010000020.1 GCA_009996675.1 Chitinophagaceae bacterium
CCGATTCATTCAGCAAGCATATTTCGTATTAAAATTATATTTAAACTGATGTTTTCCCTCCGATGCAAGTCCGATATCAGTCCGTTCTAAGTCCGATACAAGTCCGATCACCCAGGGAGATTTCTTCGTTTTTCCTGTGAATTGACTGCTGCTTACAGCCAGCTATTGCTCGTATTGTTATCGGTGCTAAAGCCTGGGTTTACGCTCCGGACCGAAGAAACACCGAAGAAACTTCGGACAAAAGCGTTGTTTGTCCGAGCCTTATACGGATGGTGTAAGGTTAGTAATCGGAATGAACTTTTTGGAGTCAACTTTTGGAAAGTTTCTGCCATTGTTGGTCGCTGCCATTGTTGGTCGCCTGACCAACAATAACCAATTACCCCGCCCACCCCTCCCGATCCAAACTGCGGTAATGAATGGCTTCCGCTAAATGTTCCGGTTGTATATCAGCACTGCCTGCCAGATCGGCGATGGTCCTGCTCACTTTTAAAATACGGTCATAAGCACGGGCACTCAGATTGAGTTTTTCCATGGCACGCTTGAGCAGGTTTTCGCCAATGGTGCTGATGCGACAATAATCGCGTAATAACTGGCTGTTGATATGCGCATTGGCATAAACGCCATCATAGGATTGATAACGCTCTGTTTGTATCTCACGGGCGCGGATCACCCTTTCGCGGATGGCAGCGGAATCCTCCGATTTTTGTGCTGCACTCAGTTGCGCAAAGGGCACCGGTGTTACTTCCACATGCAGATCAATACGATCGAGTAAGGGGCCGGATATTTTGTTCAGGTATTTCTGTACCACACCCGGACCGCAGGTACATTCTTTATCAGGGTGGTTGTAGAAGCCGCAGGGGCAGGGATTCATGGAAGCAATGAGCATGAAATTGGCGGGGAAGTCGAGGGCCAGCCGGGTCCGGGATATACTTACTTTACGTTCTTCCATGGGCTGTCGCATCACTTCGAGCACGGTGCGTTTGAATTCGGGTAATTCATCCAGGAATAATACCCCATTATGCGCCAGGGAAATTTCACCGGGCTGGGGCATGCTGCCACCACCCACCAATGCAGCATCACTAACGGTATGATGTGGAGAACGATAGGGGCGCTTGCTGATGAGGGAACAGTTTTCCGGAAGTTTACCGGCCACGCTGTGAATTTTAGTGGTTTCCAATGCTTCCTGTAAACTCAGGGGAGGTAATATGGTGGGCAATCGTTTGGCCAGCATGGTTTTGCCGGCACCGGGCGGACCAATCAGTATGGCATTATGCGAACCCGCAGCTGCTATCTCCAGGGCGCGTTTGATATTTTCCTGTCCCTTTACATCGCTGAAATCCTGCTCGAACACATACTGGTCTGCAAAAAACTCTTCGCGGGTGTTTACAATAACCGGACGCAATACATCGGGATTATTCAAAAAATCAATGACTTCATTCAACTGACTCACGCCATATACGGGCAGGTTGTTTACCATGCCAGCTTCCCGGGCATTGGCGGCGGGTACAATGAATCCGGCAAATCCTTCTTTACGGGCTTGTATGGCAATGGGTAAGGCACCTTTGATGGGTTGGATACTGCCATCCAGACTCAGTTCACCCATGATAACATAGGTAGCCAGTTTTTCCGGCTCATCCAACTGACCACTGGCACCGAGTATGCCCAGTGCAATCGGCAGGTCCAAAGCCGAGCCGCTTTTTTTGATGTCTGCCGGTGCCAGGTTCACCACCACTTTGGTACGGGGCATTTCATAGCCGTTATTCTTGATGGCACTCTCAATGCGCTGAATACTTTCTTTCACCGCATTATCCGGCAGCCCCACAATAAAACATTGCTGACCCATACTCACATTCACTTCAATGGTTAATGTGATGGCATCTACTCCGTAAACTGCACTACCGTAGGTTTTTACCAGCATGGGAAAGGGGTGAAGCGTGAAAAGTCAAAATCAAAAGTCAAAATCAAAAGTCAAAAATCAAAAGTCAAAAATCAAAAGTCAAAATTTCAATCACCAACTTCCAACTTTCAACCTCCAACCTCCAACTGTTGACTCAAATTACCAGCAGCAAGATAACACAGCCATACTTGCGATAACCGCACCAGGTAATAAAACATGTATAAATACCTAATCCAGCAAGCAGAGGTTCTTATGGAATACAAACCTATCCGTTACATATCTGAGATCTGCGATCTGAAATCTGATATTGCGCTATTCTTAGAGTTCTTCCAACAGTCCCACCACGCCTTCTCTGCGCAGGATGAGGTATCCCAGGCGGTCATTGCTGATGCCTTCTTTGAGTTGATAATTAAACACCAGTTGATCGTTAGCTACACTGGTTTCAAAATAGCGGAACTGGATATTGGGGTATTGTTTTAATCCTTCCCCGATTTCATATAAATGGGTGGAGAGAATGAATAAAGTGTTCTTCATCTTACGCAATCCTTCAATTACGGTGGTGCTGCATTTCATGGCATCCTGTACATTGGTTCCCTTGAACAGTTCATCGATCAGGATGAGCCAGTTGCGGCCATCGCTGATTTTTTCAATGGTTTTGCGGATGCGCTGTACTTCGTTGAAGAAATAACTTTCGCCCTTGATGATATTGTCTACCACATTGATATTGCTCAGCAACCCGTCGAACATACTCAATTGCATACTGGTAGCCGGAACACCCATGCCCAGGTGTGCGAGGTAAACACTAACACCTACGGCTTTGATAAAAGTACTTTTGCCCGCCATATTGGCGCCGGTGAGAAAGAGGAAACTCTTATTGCGCTCCAGTGCTACATCATACGCTACCGGCGTCAGCAATAAGGGATGATACAGACCTGTAGCGTTGATATAAGGCTGATCAGATTCGGCTACTTCCGGAAATTCCAGCTGGTGCTTTTTACAGGTAAGGGCCATAGCCAGGTAAGCATCAATCCTGCTGTAAATATCAATCAGCTCATAGATCTGGTTTTTGAAATGCGAGCGGATGAAATGGGCATAATGCAATACCTGCTTGGTACTCATATTCAGTTTATCCTGGTCCAGCATATTGGGTGCCAGGTTTTGTTTCAACAAGTGTTGAATGCGTTCTGTCCAGGTACGCACCTGATTACTCTGGGTGCCTTCTTCCAGTAAAACAGCTACCTGCCACATGCCTTTGAAGAAGTCGATGCAATGCTGTATGGAGTAGCGGGTGAGGGAGTAGTCGGGGCTATTGAAAAATTTGTAAATAAACGCCCGCATGGCATCGGGTTGAATGGGGTAGCTGTTGATCTGCGATTCGTAGAACTTAGCCAGTACCATAATGGTTCCATTGGTAATGCTGATGGGCCAACGGTCTGAAACATGCATCAGTTGCCGGAGGGTTTGTTGGGTATCGCAGATGGCTGCTACGGATTGTAACGGCGTACTCAGTAACTCATGCAGATAATCCCTGCCCCCAACGGTTTGGGTTTGATTGATGAAGTGAAAAACGGATAAATCTTCTTCCGGATGAAAAATCGAAAGATCGGCAAGGGTGGTTTTATCTATCTGCATATTTTAAAGGTAAGGAACAGATTGACTTTCACAATACCCCGTTCCATCAATCCCGGTCAAACTGCAGGCGCATTCCATACTTAGATTCATCAAACACCCCGTTTCCATAAACCGGATGTCCGTTTACGAAAGTATACCGGATACTGGCAGGCATGGTTAGTCCTTCCAGCGGGCTCCAGCCACATTTGTAAAGGATATTCTCTTTGGTGATGGTCTGCGACTGATTGAGGTCAACCAGTACCAGATCGGCATAATACCCTTCGCGGATATATCCCCTTTCCCGGATCTGGAAACAAGTGGCCACGTCGTGACTCATCTTAGCCACCATTTTTTCCAGGCTGATCTTTCCTGCCTGTACATAACGGAGCATGAGCTGGAGACTGTGTTGCACCAGTGGTAAACCGGCATGGGCATGTTCATAGTCTTCCTGTTTTTCGGCCCAGGTATGGGGGGCATGATCGGTGGCAATAATATCCAGCCGGTCATCCAGCAAAGCTTCCCACAAAGCGTCCCTGTTTTCGGGGGCTTTGATGGCAGGATTACATTTGATGAGATTACCCAGTTGTGGATAGTCATCACTGGTAAAATGCAGGTGGTGTACACAAACTTCCGCTGTAATTCTTTTTTCGGCCAGGGGTAACATATTGCCGAAGAGTTGTAATTCTTTGGCGGTAGTGATATGCAGTATGTGTAAACGGGTATTGTATTTTTTAGCGAACTGGATGGCTTTGAAGGAAGATTCGAAACAGGCTTCTTCATTCCGGATTACCGGATGGTCTGATGGCTCCAGTTTTGCTTTTGTTGCTTTTAAAGCCGCCAGGTTGGCCCGGATTACGCTTTCCTCTTCGCAATGGGTGGCTATGAGTAATTCACTGCCTTCAAAAATCCTTTCGAGTACAAGGGGGCTATCAACCAGCAGGTTGCCGGTGGATGAGCCCATGAAGATTTTCACGCCGCAGATATCATTTTTCCGGTCATTGGTTTTTAATACCTCATCCAGGTTATCATTGGATGTGCCCATGAAGAAGGAATAATTGGCCAGAGAAGTACGTCTGCCGGTTTCATATTTCTGCTCCAGTAATTCATGCGAAAAAGCAGGTGGATTGGTATTGGGCATTTCCATAAAACTGGTTACGCCACCGGCCACGGCCGCTTTTGCTTCTGTATAAATGGTGGCTTTATGTGTTAAGCCCGGCTCCCGGAAATGTACCTGGTCATCAATCACGCCAGGTAAAAGAAACAAACCAGTACCGTCTATTTCGGTAGCATTGGCAGGTGTTTGCAGGTTGGTACCTATTTTTTCAATCCGGGTATTCCGGATCCAGACATCGCCATACACACGGGTTCCTTCGTTAACAATACAGGCGTTCTTAATGATATAATCCTTCATACATGCATATTTGGTAAAACCAATGCAATTTAAGGAGGGAAAGCGAGTTACACTAATCTTCGAGGTGGATGGAGAATACGATCATGCGGGACTGTATTTTCTCCAGCACATTGGAATATTTGAGGTTGGGGTCCCGCTGGTGGATATTGCTCAGCCCATAACTGATTTTGATTTCGGGTGAAACGGTAACAAAAGGGAGGTAAAAATTAAAGCCAATACCCGCTTCGAGGCCAAAATCACCGGGTTTGAGTTTGATGATATCTTCCACATTCCGGAGGGATGAGTTGCTGGACAGATCGGTATCGAATTTAATCCCCCCCAGCATGTAGGTCCTGAAATTACCGATACGGTCGGAATTGAATTTAACCTGTATGGGTACACTGACCAGTGTGGCAGGTAATATCTGTTTCTGAAAGGAGGGTTCACCGGGTTTGGTGAGGTTCATGCGATACGACAGGTATTTGGAACCGCCAATAATCAGTTGCGGATTGGCCCGCAGTTCAAAGCGGTCATTCAATTTTAATGTAGCCAGTAAACCCATGGCAATACCACCACTGGCACCGGCTTCTACCGACATAACAGAATCGGATTGTAAAAAACGGGATGATTTGGTGGTATGCAGGTAAGAACTGTTATAACCCAGGGTAAGGCCAAAATAATAGGGCAGGTCATCGTGAAAAGGACGATAACGCTGGGTAAATTGCGCCTGGCTTGTGAAACCGAGCAGGACTAAAACCGTAAACAGTACTACTTGCTTCCGCAGTAAATAGTGCATATGCCGAAACTGAGTTTTTTCAAATACGTTTGGGTAAATCCTGCTTCATGCATAATGTTTAAAAATGAATGGCCTTCCGGAAAGGCCTGAACACTATCGTTCAGATATTGATATGCGTCTTTGTTTTTAGCTACCCATTTGCCGAAACCCGGTGCCACCACTTTCATATAGAGGCTGTACAGGTTTTTGAACCCAATGGCATCGGGTTTGGAAAATTCCAGTACGACCAGTTTGCCGCCTGGTTTCAGTACCCGGTACATTTCCCGTAGCCCTTTTTCCAGGTTTTCGAAATTACGTACCCCGAATGCCACTGTTATGGCATCGAAGTATTGATCCGGAAACTGTATGGCTTCGCTGTCTCCGCCCTGCAAAACAATTGTATCCTGTAATTGCAGCTTCTCCAGTTTTTTCCGGCCCAGGGCCAGCATACCTTCTGAAATATCGATCCCGAAAATCTTCTCCGGTTTCAGCATTTCGTAGGTCATAATGGCCACATCCCCGGTCCCCGTAGCCACATCCAGCACCTGTTTGGGGGCAATGGCTTTCAGTTCCCGGATGGCTTTTTTACGCCAGTACAGATCTATCCCGCCACTCATGAACCTGTTCAGGAAATCATACCGGAAAGCGATACTGTCGAACATCCGGGCCACCTGCTGCTTTTTATTCAGGGGACTCTCCTGGTAGGGAACCACTTCATCGTGCGCATACTTTGCCATAGGGCGCAAAGATACCATTTTCCCTACCAAGGTCTGTTTTTGTTGATGAAAGACGCATTTACAGGGGTTAATGTTTCGCAAATATTGTGCGAATACCCCGGGTTGGGCACCCGGGGGTACAAATGGAATTTGCAGGGCTTTCGGCTGCCGGTCCTATCTTCGTAATATGAGGGCCCGCATTTATAAATCTACCGGCAGCTGGTACATTGCCCGTACCAGCGATGGCAGGCTGTTCAATGCCCGTATCAAAGGGGTAATGAAAATCGACGGGATCAGCTCCACCAACCCTATTGCTGTGGGCGATGAAGTGGAACTGGAACCGGAAGAAGGGCAGGATGAGAGGGCCATGATCCATACCATTCATGAGCGGCGTAATTATGTGGTACGGGTATCGCCTCACAATAAACGGCAACACCATATCATCGCTTCGAATATCGATCAAAGCCTCTTACTGGTGACCCTCAAAGAACCCCGTACCTCCCAGGGTTTTATGGATCGCTTCCTGGTAACCTGTGAAGCCTACCATGTACCCGCTATTTTATTGTTCAATAAATCTGATCTCTACCGCGCCAAGGAAATGGCTAAATACGAAGAGCTGCATGATATCTATACCCGGATCGGTTACCGGGTCATTTTGTGCAGTCTGGAAAAACAGGAGGGATTGGAGGATATAAAGGACATACTCCACAACAAAACAACCCTGCTCAGTGGGCATAGTGGTGTGGGTAAATCCACATTCATCAATGCCGTATTTCCTTCTTTTCAGTTGCGTACCCAGGAAGTGAGTGGCTGGAGCGGCAAAGGCCTGCACACCACCACTTTTGCAGAAATGTTCGATCTGCCCGATGGCGGTTCTGTTATTGATACACCCGGTATCCGGGAACTGGGACTGGTAGATATAGCAGCCCAGGAACTCTCCCATTATTTCCCCGAAATGCGTAATCTGTTGCAGGATTGTCAATTCAACAACTGCATGCACCTCGAAGAACCCGGCTGTGCCATTAAAGCAGCTGTTATTGCAGGAGACATCGCTGCTGAACGTTATGCCAGTTATGTTACCATACTGGACAGCATGAATGAATAATCTTTGATTTTTTGATCTTTGATTTTTTGATTGATTAAGGGTTTGTAATGCAGCCCAGGAACTCTCCCATTATTTCCCCGAAATGCGTAACCTGTTGCAGGATTGTCAATTCAACAACTGCATGCACCTCGAAGAACCCGGCTGTGCCATTAAAGCAGCTGTTATTGCAGGAGACATCGCTGCTGAACGTTATGCCAGTTATGTTACCATACTGGACAGCATGAATGAATAATCTTTGATTTTTTGATCTTTGATTTTTTGATTGATTAAGGGTTTGTAATGCAGCCCAGGAACTCTCCCATTATTTCCCCGAAATGCGTAACCTGTTGCAGGATTGTCAATTCAACAACTGCATGCACCTCGAAGAACCCGGCTGTGCCATTAAAGCAGCTGTTATTGCAGGAGACATCGCTGCTGAACGTTATGCCAGTTATGTTACCATACTGGACAGCATGAATGAATAATCTTTGATTTTTTGATCTTTGATTTTTTGATCTTTGATTTTTTGATTGATTAAAGGTTTGTAATCAAACGGGCACCGACCTATTCTAAAATCATGTCTGCCCCAAATCAAAAAATCAAAGATCAAAAGATCAAAAAATCAAAAAATAGATCTGCTATTACTCCGGTGCCTGATTGTGTTGTTCGAACCAGGAAGCATAATGCGTATAATTATTGGCAATGCGATTGATCTCGCCGTGGATGAGATCCTGGGAAATATCTTTGACTTTTTTGGCGGGTACACCGGCATAAATAGAACCGGCTTCTACAATAGTGCCTTCCAATACTACGGCTCCGGCGGCAATGATGGAATTACTGTGTACCACACAGCGATCCATGACAATGGCTCCCATTCCCACCAATACATTATCATGCAGGGTGCAGCCATGAACCAATGCATTGTGGCCAATAGATACATTATTGCCAATCTCGGTTGGATTCTTCTGATAGGTACAATGGATCACGGCCCCGTCCTGTACATTCACTTTATTGCCCATGCGGATATAATGTACATCCCCGCGGATAACAGCATTGAACCAGACACTGCATTCGTCACCCATGACCACATCGCCCACAATGGTGGCATTGGGCGCTACAAAACATTTTTTACCAAATTGCGGGTGTTTGTCGAGGACAGACAGAATAAGGGCCATAACGGGGGATTAAAAGTGAAGGATAAAGATAATAGCTGGTAGCTGAAATCGCAATTCTCTGCCCGGTGATCCATACAATGATTTAAAGTTGTTCCTTTGTATATCATGCAAAACCGCCAGTTATTTCTACAGCATGTGGCACAAACCTCGCCTGCTCCCATAGGTATTGAAATGGTGAAAGCCAGTGGTATTCACCAATGGGATGTATCGGGGAAACAGTATGTGGATCTGATCTCCGGGTTCAGTGTTTGTAATATTGGCCATAGTCACCCTGCCGTGGTACAAGCGGTACAGGAGCAGGCTGCTGCCTATATGCACCTGATCGTGTATGGGGAGTTCATAGAATCGCCGCAGGTACGTTATGCAGCCCGGCTGGCGGAACACCTGCCTGCTTCACTCAATACAGTTTATTTTACCAATAGCGGAGCAGAAGCAACGGAGGGGGCCATGAAACTGGCCAAGCGCGTAACCGGCCGCTCCCGTATCATTGCTTTTCAAAATGCTTACCATGGCAGCACACAAGGTGCTTTGAGTATTATGGGTGATGAATACTGGCGGCAGGCTTTCCGTCCCTTGTTGCCGGGTATTACCCATGCTGCATACAATGATGACGCTGTCCTGCAGCAGATTGATGCATCCGTGGCCTGTGTGATCCTGGAAACCGTACAGGCGGAGAGTGGTATTACCCGGCCGCATAATAGTTGGTTACAAGCCATCCGGAAACAATGCGATGCACATGGGGTATTACTGGTGCTGGATGAAATACAAGCCGGGTTTGGCCGTACCGGCAGCCTCTGGGCTTTTGAACAAGCCGGTATCATACCCGATATATTATTGCTGGGCAAAGCACTGGGTGGTGGCATGCCATTGGGTGCTTTTATTGCCTCCTGGGATCGCATGCAACTACTCACACAGGATCCTGTGCTTGGTCATATTACCACATTCGGTGGCCACCCTGTTTCCTGCGCAGCCGGACTGGCGGCATTGGATGTGTTACTGTCATCTGGTTGGATCGATAGCGTAGCTGCCAAGGCGCAGGTATTGGCAGAAAAACTAAAGCATCCTGCCATACAATCCAGGCAAGCTGCCGGCTTGTGGATGTCGCTGCAGTTTGCCAATGCAACTCTCAACCAGCGCATTGTTCATCAGTGTGTACAAAATGGATTGATTACCGATTGGTTTTTGTTTGCACCAGACCGGCTGCGCATCGCACCGCCGCTGTGTATCAGCGAGGCCGAATTGTCGGAAGTGTGCGACAGGATCTTACTGAGTATTGATCAGGTATTGTCCGCTTCCTGATGTGTTTGGGTTACTGGCATGTTTCCATGCGACAAAAGCGACTGTATAATTTTTCGTAAATAGGAATGATATTGCTGATGTCGAAGCGTTTTGCCTGTTGGTAGGCGGCTTCTTTCATGGCTTCCAGTTTCTGGTTGTCACGCAACAGGGCAATTGCATGTTCACTCATACTGGCCACATCACCCACAGGGGCCATATAACCGGTAACATCCTGGATATTGATTTCGCTCAAACCGCCTGCATTGGTGCTGATCACAACCGAACGGGCTGCCATGGCTTCCAGTGCTGCCAGACCAAAGCTTTCATATTCAGAAGGCAGTACGAACACATCGCTTACCGCCAGTATATCTTCCATCTGCTCCTGTTTCCCCAGGAAGCGAACATCATCTTCCAGTCCGAGTTCACGCGTTAGTTCTTCCATGGCAGGTCTTTCCGGTCCATCGCCCACCATCAGTAATTTGGCGGGCATTTCTTTCCGGACGGCGGCAAAAATATGCACCACATCACCTACACGTTTTACTTTACGGAAATTGGATGCGTGAATGAGAATTTTCTCACCATTGGGTGCAATCACTTTACGGAAAGCATCAATGGGCTTTTTATCAAACCTTGCTACATCCACAAAGTTGTGGATCACTTCAATTTCCTTATGAATGGCAAAAGACTTATAGGTTTCTTCCCGTAGGTTGGCCGATACTGCGGTAATGGCATCACTTTCATTGATGGAAAAAGTAACCACCGGCTCATAGGTTTTATCGCGACCAACCAGGGTAATATCGGTTCCGTGCAGGGTGGTAATTACCGGCACATTTCTGTTGGCTTTCTGTTTTACAATCTGTTTGGCCATATATGCTGCAGATGCATGCGGAATGGCATAGTGTACATGCAGCAGGTCCAGGTCGTGGTTCATGATCACATCCACCATGGTACTGGCCAGGGCCACTTCATAAGGCGGATAATCGAATAAGGGATAAGTAGGAACCCTTACTTCGTGATAAAATATATTGGCATTGAACACATTCAGTCGAACCGGCTGCTGGTAGGTAATAAAGTGAACCTGGTGGCCTTCATCGGCCAGGGCTTTCCCCAACTCTGTTGCCAGCACACCACTACCTCCAAAAGTCGGGTAACAAACAATACCTATACGCATAAGCAATGAATTGTGAGTTTGTTTTAGTTTTTAGTGTATGGTTTTTGGTTTCTGGTTTTTTACTTAGCAGCCCCAAACCACAAACGATACACCAGAAACCAAAAACTAAAAACCAAACTGCAAGTAACAAATATTTCCCCAAACAGTTGTTTCCGTTTATCATAGTTGCGGAAAGATGACAAATGGTTAACTTTAGGGGTATGAAAAAACGACTGCTTTTATGGATCGCTGCGGCCCCGTTGCTGGCGCTGGCACAACCGCAGGAAGATGCGGCCATGATCAAAAAAATCTCAGACGACATTTTACGCAATGGTAAAGCCTACGAGTTGCTCTACCAGCTGACCAAACAAGTGGGTGGCCGCCTGGCGGGCTCTCCCCAGATGTATAAAGCAGAAGCCTGGGGTCAACAGGCACTTGCACAGATGGGGGCCGATCGGGTTTACCTGCAGGAATGCAAGGTTCCCCGTTGGGTGAGAGGTGGTACAGACCAGGCTTCCGTTGTACGCATTGCCGGTAAACCAGCTGCCCGTAAACTGGATGTACTGGCGCTGGGTAATTCCCTGGGTAGCGGCAAACCCGTTACTGCGGAAGTGATCACCATTCAGGACTTTGATGAACTGGAAAAAAGAAAAAATGACATCAAAGGCAAGATCGTATACTACAATAATGCCTTTGATCCCACCATCGTTAAAACCTTTATTGCATACGGACAAGCCGGTGTTTACCGCAGGTCTGGCCCCAGTCGCGCTGCCAAATACGGCGCAGTAGGCGTGATCATTCGTTCCCTGACCGAATCGGAAGCCAATGACCCACATACCGGCGGCATGACTTATAACGATAGTTTCCCCAAAATACCAGCCCTGGCTGTTGGTCCCCGTGATGCAGACTATTTATGGGAGCTGGGTAAAAAATCAGCGTTCAGCATTACCCTGAAAACCAATGGTCATTTTCTGCCCGATACCACGGGGCATAATGTGATTGGTGAATTAAAAGGATCTGAATTCCCCGATGAGATCATTACCATTGGCGGTCACCTCGACAGCTGGGATGTGAATGAAGGGGCGCATGATGATGGTGCGGGTGTGGTACATACCATTGAAATACTGCGTGTATTCAAAGCACTCGGGTATCAGCCCAAACGCACGATCCGCTTTGTATTATTTGCCAACGAAGAGAATGGTTTGCGTGGCGGTACACAGTATGCTGCTGAGGCAAAAGCCAAAGGAGAGAAACATATTTTCGCACTGGAGAGTGATGAGGGTGGTTTTACACCAAGAGGCTTTGGCTTTACTGCACCCAAAGAAAAATTGCAGCGTATCCAGGCCTGGTTGCCGCTTTTATCGCCCTATGGTACTGCTGAACTGAGTGATGGCGGTGGTGGAGCCGATATCGGCCCGCTGAACCGAAACCTTGGCACACCGCTGGCTGGTTTCCTGCCCGATCCACAACGTTATTTCGATCTGCACCATGCACGCAGTGATGTGTTTGAAAATGTACACAAACGCGAACTGTTATTGGGTGCGGTGAATATGGCCGCACTCATTTACCTGGTTGATAAATACGGATTCTGATATGACACGCAAAAAGATTATCTGGACCATCGTTATTATACTGCTTACCATACTGGCAGCATTTATTTACTGGCGGTACTTTTTTGTTTTTGCCGAAGGAACAAAAGCGGGTTTGCTGAACACGTTCCAGAAAAAGGGCGTGCTCTTCAAAACCTATGAAGGTAAAATCATACAAAGTGGTTTCCGGGCCAATGTGCAGAGCAATGAATTTGAATTCAGTGTAACGAGTGAATCGGTAGCGGAGCAATTATTGCGTAACTCAGGTCGGGAAGTAGAATTGCATTATAAGCGCTATTTCGGAACCCTTCCCTGGCGTGGTATGCAGTCCTATATTGTAGACAGTGTATACGAAGTGCGTGGCGCTGGCGGAGAGAGTATTATTTCGCCCAAATAATCAATTTAGTGTGTAAACTGAAGCAGGAATATGGCCGGTCGCTTATGCAGATCGATCTGTTCCTGCTTCCATTTTTTTACCGGAAGGGTAATTATTTTTTCGGTGGGTGCAGTGATGTCTACTGCTACACAAATGCGTGTTTCGGCACTGCATTGCTGCAACAGATCGGCCAGCATTTGATTATTACGGTAGGGCGTTTCAATAAAAATGTGGGTACAGCCACTCTTCTGTGAGTCTGCTTCCAGTGCTTTTATTTTTTTTCTGCGTTCGTTGCCATCAATGGGCAGGTAACCATTGAACTGGAACAATTGTCCGTTCATACCACTCGCCATCAGGGCCAGTAATATAGCACTGGGCCCAACCAGGGGTTGAATCGTATACCGGTGTTCCTGCGCGGCCTGTACCAGTAACTGCCCGGGATCTGCAATACCCGGACAACCGGCTTCACTGATGATGCCGATGGTATGTCCGGCTTTGAGCAGTTGCAGAAACTGATTTTTCACTTCGGCCTCAGCTTTATGAATGGGGAACCACTGGTAATCATCGATGACCATTTCGCGCCATATTTTTTTCAGGAACCGACGCGCAGTTTTTTCCTGTTCCACAAAAAATACAGAACAGTTTTTGACCGCATCCAATACATAAGCGGGAATAACTGTTGTACCGGCTTCATGCAGGAAGCTGGGAATCAGGTATACTTTACCGGGATGCATGTTTCGATTCGTTGATGGGATAAAGACTCAGGGTGGCAGCAATAACTGCATACGCAGGCGCCAGTACCCAACCCAGGATGGGAATCAGGTGCATGAGGTAGAACACCACACCATTACCAATAGCCAGACCCTTGTGGTTGCCGATAAAGAAAATACTTTCTGCAGCCGTTTTTTTATGACGCTCCATACTGTAATCCAGCATGGAAAAACCATAATAATAGCATTCGATCAGCAAAGCCAGGATGGGTGTGAGCCAGCCTGCCAGGGGGATAAGGCTGAGTAGTAAAATAGCCAGTAAGTAAACGGTTTGCCAGAGACTGTTGCGGACAGCCAGGTACATACCGCGTACAATATCTTTACCCAGTTGTTTAAAACTGAAAGGAAATTCCTTGCCCTCCATAATAGCCGCTGTTTTTTCACTCAAAAAAGCAAAGAGCGGAGAGCAGATGATGAGGAAGAGGTATTTGAATAAGGAAAAATATAGCAGCAAGAGCAATAACCAGAGCAATGTGGTACCCATGAAAAACAGGAATCCTACAAAACTATTGGCCAGCTGATCCATCCAGTTGCGGAGCCCGGTTTTAAAAGTCATCCATTCAATGAACTCCCCGGCGGTATGACTGAAATAGTACATGCCGGTGATGAAGAGCAGGGTATAGAGTATGCCGGGAATCAGTATCCATTTCCACAATTTGTGGCGCAGGATAAACTGATGGGCATCGCCATAAGCGCGTATGGATATGATCAGGTCTTTTAACAATGGGCGGCTTTATGGGTTAAAGTTAACGATTCAGTAAGTTTATGCCGTGAATCCTTTAACGAAATACCGGGAACATAAATTGCCCGTATCCTTTTACCGGCACCATAATGTTTGCCTGGTGGCACGCCGCCTGCTGGGAAAATACCTGGTTACCTGTTTTGAGGGCAATCTCACTGCAGGCCGGATTGTGGAGACAGAAGCCTATGCAGGCCATACCGACCGGGCCTCCCATGCCTGGAATGGACGCTTTACCGAACGTACGGCTGTGATGTATGAGCCGGGAGGGTTGGCTTATGTATATCTCTGTTACGGCATCCATCATTTGTTCAATGTGGTTACCCATGAAGCAGGCACCCCGCATGCAGTGCTGATCCGGGGAATAGAACCCGTGGCAGGGCATGATGTTATGCTGGCAAGAATGCAGAAAAAGCAAATGGATATATCCATCGGCAGGGGGCCGGGCAATGTTTCCAAGGCCCTGGGGATAATGGTGAGGCATACACAAACCGACTTACAAAGCGATGTATTGTTCCTGGCTGATGGCGGTAGTGCCATCCGTTCTGCTGATATACTGGTTACACCCAGGATTGGTGTGGATTATGCCGGTGAAGATGCATTGCTGCCTTATCGCTTCTGTCTGAAAGGCCATCCGCAGGTAAGTGGTAAAAAAACGATGCGTTAAAACTTGGGGCAGTTGATGATCTTATCTGAATCGGGTCTGCGGATATAAATGAGCGAAATTTCAATACCTCCCTGTTTTTGCGAAGCCGTTTTCAGTTTGGATGTATTGTAGTCATAACTGGCACCAATGCGGAAACTATCGAATTCAATACCCAGGTAGGGGATGAATGCATCTTTCAAACGCATCCAGGTACCTACGTAGAGACTGGCCGCTTTGGGGTCGTCGGGGTTGGACATTAACTGAATGGCCCCGCCTACCACTGTTTCCGCAGCAGAACCCTGGAGCATTTGTATGGCATTCAGGTGCAGGGTACTATTGGTGCCAATGGGGAAGTAGGCACCGCCATGAATGGTTACCCGGGGTTGTAACAGAAAATCGGCACCGGTAAACTGTTGCTTGGGCCGGTTGATATGGTACATACTCAATCCCAGGTAAAAATTATTCCTTTCATTGGTACTGCCATTGTACAATACCCCGGCATTGATGTCCAGATAATTGGTCTTGAGTACGGAATTATTGAACACTTCCGTGGTAACACCGGTAAATCCCGACCCGGTTAGCTGGTCTTCGAATTTAAGGTTGGCGGTATTGATGAGCATATTGGCATAAGTCATCTGAAAACCGGCTCCCAGTTGGTGAAACCCGTCTTCATCCAGGCCTTTGTGATAAGCCGTAGAAACAGAAGCATAATTGAATTTAACGGCACCGGCCGAGCTCTGATCGGAATAGCCCATGAATCCAACACCCCAGGTATCATTGGGAGAAATGCGGTTTTGCAGGATATGAAAATCCATGGAAGCCGTTGTGGTGGTATAGGCATTGTAAATACCCGGCCATTGGTTCCGGTAATTACCGGCTACCCGAAAAGTGCCGGAGAACTTACCGGTGAATGCGGGGTTGAGTGTTAAGGGAGACGCGAAAAATTGGGAGAAATGCGGATCCTGCGCCGATACCCGGTTGAGTAACAGCAGTAAGGTAATCACACAGCTTATTTTGGTAATTCTGCTCACAGGCTACCGAAATTAAGGAAATAGGCCCGCTCCAAACGAACCGTTCCCGGAAATTAGTCAGTTCTTAACGAATACCTGACCCCTATTCAAGGACTCCCGCTGCTTCTCAGGATTGATTTTTGGTGCCGAATGCCAGGTCACCGGCATCACCCAGACCAGGAACGATATAGCCCTTGGCAGTCAGTTCATCATCAATATCGCCGCACCAGATATGGATATTGTCGCCACATTCGCGCTGAATATATTCAATACCTACCGTACAGGCAATGGCCACCACCACATGAAATTCGCTGGGGGTGCCTTCATCACGCATATACTGGATGGTTTTTACGATAGACGCACCCGTAGCCAGCATAGGGTCACTGATGATCACCACCCGGTTGTCCAGGGAGGGGCAGCTCATATATTCCAGGCTGATCTCGAAAGATCCGTCGCGGTGGTGTTTGCGGTAGGCGGAAATAAAGGCATTATCGGCCTTATCGAAATAATTGAGCATGCCGTTGTGCATGGGTAAACCGGCCCGGAGAATGGTGGCCAGTACCGGCTGCTGCTCCAATACCTTACTGTCATGCGACCCCAACGGCGTGGGGATCTCTACCTGTTTCCAGGCCAGCTTCTTACTGATTTCATAGGCCGCTACTTCGCCAATACGTTCCAGGTTTCTCCGGAAACGCATACGGTCGCCCTGCACATTCACATCTCTCAGTTCCGATACCCAGTTACTCACCAGGCTGTGTTGCTGGCTCAGGTTAATGATCATAAGCTTGCTGATTTGGTCTTGAAGCCCCAAAACTAAAGGCTATACCCGGCAATCTGAAATTTATGTTCCGCAGGAATGAGCAGATTTTAACAGGCTCATGCCACGGATTTCTGTATTTTCCTGTTACAATCACTCATTATGAAGCCCTTATTTGCCTGCGCCTTACTGGCATTGACACTATTGGCCTGTAAAAACAATACCGGGGAAAAGAAATTTGATAATGCCAGCTATGAAACCGTTAAGGAATCACTGGCAGAAAAGGAGAAAAAAAATCCGGCCCGCTTCCTGGTCGTGAATAACCGTGAACGTAAAAACCTGATCGGTCAGACGGTGGTCATAGGAACCCTTACCAATAAAGCCAGTATCTGCTGGTACCGTGATGTGGAACTGAAATTATCTTTCTACAGCAAAACGGGGGTTAAACTGGATGAGGGCCTTGAAACCGTTTATGAGAATATCGCGCCGGGTAAATCGGTTAAATTCAAGACCAAATATTTTGCACCCAAAGGCACCGATAGTGTTGCCATCATCATCACCAAAGCTACCGGTGATACCACTGCGGCGCATTAACCGGCTTCCGTTACAAAGGAAAACCTATCCCCGTCGAATAAGCCTTTATCGCTTAGCTTGAGATGGGGTATCACCAGTAATGCCATAAAACTCAAAGTCATGAACGGTGCCCCCAGGCCAGAGCCCCAGGATTTTACCAGCTGGTCCATTTCGGTATAAACATCCGCCACCGCATAACCATCCTGGGTGGTCATAAGCCCGGCTACCGGTAATCCCAATACTTTGCTTGCTGTTTCGGCAGCATAGCAACTGATGCCACCCTGCTCCCGGATGACAGCATTAATGGCTTCCACCAGACTTTGATCATCTGCACCTACGGCTACGATATTATGACTGTCGTGTGCCACCGTAGAAGCCAGTGCGCCCTTCTTCAAACCAAAATTCCGGACAAAAGCACCAGCTACCGGTGCATGGTGGTAACGGTTTACTACCACTATTTTCAGGATATCCTGTTCCGGATCACTCACCCAACAGCCATCGGCAATTTTGCCCGTCAGTTGCAGCCTGGGGGTGATGAGCTGACCATCCAGTGCTTCGATAACAGGAATTTTTCCTTCGCTGGAAGGGTAACTGTTCACGGGTATCTGCAGGTCTTCCAGGGTTACCGGTGTACAGTCAAACCGGTTAATGGCAACAGCCGGAACCGACGGGATCAGGGTCTTGCCCTCCTCGGCCACCAATTGTCCATTGATATAGGTGCGGATCACTTCAAAAGAAGTCAGGTCTTTGACAACAATGAAATCAGCCGGATCATTTTCGCGTAATAAACCCACGGGAATCCGGTAATGCAGGACTGGGTTTACACAAGCAGCTTTCAATACTTTAAATACATCTATTCCTTTGGCCACAGCACGGGCACAAAGTTGATTGATGTGTCCGGCAATCAGGCTGTCGGGGTGTTTGTCATCACTGCAGAACATCATACTGTTCGGGTGATCTTCCACCAGTTCTACCAATGCCTCAAAATTTTTTGCTGCACTGCCTTCCCGGATAATGATCTTCATGCCATACTGCAATTTGTCCACCGCTTCTTCCAGTGTAAAACATTCATGATCGGTGGAAATGCCGGCTTCAATATATTGTCTGGCCTGTTCGCCCCGGAGGCCGGGTGCATGACCATCCACCGGTTTACCGGCTGCATGGGAGGCAGCAATTTTTTTCATTACTTCAGCATCTCCATGCAGTACACCGGGAAAATTCATCATTTCACTCAGGTACCAGATATCATTCCTTTGCAGCAGACTGCTTACCTCGGCGCTGTTGAGGCTGGCACCGGCGGTTTCAAAAATGGTGGCAGGTACGCAGCTGGGGGCACCGAAATGAAATTTAAAGGGTACCTGCTTTCCGTTTTCAATCATGAACAACACACCTTCCATGCCGCAAACATTGGCAATTTCATGCGGATCGCTGATGGTGCCAACGGTTCCATGCACCACAGCCAGCCTGGCAAATTCCGATGGGATGAGCAGGCTGCTCTCGACATGCACATGACTGTCGATAAACCCGGGCAGGATATAGGGTACATCCAGCGGCGTACCGGCTTCGAGGGGCGTTATCTGTTTAATAACCCCGTCCTGTACCGTGATACGTGCCGGATAAACCTGTTTGCGGAAAATATCTACCAGTTGCCCGGAAATGCTGAAACTTGCCATAGAACCTTAAATTATGCTAAACTATTGCGGGTGAAGATAAAAAACTGTGGGGGAAGTTTACATTTGGTAAAAATTCAAGCTTTATGAAATCATTCGTGATGGCTGTATTACTGTTGCTGACAGGCCTGCTGGCCGGGGCACAGGATGTGAAAGAACTGCTGGCTAAATTTGAGGAAGCCAATGGTGGACGCCAGAAACTCAAAGCCATTAAAACATTGCAGGTAGAAAGTGTGATGAAAATGAGTATGATGGGCCAGTCCTTCGATATCAATATCAATGCTATCCGGGAAAGAGGAAAACTGTATCGCCGGGAGATCGGTGGGATCATGGGTATGGGTAATTCCTGGACCATGATTACAGATACGGCCGGGTATAATTACCTGCCCTCACTGCCAAGCTTTGGTGGTATGCAGGGCTCATCTGCTTCACTCAATAAAATGGCAGATGAAGAATTAAAACAACAGCAGTATGAGCTGGATTGCGCCGGCGCGTTTGGTCCATTAGTAGATTATGCCGCCAAAGGCCACCAGGCCGAATACCTGGGTATGGGCAAAGTGAATAAACAGGACTGTTATAAAATAAAACTAACACTGGCTTCCGGGGGCTCCCTCTTGTATTTTATTGATACCACAGCAAACCGCGTGCAGATGGTAGAAGCTTCTGGAGATATGGCCGTAGCCCTGACCGGTTTCGGCGGTATGATGAAAATGATGGGTGGTGGCCGGATGCGTAATGTAACCGTAGCCGTGCAATATTCAGATTACAAAGACTTCGGTGGTATTGCCTATCCCATGAAACAGGTCATTAATCTCGGACAGGTAGTTACTACCGTTGAAAATATGGATGTGAAAATCAATGAACCGGTGGACGAAGTCTGGTACCGGATCAAATAAGCATATACCTTATTCCGGAAGATCAAGGCAACTACTGAAAGCCAATAGATCCTTAGCCACAGATACCAGATTACATATGTTTAATCTGGTATCTGTGGCTAAAAAATAAACGCCATTTCACGCATCACCCCCGCAGACACTTCGTTTTAAAGCGCCGGTATAGGCGTTTTTTTGTACATTACTGCTCCAATTCTTTGCTTATGAAAAAAACATTCCTGCTGTGGCAGGCATTGGTGGTATTGGTACTAACCGTATCGGCCCAGCGAAAAGATGCCAAGAACAGCACTACTCCCGCTGTTCAACCCGATCCGACAGCAACCTTATTTAATCCGCTCAAATACCGGCTCGTAGGTCCCTTTAAAGGCGGCCGCAGTGCAGCGGTTGCCGGTAGTTTTAAAAACAAAACCACTTTTTATTTTGGTGCTACCGGTGGTGGTTTATGGAAAACCACCGATGGTGGCAGTAACTGGAAAAATATAGGGGATAAATACCTGGGCGGTAATATTGGCGCAATTGCCGTTGCACCTACAGATGAAAACATCATCTATGTAGGGGAAGGCGAAAATACTTTGCGCGGTAATGTGGCAGAAGGACTGAATGGTATGTGGCGCAGTGATGATGGCGGACGCAGTTGGCGTAACCTGGGATTGAAAGAAGGCCGTCATATCATCCGCATCGTTATTCATCCGCGTGATCCGAATACCGTATGGGTTGCAGTGATCGGGCACCTCTTCGGTCCCAATGAAGAAAGAGGTGTTTTCAAAACCACCGATGGTGGCAAGACCTGGAAAAAAACACTGTATATCAATAATCAAACCGGCGCTTCCGACCTGGTGATGGAGCCGGGAAATCCCAATGTGCTGTATGCCGGTATGTGGCGCGTATTGCGTACGCCCTATAGTATGGAAAGTGGCGGTGAAGGCAGTGGCCTGTTTAAAAGTACCGATGGGGGTGAAACCTGGACCAATATCAGCAGCGCAAAAGGACTGCCCAAAGGCGTATGGGGTATTGTAGGGATTGCCGTAGCACCATCCAATACCGATAAATTGTATACCATTATTGAAAATGCCAATGGCGGCATGTATACCAGTAATGATGCCGGCGAAAGCTGGACACTCACCAGCAATGACAATAATATCCGTCAGCGTGCCTGGTATTATTCCAAGGTTTTTGTTGATCCCAAAAATGAAAACCTGGTTTATGCGCCCAATGTTGGATTTATGCGCAGCCGGGATGGTGGCCGCAGTTTTCAAAGTGTCAGTACACCCCATGGCGATCACCACGATCTGTGGATTGATCCGGAAGATGGCAACCGCATGATTGTAGCCGATGATGGCGGTGCGCAGGTAAGTTTTGATGGAGCCAATAACTGGAGCACCATGAATAACCAGCCAACCGGACAGTTCTATCGTGTATCAACCGATAATGCATATCCTTACCGCATACTGGGTGCCCAGCAGGATAATTCAACCATCCGTATCCGCAGTAAAAGTTTTGGTGCGGGTATTTCAGAACGCGATTGGGATGTGACTGCCGGATCGGAGAGTGGTTATGTGGTGGCAGATCCGTTGAATCCCGATATCGTATATGGCGGTAATTATGGCGGATACCTGGCCAGGCTGGATCATCGTACCGGAGAAAACCGCGCCATTAATGTATGGCCCGATAATCCCATGGGTGCCGGTGCCGATGTACAGAAATACCGTTTTCAGTGGAACTTCCCGATTTTCTTCTCGCCACATAATCCCAAACGCTTGTACACCGCCGGTAACCATCTCTTTGTTACCGAAAATGAAGGACAGAGCTGGGAAATGATCAGTCCGGATCTTACCACCAATGATAAAACCAAACAGGTATCCAGTGGTGGTCCGATTACCAAAGACAATACATCCGTAGAATATTATTCAACCATTTTTACCGCAGCAGAATCGGTATTGGAGAAAGACCTGTTATGGACTGGCAGTGATGATGGTTTATTGTTTGTTAGTAAGGATGCCGGTAAGAACTGGGAAAATGTAACGCCTGCAGAAGCCGGAAAATGGATGATGTGGAATTGTATTGAAACAGATCCGTTTAAAAAAGGAACGGCTTATGTAGTGGGTACCAAGTACAAGCTGGATGATTTTGCCCCCTATATCTTCAAGACAGAAGATTATGGCAAGACCTGGAAAAAAATTACCAATGGTATAGGATCCATGCATTTTACCCGTGCCATGCGAGCCGATAAAAAACGTCCTGGTTTATTGTATGCAGGAACCGAATATGGTATGTATATCAGTTATGATGATGGCGCCAACTGGAAAAAATTCCAGTTAAACCTGCCCGAAACACCGATTACTGATCTGACCATTAAGGACAATGATTTGATTGTAGCTACCCAGGGACGCGCTTTCTGGGTACTGGATGATCTGAGCCTGGTGCAACAGATGGATCCGGCTGTTTTGACTAAAAACCTGCATGTGTTTGCCGTGAATGATACCTATCGCTCAGAAGGTGGTGGAGGTCGTGGTGGCGGACGACGCAATTTCGGTCAGGCTGCCACCAATATGGGAACCAATCCCCCCGCTGGTCTGGTGATCAATTATTACCTGAAAGGGGTGACCGACAGCTCCAAAGTTTCTATTACTGTATTTGATAAACAAAATAAACCCATCCGTACGTTCAGTAAAAATGCGCGTGCCACCAGCGATAAACTGGAATTCAATGAAGGGATGAATCAGTTTGAGTGGGATATGTTCTATCCCCCTGCCGAAACCATCGAAGGATTGATTCTCTGGAATGGTAATATTGGTGCTGCAAAAGCTGCTCCCGGCAAATACATGGCCAGGGTGCGTTATGGCAAAGATTCTGTTGATGTACCCTTTGTGATTAAACCTAATCCCAACTATACAGCAACAGAAGCCGACTACGATGCACAGCTGGCCTTTCTGCTGCAATTACGTGATAAATTCAGTGACGTGCAGAAAACCATTAAGAATATCCGTACACTGCGTTCACAAATCACGGAACTGACCGGTAGGCTGGAAGGTCATAAGGATATTAAAACAATGGCCGATAGTATTCAGAAAAAAATGACGGCTATTGAAGAGGCTCTCTATCAGACCAAGGCTAAAAGCGGACAGGATGTATTGAACTTCCCGATTCGTTTGAATGATAAATTGTCGGGATTGTATGGGGTTGCTTCGAGCGGACAAAATGCACCCAGCAAGCAATCACGAGAAGTATTTGCAGACCTCTCTGCACAGGCAGATGCAGAGCTGGCCAAATTCAAAGCGATACAGGAGAATGATCTGAAGGCTTTGAATAAACTCATTAACGAGAAACAAATTCCGGTTATTGGTGTGAAATAATTGGGAAGATATACATGGAAAGCCGGACTGTTCAGTCCGGCTTTTTTGTTGTGCACTACCACTCACACGGAGCGGATCCACCGGAAGAACATGCTGTAGATTCGAAGGGAGACAGGGATAGAAAAGGTAGTAGAAATACTACTTTTTTAAAAAATAGTAATACCTTTGTTATGAAGTCAAGTGCTTTTCACAGGTTGGTCCTGGCTAATGGGTGGCGTTGTATCCGAATGGTGGGTAGTCATTATTTGTACGAGAAAAACGGCAGAATAGTGCCAGTGCCCTATCATGGGACAAAAGAAATGGGTGAAGGGCTTAGGAAGAAATTAATCAAGCGCATGCAGCTTCAATAAAATATACCGCTATGACAAAAATTATTGTAATCATAGAAAGAGCAGCCGATGGTACTTATAGTGCCTATGGGCAATCTGTAGATGGTATCTGGGGTATGGGCGATAGTGCGGAAGCAGCAAAAGCATCAGCTTTGCAGAGTCTTGCATTATTTCTCGAGCATAACCCGCGTAGAAAATGGCCTAAAGTATTCCGGGGAGAATATGAGCTGGTTTTTAAGTTTGACGTGGAGAGTCTTTTTAACTATTACAAAAAAATTTTTACGCATGCCGGCCTGGAAAGGATTACAGGTATCAATCAGCGTTTATTACAGCATTATGCATCGGGACTTAAGAAGCCCAGGCCGGTGCAGGCCAAAAAAATAGAATATGCTTTACATGATCTTGGGAGAGAATTGCTGGCATTGCAACTTTAACATGGTACAACTGTATGTTAGTTACATTTTACTCTTCATCCTGTAACAGATCGGGTCTTCTTTCCCGGGTACGTTGTAAGGCTTGCTCATAACGCCATTCTTCTACTTTCTTGGGATCACCCTGCAACAAAATATCGGGTACTTTCATGTCGCGGAATTCGGCAGGTCGTGTATAAACCGGTGGTGCCAGTAAATTATCCTGGAAGGAATCGGTGAGTGCAGAGGTCTCATCATTCAGTACACCCGGTATCAAACGGCCGATGGCATCCACAACTACGGCTGCAGCCAGTTCACCGCCACTCAGTACATAATCGCCAATGGATATTTCTTTGGTCACATAACGCTGACGAATGCGATCATCAATGCCTTTATAATGCCCGCAGATGATCAGTATTTTCCCTTTGAGCGATAAGCCATTGGCCATACGCTGATCAAAACGCCGGCCATCGGGTGTCATATAAATAATTTCATCAAAAGCGCCATCCGACTGTAATTCATCAATGGCATTGGCAAGGGGTTCACACATCATGACCATCCCGGCGCCACCACCATACTGGTAATCATCAACCATCCCGTATTTGTTCACCGCCCATTTGCGCAACTGATGGATACGAACCTGTAATAACCCCTTATCCTGGGCGCGCTTCATAATACTGTGACTCATGGGGCTTTCCAGGAGTTCGGGCAATACGGTGAGTATGTCAACGGTTAACATGGTGCAAACATACAAAACTGTTGCTGGTACAGGGTAAGCCGGTCTAAAAGGAATGCTGGAATGTAAGACTCTGCCGGTGCCGGTAAGCAACGGGTTGTCCATTCAGTGTAGCAGGCACCCATTTTTTGCTGGATAGCTTTAGTATACGGATCATTTCTTTATCGGTACCATAATCTTTTCCCTGTGCATCCTCAATGACAATATTCTTTACTGTACCATCCTTGTCCACAATAAAACTGGCGATTACCCGGTAATTACCAGTTGGCGCATTTTGCCGGATGAGCAGGTTCCGGTCCAGTTCTTTTTCCAGAAAAGCCCCCCATTTCTGTACACCACCCCGGAATTCAGCCCGCGTATCAGGCTCGGCTACAACCATAATACTGGTATCGGTGGCAACGTTTTGCTGCGACTGGGCTGCAAAAGGCAGACTGCAGATGGTGAGGAAGAACAGGATGAATAGTTTTTGTTGCATGGCAAAGGGTTTATTCCATAAAATCGTTCAGGTCTCTGCGTTGTTTTTTGGTGGGTCTTCCAATCTTGCTCAGTCGTTTACCGGTTTGGTAAGTAGCAGCTTCATACACAATTCTGTTCAGTTCTTCCACCGGTGTGGCATCCTCATAATATTTGATGGCTTCCGTGTATTGTACCCGATGGTCCAGTAAAGCGGTGACTTTAATAACCCATTTCCGCGATTCGGTTCTGATATCGTATTCATCACCCACCATAACATTACGGGAAGCTTTTACGGCAGTACCCTGTAATTTCACACGACCCTTATCGCAGGCATCCGCAGCCTGGCTCCGGGTTTTGAATACACGAATGGCCCAGAGGTATTTATCGATCCGTAATTTTTCTTTGGTTGCCGTCATAATAAAAAGGGAGCGGATGACCGCTCCCGTAAAGTTCTGAATTATTTGGCATTATTTCGATGCAGCATAAAATTGGTGGAAATAAGGGATGGTTTCAATGCCTTTGTAGAAATTGAATACATCGTATTTCTCATTCGGACTATGCAGGTTATCGCTGTCGAGTCCGAATCCCATGAATACGATTTTCAGTCCCAGTTCTTTCTCAAACAGCGCGCAAATGGGAATACTGCCGCCGCCCCTTACCGGAATGGGTTCTTTGCCAAAGGTAGCTTCAATGGCTTTGGCAGCAGCACGGTATTCGGCCGAATCAATCGGCGTCATGTATGGCTCGCCACCATGGTGCTCCGACGCTTTTACCGTAACACCCGCCGGTGCCATACTGGTAAAGTAGTTTAATATTTTCTCGGTGATTTTGGCAGAAGACATATTGGGTACAAGCCGGCAGGAAATCTTTGCATAGGCTTTGGAGGGTAAAACCGTTTTGGCTCCCTCACCGGTATAACCACCCCAGATACCATTTACTTCCAGTGTGGGACGAATACCTGTACGCTCATTGGTGGTATACCCCTTCTCACCCCAAACCTCCTGAATACCCAGGTCTGTCTTGTATTCCTGCTCATCAAAAGGTGCCTGCGCCATCTTGGCTCTTTCTTCAGGGGTAGCATCCACTACATCATCATAGAAACCAGGGATGGTGATATGGTTGTTTTCATCGTGACAGGCTGCAATCATTTTAGAGAGCATGGTAATGGGATTGGCCACAGCACCACCATAAACACCACTGTGCAGATCGCGGTTGGCACCGGTTACTTCTACTTCAATATAACTGAGTCCGCGTACACCAATATCAATAGAGGGATTTTCCATACTCAGCATGGATGTATCACTGATCAGGATCACATCTGCTTTTAATAAACCGTGGTTGGCTTTCACAAAAGTGGCCAGATTGGGACTGCCCACTTCCTCTTCTCCTTCAATCAAAAATTTCACATTGCAGGGCAGGCTATTGGTATTAACCATGGTTTCCAGCGCCTTCACGTGCATATAAAACTGCCCCTTGTCGTCACAGGCACCACGCGCATAGATTTTACCGTCCTTGATCACGGGTTCGAAAGGGCCACTGTGCCAGAGTTCCAGCGGATCGGCGGGTTGTACATCGTAATGTCCGTAAACCAGGACCGTTGGTTTGGCCGGGTCAATGATTTTTTCACCATATACAATGGGGTGTCCTGCTGTTGGGTAAATTTCAGCCTTACTGGCACCCGCTTCTAATAAACGCTGCTGTACCGCTTCCGCACAACGCTGCATATCGGGTTTATGTTCACTACGGGCACTCACACTGGGAATGCGCAACAGGTCAAGCAATTCATTCAGGAAACGA
>JAACZQ010000021.1 GCA_009996675.1 Chitinophagaceae bacterium
TGATAATCTTTCCAGGCTTGCATGGCAAAGGGATTTGATGAATAGTAATTAGGCCTGCAATTTAGGATATCTGCCTAATTCCACCTTCTTTACTTCTGCTAATACGAAGTATGGTGCCGGGTATCAGGTAGATATACGAGTATTATACGTAGACTTTTTAATGATCGCCTATCTGAGCAAAAAGTAGCGAATATTTGGGGCGGAATCGACGGGAGGGTATATAAAACAAAAACCCGGTTTCATCATTCCACGAGGGGAGAGAGGAGTTACCGGGTATCGCAGATTAAAGGTACAACTTTTTTTGATGGTTCAAAATTTTTCTATGGATATTTCACTAGCAGAATGGATGTACTCTGAGCCAAGGCTTTTTAGGTATTATCGTTTGTTTAATGATGATAAAGCCAAGGCCTTGCACTACTACCAGCACAACTTGCAACTTTGTGCTGCACTGTATGAATTGCTTTCCGATACAGAGATTTTGCTGCGTAACCGCATCCATGCTTCCTGTTCTCATTATTTCGGTACTACCGACTGGTTTGACTGCTGTGATATCCCGGAGATTACAGATACGGTTGCCATGATCCGGCAAAGGATTCTGAAAAGAGACGGATTACCATCAACCGATAAAATTATTGCGGAATTAAATCTTGGTTTCTGGACATCACTGTTTAATAAACAATATGCAAGAACCCTGTGGAAGCCGCTGCGACATAGTTTCTCCTTACTACCTGCTGGTCTTGCAAAACGCCAGCCTGTTTCCTATAAACTTAACCAGTTCCGGAAATTCAGGAACCGTATTTTTCATTACGAACCCATTGCCATCGACTTGGTTAAACTGGGAGAGCACTACCAGAATATACTGGACATATTATCCTGGTATCAGATCGATGCGGCTGTGTGGTTGGAAAAAAACATGGCCTTCCGGCAGATGTATCTAGCAGCCAACACCACCATTCTTGCCCGCTTTTTAGACCAGGGGCGCTAACTGGTGCTTTTTATCTGAAATAATATTTTCCAGGGTCCATTCCAGTTGCTGCTGAAAAACCTGCTGCCTTTCCCGGCAATCTTTATTACAAATACTACAACTGAAAGGCAAACAACCATCGGTATGTACAAACAATTCAATGGCATCACCAAACTCCTGACGGATCAGATCCGATAATGCATCAATTTCACGGTGTGCTTCATGAATATTCAGGTACCAGGGAACGGTAAGGTGACAATCAATATGCAGCAAAGTCCCGTATTTAATAACCCGTAGGTTATGCAGGTCTACCCAGTTTTCTTTCCGGTGCTGGTTTAATACGGTAATGAAACGGGTCAGCAGTTCCATATCGGCTTCATCCATAATGCCTGCCAGTGAAGACCGGATAATCTTATACCCGTTATACATGATCAGTAAACTCATGAGCAGGGCAATGATTTTATCGAGCCAGAATAACTGCGTGAACAGCATAACCACCAGGCCTGCAATAATGGCCAGGGTGGAATAGGTGTCAATCTGCAGGTGTTTGCCACTGGCCTGTAAAGCCAGTGACTGATTTTTCCGGCCAATGCGAATACAAATGGTCCCGGCGAGATAATTAATGACTGCGGTAATGGCCACCAGTATTAAACCCGTATCCAATGATTCAATCGGATTGTGCTGTAAGATATTTACCACGGTTTCGTACACAATCATAATCCCCGCGGCTACAATCAATCCGCCTTCTACCGCAGCCGATACAAATTCTGCCTTACCATGCCCGTAGGGATGTTCCAGGTCGCGGGGCTTGGCCGCTACATATAAACTGTATAAACCAATGAATCCTGCAATCACATTCACAATACTCTCCAGCGCATCGGTGAGGATGGCCAGTGAATGCGTGAGGTAATAGGCAACTATTTTCGTGATGAAGAGTACCACGCTCAGGGTGGTAATCCATACCTGAACACGAAAATTTTGCTGTGCAGTTTGTTGGGCTTTCACAGTAGGCGGTTACAGTAATTCCGTTGTGTAATGAATCGCACAGTGTTTGGCCAGCATAGCTGATACGCCACAGTATTTCTCCTGCGAAAGACTAACGGCACGATTCAGTTTGTCGATATGCTCAGGCGCCACATCACAGCGGTACACCATATTGATAAACTTAAATACTTTCGGATGTTCGTCGGTTTGTTCTGCTGATGCTTCAATTTCCAGTTTGGTAAAAGGTATTTTCATCTTTTGCAGAATATCCACCACATCCATGCCACTGCAGCCACTCAGGGAAGCCAGCAACATTTTTTTGGGATTCATACCACTACCCAATCCACCGCCTTCAACGGTTGTATCCAGTCTAACTGTATGGCCACTATCGGCGGTTGCATCAAATGCCAGGGCAGAAACCCAGCTTGTTTTTGTTGATAACATAATTCATCATTTAACTGTGGCGCTGCTGATCAGCACCACAGTGCTTTATTCCTCGTATTATTTTTCCATTCTTTTGGCTACCACATCCCAGTTCACGGTGTTCCACCAGGCAGTGATATAATCCGCCCGGCGATTCTGGTATTTCAGGTAATAGGCATGCTCCCATACATCCAGTCCCAGCAAGGGCTTGCCCCAGACTTCCGCCACATCCATAATGGGGTTGTCCTGGTTGGGTGTGGAAGTGATTTGCAGCGCATTGTCGCTGTTAACAATCAGCCAGGCCCAGCCGCTGCCGAAACGTCCTTTGGCAGCATCGGCAAACTGGTTCTTAAACGTCTCAAAAGAACCGAATGATTGTATAAAAGACGCAGCCAGTTGACCGGAAGGTGTTGCAGATCCGCTGGGCTTCATGCTTTGCCAGAACATTTCGTGGTTGAAATGGCCACCGGCATTGTTGCGCATTTTTACAGAATACTTGGAGATATTCCGTAAAACAGATTCAATACTCTTGCTGGTGTTCACATTTTCAGCAGTGCAGGCTTCGGCCAGGCTTTTCGCGTAGGCCGCGGCATGTTTGCTGTAATGAATTTCCATGGTCATGGCATCGATAGCCGGTTCCAGGGCATTGTATGCATAGGGAAGGGGCTGTTGTACAAAATCGGAAGAAGCGGCTGTTACAGCAGCCAGGCCAGGAATCAGTGTACTGGAAAGACCCAGTGCCAGCCCTGCGCTCCCGGTTTGTTTCAGAAAATGTCTGCGGGATGATTGGTGCTTGTTCATGATTGAAAAATTTAGCGTGAAACAATCAAAACACTGCTAAGCTGTAGGAGTAGGGGTGTTTTTTCGATCCTTAAAGTTAGTCCAAATATTGCGTATCCGCTTAAAGGTTCTGTAATAGAATTCCTGGTTAAACAATTGCGAGTCGCGCATGGCTTTATAAGTCAGGAAAATGCCAATCGGAATCAGGATAAAGGTCGATAACCACATGCCCACGAAAGGGGATGTTTGTTCCGAACGCACAAATTTCTCGCCAAACGTGTTGAAGAGATGGAAAATGACAAAGAAAATGATGGCAAACACCAGGGGTAATCCCAACCCCCCTTTCCGGATAATGGAACCCAGCGGCGCACCAATAAGGAACAATACAATACAGGCGATGGAGAGCGTGAGTTTACGATGCCATTCAATTTCATGGAAGAGCAAAGACTTGTACCGCTCATTGAAATCGGCTACCAGCAAACCCGATGCCCCTTTGATGCTGTTGATCTGTCCAACCGCCGCATCCTGAACACTGGTCCGGATTGAATCCGGAATAAGCTGATCGAAACGGGCTACCTGCTTCAGGCTGTCGCGATTGACTTTAGTCCATCCGGTATCGGTGGCATAACGGGCGAAACGGATATAAGGTGTGATTTCTGTACGTGTTTTGCGGCGATAGAAACTATCCATACTGGTGAGCGAATCAATGGCCGTATTCAATTGCCGCATACTCAGCATTTTCGGATCATAAAAAGCACTATCGCCTGTTTTACTCATCTGGAAACTCTTGAGGTCGAATACTTTTTTATATTCCTTAAAACCCATGCGGATGTATTCGGTAGCCGTGGTACCCCTCGGTCCGCGTTCTTCATACCGCCAGCCGTTGCGCATGGTGAATTCCAGGAACTTTTTGTCAGCAGTAACGCGCATCACCCCGGTTTCCGCTACCAGCATCTGATCCTGCAGACCGTAATTCTTTTCAAAAATCACAATATTGTGGATGATGCTGTCATTCTTCTCTTTCTTCCCCAGCTTAATCACATACCCATCCAGCTTATCATAAAACACACCCTCTTTGATATCAATAGCGGGTTTCGAAACAATGATATCGTACTTGAGCGCCGCCAGTTTTAACTGGGTAACAGGCGTAATATTATTGGCGAATAAAAAAGCCAGTCCGGTCATTAAAATAGCAATCACCAGCAAGGGGCGCATGAAACGCAGGAGCGGAATGCCCGCAGCTTTGATGGCTACCAGTTCAAATTTTTCACCCAGGTTGCCGAAAGTCATGATGGAAGAAAACAATAGTGCCAGTGGCAGGGCAATCGGTACCCAGTACAGTGCTACCAGGCCAATGAGTTTGAAGATGGTTATCAGGTCCAGTCCCTTACCTACCAGGTCATCAATATACAACCAGAAAAACTGCATGATCAGTACGAACAGGGAGATCAGAAAAGCTCCTATAAAGGGACCCACAAATGCCCGTATGATGAGTATGTCCAGTTTTTTGATCAAGTACAGCCTGTTTAACGAACAATTCACACGACGCCATTGGGGCTGTCATGCTTTTACTAATTTTAACCAATGATACCTGCAAAGCTAACACTTTCACCCGCGCAAAGAGAATGCCTGCTCAACCCCGGTTTTATTTTAACAAAGCTTGCCGTACAGGAAAAAATGGTAGCGCTGATGGCAGCGCTGAGTGCGCAGTACCAGGCATCCATCCCTGAATCATTCCGTGGGGAGCCCTGGGTACTAACCGGACCCAAGATTGCCCGTGGGGAGCAGTATGAACAATTGCCCTGGGTGATGCTGGATTATCCGCGGTATTTTACCCGGGAGCAGGTGCTGGCCATCCGTTGTTTTTGCTGGTGGGGCAATTATGCCAGTATTACCCTGCAGTTATCCGGATCCTATATGGATCGTTACCGGCCGGCCGTGGAAGCTTTCTGGCAAACAGCAGAAGCCAAAGACTGGTATTGGGGTGTTGGCGAGAACGCCTGGATACATGACCTCAACAGTAAAGCCTACCTGCCCTGGCCGGCACAGGAAGACCGCAGTCAACAGGGCTGGCTGAAAATTGCCAAAAAAATCCCATTGGAACAATGGGATTTACTGCCGGACTGGTATCCGGCACAATATCGGTTGTTGATGGACTTACTGCAGTAAAACTGTTAGGCGCCCAGGCGGTGAAATAATTCCTTCACCTGGTATTCCCATAACTGGCTCTGGTCTTTGATTTCATTTTTCTCCGCGAAATCTTTAATGACCAGAATGGTCTGGTTTGAAATCTCGGTTTTTTCAATGCGAAACTCGAAATATTCATTCTTATCGGAGTGTAGCCAGTGGAAACGGATGAATTTCTCCTGTTCCTGGTCAATAATAGAGGCTTTATCAGGTGTACCACCATTCCAGGAAAAACTATAAACACCTTCCCACTCATCAACTTTATCGGCAAACCATTCCTGCAAACCGGCAGGCGAGGCCAGGAACTCAAATAATATTGCGGGGGAACATCTAACAGGGAACTCCAGTGTAAATAACTGCTTCTTACTCATTACAATCTCTTTATCCTACATACAATCGTAGGGCTGCAATAATATTAAATAATCGATACCCTCCAAATGTTTTTTGCCCCCGAACAGGGGCAGCCGGAGCCTGTTTTGGAGGCAATCTCGTAAGATGCTGTTAATCAACTGATTGCGCGGAATATTTTTTTTGAGGAGATATGAAAAAATCTTAAATTGCTGAATAGTATGTGCATGACGCCTGTGACCGAAGCATTGGTGACACCTAAACCCTGTTTTAATACAACCAACATAGAAACCTAAACTGCTTCTTTATGAGTATGCGTCAACTCAAAATCACGAAGTCGATCACCAACCGTGAATCGCAGAGTCTTGAAAAATACCTGCAGGAAATCGGCAAAGTAGATCTGATCAGTCCCGAAGAAGAAGTACAACTGGCTTTGCGAATACGGCAGGGCGATCAACGGGCACTGGACCGGCTGGTTAAATCCAATCTCCGTTTTGTGGTTTCAGTGGCCAAGCAATACCAGAACCAGGGATTAACCCTGCCCGATCTCATCAATGAAGGAAACCTGGGATTGATCAAAGCAGCTTTGCGTTTTGATGAAACACGTGGTTTCAAGTTTATATCCTATGCCGTATGGTGGATACGTCAAAGTATACTCCAGGCCCTCGCCGAACAGAGTCGTATCGTACGCCTCCCATTGAATAAAGTGGGACTCACCAACCGTATCAGCAAAGCCTACCAGTTACTGGAACAGGAATTTGAGCGGGAACCTACCGCCGAAGAACTGGCCGAACTGCTGGAAATCAGTATAGAAGAAGTATCAGCTACCATGAGCATCGGCTTCCGCCATGTGAGTATGGACACACCATTGTCCGATGGCGAAGACGGTACCCTCATGGATGTTATGGAGAACCCCAATGCCGAACAAACCGATGAAAAACTGGTACACCAGGAATCCCTGCGTATGGAGATCGAACGCAGCCTCAAAACCCTTACCGAACGGCAGAAAGAAGTATTGTGCTTTTTCTTCGGTATCGGGGTGGATAACCCCCTGAGCCTGGAAGATATCGGGGAAAGATTCAACCTCACCCGGGAGCGGGTACGGCAGATCAAAGACAAAGCCATTACCAAATTACGCAGCACATCCCGCTGTAAACACCTGAAAGTATACCTGGGATAATCAAAATCCCCGGTAAGCAGTATATTTGCCCGAAATTGAAAGTGAACCTCAAAAGTTCACTTTTTTCATGCAGACCGAGGAAACCCGTGTATTATGTTTCAGAATCTTTCAGAACGTTTAGAGAGTGCCTTTAAAAACCTTAAAGGCGAATCACGCATCAATGACCTGAATATTGCCAATACGGTAAAAGATATTCGCCGTGCATTGATTGATGCCGATGTGAACTTTAAAATAGCCAAGGAATTTACCGATAAGGTAAAAGACAAAGCCCTGGGTGAGAAAGTAATCAATGCCATCAGCCCGGGACAATTGATGGTGAAGATTGTACAGGATGAACTGGCAGAACTGATGGGTGGCACGGCTGCAGAATTTCAGATCAGCGGCAACCCCGCTGTTATCCTGATCGCCGGTTTGCAGGGTAGCGGTAAAACCACATTCACCGGCAAACTGGCCAGCTACCTCAAAAACCAGAAAGGTAAATCACCCATGGTGGTGGCTGCCGATATTTACCGCCCTGCGGCTATTGACCAGTTAACCGTACTGGCAGAACAGGTAGGCGTTGATATCTACAGTGAAAGAGAAACCAAAGACGCGGTACGCATTGCACAAAATGCTATCAAAGAAGCCAAAGCCCGCAATAAAAATGTAGTCATCATCGATACCGCCGGCCGCCTGGCAGTAGATGAAGTGATGATGACCGAAGTGGCCAATATCAAAGCCGCCGTAAACCCCACCGAAATCCTCTTTGTGGTGGATTCCATGACCGGACAGGATGCGGTAAACACAGCCAAAGCATTCAACGACAGACTGGATTTCTCCGGTGTGGTACTAACCAAACTGGATGGCGATACCCGTGGTGGTGCAGCCCTTTCCATCAAGTATACCGTAAACAAACCCATCAAATTTGCCAGCAGCGGGGAGAAACTGGATACACTGGATGTATTCTACCCCGATCGTATGGCGCAGCGTATCCTGGGCATGGGTGATATTACCACCCTGGTAGAAAAAGCACAGGCCCAGTATGATGAGGAACAGGCCAAGAAGCTGGAGAAGAAAATTCGCAAGAATCAGTTCGACTTCCAGGATTTCCTGGACCAGTTGAACCAGATCCGTAAAATGGGTAACCTGAAAGACCTGATGGGCATGATTCCCGGTGTAGGAAAAGCCATTAAGGACATAGATATCAATGATGATGCTTTCAAAGGTATTGAAGCGATGATACAGTCCATGACACCCTTCGAGAGAGCCAATCCCGATGCGCTTACCCCCTCGCGCCGTCAGCGGATTGCCAAAGGCAGTGGCAAAGACCTGGCAGAAGTGAATGCATTCATGAAGCAGTTTGAGCAGATGAAACAGATGATGAAGATGATGAACAATATGCCCATGGGTGGTCGCTTTCCGGGTATGCGCAGGTAAGAGCCCTGTGCAACGAAATGGCTTTATGTCGCATCATTCCGTCGAATAACAATATCCACCATGAGGGGGCGCTATACCATTTTGTTTTTATGTATGGGTCTGTTTTTTATGCAGACTGCAGCCGCCCAACGGGTAGTACTCACTACGTCTACCGGTAAATTTTATGAATTGGATGTGGCCACCGGTTTATGTACCAGCAAGGACATGGGGGTTGTTTGTGCCAGCAATAATCCTCCTTCCGGATTCTCCGTGGCCCTCTTTAAAGACACTTTATACTATAATCAAAGCAATGGCCCATTGTATCGAACCGTATTGGGAAATCCCGGTTCCTGCACGCTCATGGGTACCACGGTAACGGCCAATGCATTAACGGTTGATAAAAAAGGATACCTCTATTGGGTGGATGGCGGCGGTGCAACCTATATGTACAATCCGCATCTCAATCAATTACGTTCCCTGGGTATCTGTCCCTTTGTTCCCGCTGGCGACCTGATTTTTTTTGGAGACCGGCTCATCATGGCAGCACAGCCAAGAGGTGTGGTAGGATATAGCCTGGTGGAAGTGAACTTAACCAATCCCGCCCAAAGTACCGTGATCATGGAAACACCGGGGTATACATTCTTCGGACTTATTAATGTTCCCGCCGGATGTAACCTCAACAAAGTATATGGTATTGCCCAAAGCCTGGTTGGGCCCGGAAGTGATTTTATTGAGATTGATCTCGACAATAAAAAAATCGTCGGGAAAGTCTGTTACATTAATGAAAACGTGTACGATGCGGCCAGTATCACCGAATCTGGAAACGTACAGGGGGTTAATATTTCGAATATTACACTGAATGCCGAATGTGCCGGCGGTAATAAAGGCTCCATCGCGGTTACCGGTGTGAGTGCCTCACCGGGTGTAACGGTTAATTATGCCTTGAACAACGGTACACCCAATGCAACCGGTGTATTCAATAACCTCAATGGTGGTAACTATACCATCACTGTAAAAAGCAGCGATGGCTGTAGCAAAGACACATTAATAACCGTTCCGCTTTCACCGCGGTTTCAGGTAAACATCAATACCATACCCGATACCTGCGGAACCGGTAAGGGGTCGGTAACTTTGCAGATGACCAGTGCCAACAACAATCCGGTCTTCACCCTCAATAATACCCCACCCACCACCAATCCCGTTTTCAGTAAACTGTCAGCCGGCCCGCAGCAATTGCGTATCACCGATCAATGGCAATGTTATCTCGATACCGGGTTTACACTGCTTTCCATACAACCGCCCATGCCGGTAACCGGTTTCAGTACAAAAGCGGCTAACTGCGGACAAAGCAACGGCTCATTAACCGTTTCATTTGCCACCGGAGCGAATATCCAGGGTGTACGTATTGATGGCGGTACGCTGCTAACCGGACAAACAGTATTCAATAACCTCAGCGCAGGTAATCACCAGTTTCAGCTGCTAACCAGTTCCTGTACCTACGATTCTGTTTTTGTGATACCCAATCTCGTAACCGAAACACCGGTAGTGAATCTGGTAACACAGGCGCCCGATTGTTATGACCGCAGCAATGGTACGGTACAGATCAATGCCAGTGGTACCCAGGGGGCCTATACCTATGCATTCAACAATGGCAATCCAGGAAACGTCAATTATTTCACGGCTTTGGCTGCTGCTACTTATCCCTATACCATTCGGGATGCAAACGGCTGTTTGTTCCAGGGAAATGTAACCGTACCCGCTTACCAGGTAAAACCCGTAACCGCACAAACCACCACCACCGATGTGGATTGCTGGCAGGCAGGTGGTGGCAAATTAAGCCTGGCCATTACCGGAACCGAATCGCCCTATTTTTTCAGTGTACTGGGCAAATCTGCTCAATCCGGTGCCACCATCAGCGGCATACCGGTGGGGACTTATATGGCACAGATCCGTAATGGGAATAATTGCCTGATCGATTCGGTACCAGTAACCATCAATGCCATCACCATACCCGGCGTGGTATGCGATACGGTATATGTACCCACGGGTTTTACCCCCAACCAGGATGGGAAAAACGATGTATTACGGCCTTTTGTGAATAACCTGGTCGCCCGCTTCGAATTCCGTATTTATAACCGGTATGGGGAACTGATTTTCGAAACCAGTACCCCCGGCAAGGGCTGGAATGGCCGCTGGAAGGGCTTGGACCAGCCGCCGGGGACATATGTATGGATGTTGACATATGACATGAATAACCGGAAAAGGGTCTTTAAGGGGACTACGGTACTGCTCCGATAGCAAAATCTTAACGTTTAAGCGGCAAACTACTTTGGATTTTTCCCCTGTAAATACTATTTTTGCCGTCCGAATTAACTAATATTTCTTAACGCCTTTAAATTTCTATTTAACATGGCAGTAAAAATGAGATTGCAGAGACACGGCAGCAAAAAGAGGCCTTTCTACTTTATCGTAGTAGCCGACGGCCGTGCACCAAGGGATGGTAAGTTTATCCAGAAGATTGGAACTTACAACCCGCTGACTGTACCCGCCACCATCCAATTGGACCGTCAAAAGGCCCTGGAGTGGCTGAACAAAGGTGCTCAACCCACCGATACAGTTCGCAGAATCCTCTCTTTCAAGGGAGTGTTGTACCTGAAGCACCTGTTAAGGGGTGTGAAACTGGGTCTGTTTGATGATGCAACAGCTATGACCAAATTCCAGGCATGGCACAATGAGCATGAAGCAAACCTTACCCGTCGTAATGATGAGCATAGAAAGAGCCAGCGTGCCCGCAAAGCCTACACACCCGTTGTGAAGAAAGTGGAAGCTGCTGCTGCTCCTGAAGCGCCTGCTGCTGAAGAAGGTGCTGCTGAAGCTTAATACGAGTCATCGCAACATATTTCCCGGTCCGCCCGCAAGGCGGACCTTTTTTTATTCCCTGATCTTTTGATCTTTGATTTCTTGATTCAAGAAAAAAGTTTGCAAAATGCAAATCAAAAAATCAAACTTCCACCGACATCTGAAATAATAAGATATTTGCCCCATGCCCGACTACGTACATATAGGAAAATTAGCTGCCCCTTTTGGGGTGAAGGGGGAATTGATCCTGCAGCATGCGCTGGGAAAAAAAACCGCTTTGAAGGGACTGGAAGTATTATTTGTGGAAGAACAAAAAGGCTCCTTTCTGCCTTATTTTATGGAGGAAGCCCGCATCAAAGACGAGGAAGAAACCTACCTGAAACTGGAAGGCGTAAATACCCGCGAAACAGCACAACGCATTGCCGGCAGGAATGTATGGTTTACCCAGGAAGACTTCCGGAAACAGGCAGGTAAATCAGCCCCGCTGTCATTGCTGGGCTATGAACTGATTACCGATGAGGGAGAAGAGCTCGGGCCCGTGGAAGCAGTCATTGAACAACCACACCAGGTACTGTTGCGTATCTCCCTGAACGGTAAGGAAGCTTTGATACCACTCCATGAGGAGTCGCTCGATCGTGTTGATCATACGAAAAAGAAATTATACGTGATTTTGCCGGATGGCTTATTGGATATCTATCGGTAAGTCTGTTCATCACCCGGTAAAACCGGACGGGCCCATCCGGTTTCAGGGTAAGTAAAACAGCATTTGCTTAAGCGGCTTTGCGCGCCAGGTTTGCGGCTTCCAATGCTCTTTCTGCCTGCAATACATGTCGCTGGTTATGCGCTACCAGAAAATGAAAAGTATCACCCAGTTTCAGTTTAATCCATTTTGCAATAGAAATAGGCACTTGCGCACGGTTCAGGTCAATCATGCGCGCCTGCTCCAGCAACTGCAATAATTTCTCCTGCTGTTCAATGAACTCCGCAATGGTTTGATAACTGTTATCATTCGCAGTGGGGAAATGATCTTTGGGAGAAGCCATTTTTTTAGCCAGACTGCCATCAGCCTTCGGTTTCATGAGATTGGTAAAATAATTACCCAGCCAGCCGCTTTTAAATACCGATACCGGCTGCTGTCCGGCCTGCCTGGCTTTACGGATGGCCCGCTCAATATGCGGCAGGTAATAACGGCCATAACTGTTGAGATGGGCGAGGCATTGATTGGCACTCCACTGATCCGGATGCACTTTATAGCCAAATTCATTGTGTTTCAGCATCTGCCATTCACTGATGGCTTTGTGCAGCATGACTTCGGTTTGCTCATGCAGGGTGTCGATCAGGTTGTTGGATACATAATTGGGCATGGTCATTTGTTTTATGAAAGCAAAACTGCAAACCAAAACCAACTAAAATCTTGGTCTGTACCAAGATTTTAGGCTCCGGGATTTATAAACGTACGGTGCCCAATAATTTACTGAAGGTAGTTGCATCAATGCCCAGGTAAGAAGCCAGGTATTTATGTGGGATCAAACGCAATACATGCGGACTCCTTTTCAACAGGGAACGGAATTTCTGTTCCGCCGAAAAACACTGCAACTCAATTTGCCGCTCCAGCACACCAGCCAGGGTAAAAGCAACAGCTTTACGGATCAGTTGTTCAAATGCATGGTGTTTGTTCATGAGCTCATCCACCTGCTGGAAACTGGTGCGGATAAAACTACTCCGGGTAAGCGTCTCCAGAAAATACCGCGAAGGTTGCTGCGTAAGGAAAGAATCCGCTACGCCCGAAAAAGAAAAAGGATACGTAAAAACAATGGTGGCTTCCTTATCGGTATCACCGGTATAAAAAGCCCTTTGTACGCCTTCTGTTACGAAATACAGATACCGTTCCGTTTCGCCCACGGCTGTTAAAATGGTTTTTCTTTTCGCAGAAAAAGGCTGCCAGATAGCAGCAAATTCATGCCACACCGGTTCGGGTAATACCTGTATGCGGTTGCAAAACTGCCGTAGTTCCTCCAAAGCATCCACCGTTGGCGCCAAAGCTTATTGTTTTTGTTGGATCCAATTTACGGCAGAATCCAGCACAGCGTCTCTTTTTTCAGCAGAACCTGCGGAGCTTGGCTTTACGAATACATCGGGTTTCACCGGATCAAAGTTTTTTTCATCGCCATTGGCACGGGTAAACATTTTCGAAGCACCCCGGGCAATGATCTGTGTCCTGGGTAACATATAATTAAACATCTCGCCAAAATCATTGGGTACCTCACCCGTGGGTTCCCCAAAAGTTCTGGCCAGCTGATAAGTGGTAACACCATCAGCCAGCATATTGGCACTGGAGAAAGTACGGGAACCGATCAGGAACGCCACTTTACCACGGAAGAACGGCTCTTCGGGTTGGGGGGTTACCAACTCATCACTAACCCAGGTATACATATCCCCGTCGGGCCGGCTCATGTAAAATTTATTGTCGGCTTCCCGGAAGTTTTTGGCTGTCTTCAGGTATTCCTTATAAGGAGCACTGATCTTCCATTTCATACCACTCGCAAAACGATAAGGCTTGGTATTGAAATAACGCAGCAAAGCTTCACCAAGCTTCGAATCTCCACCACCATTATCGCGCAGGTCTATAACAAGTCCGTTTGCATGACTGTCTTTCAGCTGGGTGAACATGTTTTTCAGGAATGTTTCAAAGGGATTAGCCGGATCATTGCGCATACTGCGATAGTTCAGGTAACCAATACCATCCGGAAGCAAACGAAATTCATACGGCTTCTGGCTATTACCCAAACGGGCCTGTAAAACTTTGTTGATACTGTCGGCCTGCTGCTTACTGTACCCCGCCGTGGTATAATGCATTTTTTCACCATTGGCTTTGACTGCGTCAAGGGTATATGGACTACGGATACCATCGAGATAAAGGAGCTTGCGGGCGTAATAAGCTACCTGCTCGGCTTTCCATACCGGTAAACCACCGAAGAGACGGGTATAACGATCATTCAGGTCCCGGACGCTGTGGCCATTGATGGTTATGATCCGGTCATCTTCCTGTAATCGTCCGGCCGCACTTAAGTCAAAAGAAATGACCCAGGCATCAGCCTCCGTTTTTTTAATCATGAACGGGAATCGGATGGATTCACCAAAAAGGCTATCGGTTAACCGGCTGCTCACCAAACCCACATGGCCCTCATCCAGAGCCGCACCCAGTTTGCTGAAGAGGAAAATGGCTGCAGTTTGTGAAATGCTGTCGGTAACGGGAGTAGTGAGCTCCTGGATCAGGGCATCCATCTGTTGGCGACTGATACTGTGGTAAACATTCACATGGGCATCTTCCTGCACCTGGCGCCAGAAACGGATATCCGCCAATAGATCGGCCCGGGAAATCTTGCGGTAGATCAGGGAAGGGTCGGTGGGTTGCTGGTAGGCAATCTGTGGCTGGGCCAGCAGGAAAAGCGGAGCAAACAATAATAGCAAACAGGCAAATGGTCTCATAACAAGGGTTTCTCCAACAAATCTAATCACCCAACCCTGCTCCTGCAACCACATAAAAAGGGGAAATAATAGCAGGCAAGGCCGAACTTTTCTAATTTGTGGTCTGATGGCTGAAGCGCAACGATATATCGCCCATTTTGACCTCGACTCATTTTTTGTGAGTGTGGAAATGCTGAATGACCCCTCACTCAAAGGCAAAGCCGTTATTGTAGGCGGCAGCCGGGATCGGGGCGTGGTAACCACCTGCAGCTATGAAGCCCGCAAATTCGGGGTGCATAGTGCCATGCCCATGAAAAAAGCCATGCAATTATGTCCGCATGCCATCCTCGTACGCGGAACCCGGGGCGAATATTCCCGCTACTCCCGCTGGGTAACCGAAATCATTGCCGCCAAAGCCCCGCTGTTTGAAAAAGCATCGATCGATGAGTTTTATATCGACCTCACCGGTATGGACCGCTTTTTTGACCCCTACCAATGGACGATCGACCTGCGGCAGGAAATCATGGATACAACCCAACTGCCCATATCATTCGGACTGGCCACGAATAAAATGGTGGCAAAGATTGCAACAGATGAAGCCAAACCCAATGGCTATTTATTTGTGGAACCCGGTATGGAGAAAGCATTCCTGGCACCGCTTTCTGTGGCAAAATTTTCCGGGGTAGGGGAGCAAACCCTTAAGACCCTGAACCAGATGGGTATTCAAACCATTCGCGATGTAAGTGAAACACCCGTGGCACTGCTGGAAAAAAAACTGGGTAAATGGGGAGCCGATCTCTGGCAAAAATCACAGGGAATTCACCATGGACAGGTACATGCTTACCATGAAGCCAAATCCATTTCCACAGAAAATACATTTGAAGAAAACAAAACCGATATAAGCTTCCTGCTGGCAGAACTGGTGCGCATGACCGAGAAAGTGGCATTTGAATTACGACGGGATGAGAAATTAACCGGCTGTATCGCTGTAAAGATCCGCTACCCCGATTTTGAAACCACCTCCCGCCAAACCACCATTGATTATACCCTGCGGGACGATGAACTGATACCCGTGGCTATAAAACTGTTTCATGAACTGTACCGCAAGGGAAATCCTGTCCGCTTGCTGGGCGTTCGGTTGAGCGAGTTAACCAATCATGCCGTACAGGGCAGTTTATTCGATGATGCCACCCGCAAACATGAGCTGTACAAAGCCATTGATGCCGTCAAGAACCGTTTTGGCAAGAGCGCTTTACAGAAAGCCCGGACCGTTCGGAAAAAGCTGGAATAGCCGACTTTTAAAAAGTCTACTTGTTTAGTAGGATATTTGGTATTTTTACCTTCTAAAATCAAATCACCATGAGTTTACGTTTAGGAGATCTGGCACCCGATTTTACAGCGGTGACCACGGCTGGCGAAATTAATTTTTATGAATACCTGGGAAGCGGATGGGGTGTACTGTTCTCGCATCCTGCTGATTATACACCAGTATGTACCACTGAATTGGGTAAGACTGCTTTGTTGCAGGACGAGTTTGCCAAACGCAATGTAAAAGTGCTGGCACTGAGTGTAGACCCGATTGATAAGCACCTGGGTTGGGTAAAAGATATCAATGAAACCCAACAGGTAACCGTTGGATTTCCCATCATTGCCGATGCCGATAAAAGTATTGCCAACGCCTACGGTATGATACACCCCAATGCATCCGAAACTTTTACCGTTCGCTCCCTTTTCATCATTGGTCCGGATAAAAAAGTAAAACTGATGATCACCTACCCGGCATCAACCGGACGGAATTTTTACGAAGTACTGCGGGTGATTGATTCATTACAGCTGACCGCCAATTACAGCGTGGCTACACCGGCCGACTGGAAAGATGGTGAAGATGTGATTGTGGTACCGGCCGTTAGTACCGAAGCCGCCATCGAAAAATTCCCCAAAGGCGTAAAAGTGGTAAAACCCTACCTGCGCTATACACCGCAGCCTAATAAATAAACAATCAGGTTGTTTGAACCTCCCGCCTGGTACGGGAGGTTTTTTTGTGGCAAAGCGTAATGCCCAGCCCCATAAACCTAATGCCTGATCCCTAAAGCCAGCAGCTTGTAGCTTGAAGCATGTAGCTGCGAGCCATATATCCACATCTTTACCTATCTTACCAAAAATACCCGCTTCATGAGAAAAATTGCCTGCCTGCTGGCCCTGCTGATCCTGGTAATGACCGGAACCCATGCACAAAAAACACTGCTGCATTGCGGTCAGTTGATTGATGTAAAAAATCTGCAGACCCTCAAAGAAATGACCATTGTGGTTCAGGGAAATAAAATCCTGGATGTACAGAAAGGGTATACCGCAGCGGCAGCGGGTGACCAGGTGATTGACCTGAAGAATAAAACAGTTATGCCCGGTCTCATTGATATGCATGTGCACCTGGAAAGTGAAACCAATCCCAACCGTTACATGGAAACCTTCACCTTTAATCCGGCGGATTATGCTTTTCAATCGGTCGTGTTTGCAGAACGCACGCTCATGACTGGTTTCACTGCCGTACGTGATCTGGGTGGAAGCGGGGTGAATATTGCTTTACGCAATGCCATCAATAAAAACCTGATCAAAGGACCAAGGGTGTATACGGCGGGGAAATCCATTGCCACCACAGGCGGTCATGCCGATCCAACCAACGGCTATCGCCGCGACCTCATGGGTGATCCCGGTCCCGATGCAGGTGTGGTAAACGGACCCGATGAGGCAGCCAAGGCAGTACGTCAACGATATAAAGAGGGTAGTGATGTGATCAAGATCACCGCATCGGGTGGTGTATTGAGTGTAGCCAAGAGCGGAGAGAATCCCCAGTTCACCGAAGCAGAAATCAATGCCATTGTAGCAACAGCCAAAGATTATGGATTTAAGGTAGCAGCGCATTGTCATGGTAAAGAAGCCATGCGCAGGGCGGTTGTTGCCGGCGTGAATTCCATCGAACACGGAACTTATATGGATGAAGAGATCAGGACCCTCATGAAACAGCGGGGCACTTATTTCGTACCCACAATCACCGCCGGAAAATCAGTAGCCGATTCAGCCAAAAAGCCTGGTTATTTCCCCGATGTAGTCACTCCCAAGGCCCTGGCCATTGGTCCGAAAATACAAAGCACATTTGCCAGTGCTTACAAAGCCGGGGTAAAAATTGCATTTGGTACCGATGCAGGTGTCTATGCACATGGGAAGAACTGGATGGAATTTGTATACATGTATGAAGCCGGTATGCCTGCACTGGAAACCATCCGCTCCGCCACACTGTCGGCAGCAGATCTTTTAGGCGATGATCGTATTGGCCTGATCGAAAAAGATAAACTGGCCGATATCATAGCCATCGATGGCGACCCCGTAAAAGATATCCGCGCCATGGGTAAAGTGAAATTCGTGATGAAGAATGGCGTGGTGTATAAGCAGGAATAAAACAACCCGTACACCTAAGCCGGAACTTTTTATTGCCACAGAGGACACAGATCAAGATCATCTCCCTCAGTGCCCCGCTGTGGCTTCAGTGGCAACCACCACACGGAATAAATAAATAGTATTACCGCTGAAATATTGTATTTTGTACCATCAGATCCAGCCCCTGGTCTGTATGTGTGTTGTTGTACGCTTGTTTGCCATCCCCCGGTATGCGTACAGCTGTGGTTACAGATCCACTGATTTACCAACAAATAGTCAATACCATGCTGCACCAGTTACTCAGTATTCCCAACCCCTGGCAATTAGTAAGCGACCCGGCTTCCATCATTGTCATCAGTATATTTGTCTGCCTCATGCTGGCCGAGGAAATATTCCCGGGGCGAAAATTACCAAGGATACCCTACTGGCGACTAAAAGGCATCACTGCTTTCATCGTCTATTTCTTCCTCTCATCCTACCTGCCCTTTTTCTGGAATGAATACCTGGCAAAATACCAGGTATTTGATATGACAGGATTGGGCGATTACTGGGGTGCATTGGTGGCATTGCTGATATATGAACTGGGTGTGTATATATGGCATCGCGCCATGCACAAAAGCCACCTGCTCTGGCGTATGTTTCACCAGATGCACCACAGTGCCGAACGGGTAGATACCTATGGGGCATTCTTTTTCAGTCCCATGGATATGCTGGGTTTCACCGGCTTAACAAGCCTGGCACTGGTATGGGTGGGCGGCTTTACCCCGGAAGCAACCATTTATGCGATCTATGGTGCCACATTCCTGGCGGTGATACAACATACCAATATCAAAACACCCCAATGGATGGGTTATATTTTCCAGCGGCCGGAATCACATTCCCTGCATCATGCCAGGGGAATACATGCTTTTAATTATTCCGATCTCCCATTATTTGATATCCTGCTGGGGACATTCAAAAACCCACGGGAATTTGTGGCAGAGACCGGCTTTTATGAAGGGGCTTCTTCCAAAATAGGAGAAATGATACTGTTTAAAGATATCAATGCCGGCACCCAATCCTGAATACATCATGCATTCATGGGGAAATAAAAGTCTTAACTTGAAATCAGACAAAGCCCTGTTGCCGCACTACAGCAAGCAGGACAGGAAATCAATGACCCTAAAAAAAATACGATGTCGCCTGCAGAAATAGCATTATACCGGTCTTTTTTCAAAGCCGATGCGGATTACTATATCAGCCAGCTGGAAAAATACCAGTCCGGAAAAAGAACCAGTTTTAATGCAACCGTATTTGCCAATGGTCTGTTGTGGTTTCTATACCGGAAATTATACAAAGAGTCGCTGCTGATCATCGGTCTCATACTGCTATATATGATACTTCATTTTACAATCATCCTGCACTACTTCAGTCAAACAACGGCAGTATTCATCTTCCTGGCATTTATTACCCTGCTTTGGACAACCATGGGTTTTGTGGTGAACAGGTTATACATACGAAAAGCAGTAGCCATTGTTCAAAAAGCCAGGCAGGAAACAACTGATCCTCCGGGCATCATGCGCCTCGTCAGTCAGCGCGGGGGAGTGAATCTGTGGGCAGTTATCCTGTTCCTGCTGATGGTGGTTTTGGCAGTGAGTTATTCGGTATATAAAATTGGTTAGCCCGCGTACAATCAACCATGGATGTCAATCATCATCGGTTCTGCGAAATCCTCCAACAATAAACAAGGGTAAGCTGCTAACCCTATTCCCACATGCGCATAATCAGCTCATATCCCTGTCCTGCAATGCAGCCTATTACTTATTTGCCCTGAACCATTCAATGACTCCGGCTCTTTTGTAAAAAGAATATTTGCGTTGACTCCGCCTCAGCTTATAGCGAACAATATTATTTTTTACAGATCTTCGGTAAGTTCCTATTTTGTATGCTGAACAGGGTGCGGATATCGATTGTTTAACGTTTACAATGAATGATGATGGGTATTATCCGGATTCCACTGAGATTTGCCGGCTCCAAGGGCGAGAAAATGGTTTATGCTTTGTTTGATAGCGGAGCTACTTATTCCTGCCTTAGTGCCGAAACAGCCTATGAAATAGAAACACCTGCCCGGCTATATCAACCGATGCAAATCGCTACGGCCAGTTCGAGCCATTTTGTTGTAATAGAAGAAGCCATGCGGGCCGATTTTTACCATGAAGATATTCGCCTCAGCGATGAGTTCATGGTGGTACCTGGTTTGAGTGAAGAAGCGATCATCGGGGTGAATACGCTTCAGAAATGGCGGATGAAACTGGATTTTGAGCAGGATAAAGTGATCATCAACCCCAAAGTAGCGGAATATATCCTGAAGGATTTGAAAGATCCAAGGATTAAAGTACCGTACCATAAAACATAAACCCGAAGACGATTTTTGAATGGCTGATGCTTTATTGCTTCGGCTTCCTGAAATTCCAGGGCATGCGTTCAACCGGTTCAGTTGATTCCGCAACAGGACTGTCGGGGGTAGCAAACACCACCCGTTTTCCTTTCTTCACCAGCAATGCATCAACAATATCAAAAGCGGTTGTGGTTTTATTTTGAGAAACCCTTTGTTCCAGATCCAGGTAATGAACACTCATGCCCCAGATAACCAGCTTATTATGGGTATCCGCCACCGGAATACCAACACTGCCCCCGGCAAAAGCAGGTTGATCAAACAAAAGGTCTAATTCGTCGAATCGAAAAACAGTTCCATCATCCAGCAGCAAATCACTCACCATACAAATGATTTCAATGCGTATCCCCGCCACATTTGTTTTTTTGATACGCACATCGCTCAGATCAAAAGCCGGTACCGTAAAAGAAATGGCCGATCCGCCCATCACGGTTGCCGGTGGAATCTGTATGGGTAAAGCACGATCCACTGAATAAGCCTGATTAAACCGGAAATGATGCAGGTATGCCGGATCGCCATCAGTCACCAATCGCTTCCCGATGGCTTTGGCCGAACTGCTGCCCATCATTTTGGTCAATACACCGGTTAGTCGTTGGTATGCCTTATCGTGCGGGGTTATCCTGAGCAGCGGATGAAAACCCTTGATCAGCTTAGAAGCGGCCGCACTGGCACGGCCGAACTCAACACAGGCTTTTTGCGTGTTCTCCGTTTGGGTTACCGAAACTGGTTTGGAACGGGTAAAATACTGGCCATTCCGTTCATAAGAAACCAGTTTCCCCACAGTTCCGGTCAAATGTAACAGGTTGTTTTGACGGGCCATGACAGCAGGTTTGTATAAATATACAAATTATTTTTAAAGTAACTATTATCACTCCGATGCAAGTCCGTTGTCAGTCCGTTACAAGTCCGATACAAGTCCGATGACCCTAAGGGTTTCCAATGGGGTTCTTAAGGATTTTATTCGGGGAAATTCCGGGTATACAATAGAGCATCTCTGTCCAAACAAGGGGGGAGGGATGATACCGGCCCTATACCAAAGCGAAGATCCTGCCACGGGCACCGGGGCTCAACCGAAGCTAAAGCGAATACAACCCGAATCAAACAGGGATTTAACCCGGATACAACACGAAGCCTGATCACAAATAGCCGGGAGCCTGGCTTCGGCCATGAACACAACATGAGCAGTTGCTTAGGCTTGGGTTAGGATAGTTTTCTGAGCTGAGCGAGTGTTGCCCGCAGATCTTTCGGCAGTTCTGCTTCCAGTTCAAACTGCTCACCGTCAAGACTAAAACGCAATTGATGGGAATGCAATGCCAGTCGCGACAGCAGCGGCCTTTCTTCTTCGGCATCTTTGGAGAGCTTGAATTTCTTTTTCAGGCTGGATAATAATACCGGTGCCGGATCGCCATACAATTCATCACATACAATAGCATGCCCCAGGTGTTGCATATGTACCCGTATCTGGTGCGTACGGCCCGTATGAATCTGAAAACGCAGCCAGGTGAAAGTGCGGAAAGATTCCAGTACGCTGTAGTCGGTTAAGGAAGGTTTTCCCTTCGCATGGGTCATCATCTTCCCGTTTTTACCCGGGTGTTCCATAATGGCGGCATCAATACTACCCGTTTCATGCAGCAGCTGTCCGTGTACCAGGCCCAGGTAAAATTTTGCCACAGTTCTTTCTTCAAACGAAGCGGATAATGCTTTATGTGCCGCTTCATCGCGGGCAAACACAATCAAACCACTGGTATCTTTATCCAAACGGTGTACGGTATAAATCTGTTCATATCTTTCCCGCAGCCAGTCCTTCAAAGAAAGTTCTTTACCCAAACGGTCGGGTATGCTCAATAAACTGGTGGGTTTATTCACAGCAATAAAACGGGGATGTTCCAGGATAATTTCCGGTCTGGTATGCATATACTATTCTCCCTGGGCTGATTTGCCTGGCTTTTTGCGTACGAAAGATTTGTTCATGAATTTGAGCAGTCGGACCTCTTTCTCATTCAGCAGGCGCCATTTACCGCGGTCCACATTCTTTTTGGTGAGGTTGGCAAACATCACCCGGTCCAGTCCTTTTACATCATAACCCAGGTGCTCAAAAATGCGACGAACAATGCGGTTACGGCCACTGTGAATTTCTATACCCACCACATGTTTCTGTTTATCGTCGGTATACCCAACAGCATCCGCAGCCACAAAACCATCTTCCAGGGTTACACCCGCCAGAATGGCTTCCAGGTCTTTTTTAACAACGGGTTTATCGAGGGTTACTTCATAAATCTTTTTCACCTCATAAGAAGGATGGGTAAGTTTCTGTGCCAGTTCACCATCATTGGTGAGTAATAAAACCCCGGTTGTATTGCGGTCGAGCCTGCCCACCGGGAATACCCGTTCCGGTGTGGCCTGTCTTACCAGCTCCATAACCGTTTTACGCCCCTGGGGATCACTGGCAGTGGTAATATAATCCTTGGGTTTATTGAGCAGGATATACACGGCATTTTTTTGCAGGAACACCTGTTTGCCGTTCACTTTTACTTTATCGGTAGCGCTTACGCGGAATCCGGGTTCAAAAATTTTATCACCATTCACGGTAACCTTACCGGCTTTCACCATTTCAGCTGCTTCGCGGCGACCACATACGCCAGCATGGGCAATGTATTTATTCAGTGGCATGGGTCCGTCGGCGCCCAGGCTTAATTGTGCAGCACTGGTTCCACTGAGTTTTTCTTCTTTGGCTTTATAGTTTTTACCAGCAGTTTTAGCGGGTTTGCGCTTATCCTGGAAACGCTGGGGTTTGGGGCTGTTGCCGGCAGCTGCATCGGGTTGAATCCCCCTGGCTTTCTCGATCTTGAGTTTCCGCATGGCTTCACCCTGTGCCCGGGCTTCTGCCTTTATTTTCTTCTTCTCCTGGCGGATACTTTCTTTAATGGCACTGCCTTTCTTCTGATTGGCAAACTTGTCGAAATTGTCTGTTCTTTTTTTCATGTTTTTGTTTTGCTGTTTTACAACAGGATTCTTGATTGTGAGTAGTGAGTAGTCAGTAGTCAGTAGTGAGTGTTTTGTGGTATAAGCTGCTAGCTGCTAGCTTCGGGCCGCAAGAAAAAAGCCTAACCATAAACCACAAACCAAAAACCATAAACTAAAAACATCACCCTTTATTCGCCAATTGTCCGCATGCCGCATCAATATCTTTACCACGGCTCCTGCGTAAACGGGCATTTACCCGGTTGGATTCCAGGAACTGCATAAAGTGCTGGATGCCTTCTTCATCGGGCTTGGTAAACTGGAATGCGTCGATGGGATTGTATTCAATAATATTAATGAGATCGGCTGGTACCTGCCGGTAAATTTTCACCAGTTCTTCTGCATCTTTCTGACCGTCGTTGAAATCCTTGAACAAAATGTATTCAAAAGTGATTTCATTACCGGTTTGTTTATAGAAATAATTCAATGCATCCACCAGGGCCTTGATATTATTGGACTCGTTGATGGGCATGATCTCATTACGCTTTTTATCATTGGCTGCGTGTAAGGAGAGGGCCAGTTTGAAACGAACTTTATCGTCGCCCAGTTTGCGGATGGCTTTGGCCACACCAGCGGTGGAAACAGTAATACGGCGTGCACTCATGAATAAACCATCTTCCGCGGAAATGCGTTCAATGGCTTTCATCACATTGGCATAGTTGAGCAGGGGTTCACCCATACCCATGAATACGATATTGGATAGCTTCTGCTGGTATTGTTGCTCACTTTCGCGGTTAATGAGTACAACCTGGTCATAAATTTCATCAAAGCTGAGGTTGCGTTTGCGGTCCATATAACCCGTAGCGCAGAATTTACAGCTCAGGCTGCATCCGATCTGTGAGGATACACAGGCTGTTTTGCGTTCTTCGGTGGGAATGAGTACGCCCTCCACTAAGTGGTTGTCGAAAGTGCGGAAACGGCTTTTGATGGTACCATCGGCACTGTGCTGGGAAGCATCTACTTTTAATGCGGGCAGCATGAAATCGGCCGCCAGCCGGGCACGGAAATCCTTGCTGAGGTTGGTCATGTCATCAAAGCTGTGGGCATGTTTTTGCCAGAGCCATTCATGAATTTGTTTAACCCTGAATTTCTTTTCGCCGATCTGTGTAATATAATCTTCCAGTTCCTGGATACCCAGGTGCCTGATATTGGGGAGTGCCGGATTCATCGGGCAAAGATACCGCCATTCCCGTTATTCTCCGGCAGAATCGGGTAATCGGTTCAGCAACAGGCTGTTGCAGCACTGTTGCGGCAAGCGGAACCGCGGTTTACAGGAACATCCTTTATCTTGCGGCTGAATCAGCTTTGCGATATGAAAACATGTTATGTGATCGACTCGGTGCGTACACCGATTGGTAAATACGGGGGGAAACTCAGCAGTATTCGTCCGGATGACCTGCTGGCCCATGCCATAACCTCCCTGATGCAGCGCAATAATACGGTTGACCCTGCAGCGGTGGAAGATGTGATTGCCGGGGCTGCCAACCAGGCCGGTGAAGACAACCGCGATGTGGCGCGTATGGCGGCTTTATTATCGGGTTTGCCGGTAACAGTTGGCGGCAATACGGTGAATCGCTTGTGTGCCAGCGGACTCCAGGCCATTATGGATGCCGCCCGTGCTATTATGTGCGGGGAGGGTATGATTTATATTGCGGGTGGGGTAGAAAGCATGACCCGCGCCCCCTTTGTAACCGCCAAAAGCGATGGTGCCTGGAGCCGTAAAGTAGAAACTTTCGATACCACCATTGGCTGGCGTTTCATCAATAAAAAACTGGCTGAATTATACCATCCTTACAGCATGGGGGAGACCGCGGAAAATGTGGCGAAGGAATGGGGTATTACCCGCGAAGCACAGGATGCTTTTGCACTGGCCTCCCAACAGAAATATTTTGCAGCACTGGAAGCCGGTAAATGGGATGATGAAATTATTGCTGTGGAAATGATCAGTGACCGGCTCATCACCTGGTTTAATCAGGATGAACCACCCCGGCAAACCTCACTCGAAAAACTGGCCGGATTAAAACCCGCATTCATCAAAGACGGAACAGTTACGGCCGGTAATGCATCCGGTATTAATGATGGTGCTGCAGCTATGTTGCTGGCCAGCGAAGAAGCGGTAAAAGCATTTCAGTTAGAACCCATTGCCCGCATCGTAAGTATGGGTGTGGCCGGTGTGCCCCCAGCCATCATGGGCATCGGCCCAGTACCGGCATCCGAAAAAGCATTACAGCGTGCCGGACTAACAACAAAAGACCTCGACCTGATCGAGTTAAACGAGGCATTTGCTTCCCAAAGCCTGGCCTGTATGGGCGACCTGGAACTGGACCCCGCTACAGTGAATGTTAATGGCGGCTCCATTGCCATCGGTCACCCCCTGGGATGCAGCGGTGTGCGTATCTCCACCACACTGGTGCATGAGATGCGCAGGCGGAAATCGAAGTATGGACTGGCCACCATGTGTGTAGGCGTAGGTCAGGGTGCAGCTATTGTGTACGAAGGATTGCGTTAATAGTTGGATATTTCAATAATTGATTGTAACTTTTAAATCCGATTATTCGTTCTGATAAGCAAAACCCTGTACACATGAAAAAAATTTTGGCCCTTTGCATCTTAATGAGTTGCTGTTACCTGTCACAGGCACAGGAAAACAAGGATAAAGACTCCACCTTACAGCAATACACCGGTAAGTATAAATTTCCGGATGGGAGTGTGGTAACAGAAGTAACTGTTACTCTGGAAAATGGCGGACTGATTATGACTTCAGCCGTAGGTGCTTCTACCTTGGAGAAAACAGGCGATGACCTTTTCGCCATTACCCAGTTTGAAGGATCTGCACTCTTTAAAAGAGATGCCAACAAGAAAATTATTGGTGTGAGTATCAATGCCCAGGGGTATAGCCTCGAGGGAACCAAATCGGAACTCACCCTGCAAAGCCTGGGGTTATTGCAAAAACGACCGCTGACCTTATCCCTGATTAAACGTTAAACAAACAAAACCCCTTCGGCAGAAGGGGTTTTTCATTACCGGTAATAGGTTTCGTCGAGGTAGAACAAGCCATCTTTTTTCTGCCAGTACCAGAATTTCTTGCGGTAAATAATGTATTTGCCACGGGCACTGGTTACAATATATTGTTCGGGTACATACAATACACGAGGCGGCACCATTTTATAACGATAGATCAGATTGGCTCTTTGATTGGGCGTGAAAGCACGTGCTATGGTCCGGTAATCTGTTTTAATGGCCAGCTCCTGCGGTAATTGATCTTTTGTGGTAACAATATTGCCCAGCCCGTCGATTACTACCAGGGGCATGGCATTACTGTTGACAGCAGTATTGCTCTCTGCTGCTGCGCTGTCGGCCGGTGCCGGTACCGGCGTGGGATTTTTGGTGGGCGCAGGATTTTTATCCTTAGCAGCTACGCCTGGTTTATTCGCGGCGCCAACTGTTTTTTCCGGAAGCGTTTTGCGGCCACAGGATACCAGTATGGTTAGTGTTGCCAGTATGATCATTGTTCGCTGCATAGCTTCTTTTGGCCAGATACTTCTAATACTGTGCCAAAAAGATCCATGCTATCCCAAAAAACCGCTAAAACAAAAGGATCAGGCCAGTTGTGCCCGGATATAGGTAATGAGCTCCGACTGCTGAATGGTGGCTTGTTCTCCCTTACCGAGGTGTTTAACCACAACGGTTTGATTGAGCAATTCTTCCGATCCCATAATCAGTACCAGCGGTATATTCTTTTTCTCGGCGTATTTGAACTGCTTGTCGAACTTAGCCTGCTCATGAAATAATTCTGCGGCAATACCTGCCTTGCGTACCTGCTGCATCCATTCAAATGCCACGCGTTGTTCCGATGCACCCAGGTTGAAAAATAATACCTGCGTGCCTGTTTGTACCGCATCGGGAAATAATTGCAATTCTTCCATCACATCATAAATGCGATCCACGCCAAAGCTGATGCCTACGCCGGGTATATTCGGAACACCAAATAAACCGGTGAGATCATCATACCGGCCACCACCGCCAATACTGCCAATTTGCACCTGTAGTGCTTTGACTTCGAAAATAATACCGGTATAGTAATTCAGTCCGCGTGCCAGGGTAAAATCGGTCATCACATTACCACTGTTTGCATAAGAGAGCACTTCTTTGATTTCAGCAATACCGGCCTGTCCGAGTGCTTGTTCACCCAGTAAAGTTTCCAGCTGATTGATGCGTTCTTGCTGGTTGCCACTGATGAGCAGGTATTGTTCAATGATGGCTATCTGGCTGTTATCTAAACCACGTTGCGTCAGTTCTTCCTTGACTTTATCGAGACCAATTTTATCGAGTTTGTCAATGGCTACGGTAATGTCCACCATTTTATCGGGTCCGCCGCAGCGTTCGGCCAGTGCCGCCAGTATTTTACGGCTGTTGATGCGTATTTCAACGGGTATGCCCAGGGTCTGAAATACCTCTGCGTATAAATGGGTAAGCTCTACTTCGTTCAATAAGCTGTTGCTGCCCACCACATCGGCATCGCATTGATAGAATTCGCGGTAACGGCCTTTTTGCGGACGATCGGCACGCCATACCGGCTGTATCTGGTAACGCTTGAAAGGCAGGGTCAGTTGTCCATGGTTCATGGCCACATAACGGGCAAAGGGGATGGTAAGATCGTATCGCAGTGCACGTTCGGTAATGCCCTTATTGTTTTTGCCAGCGAGTATTTTGTCGAAATCCTGCAAAGCCTGCTCCCGTTTGGCGGGATTATCGAGACCATTATTCAGGATTTTAAAAATCAGCTTATCTCCTTCTTCCCCGTATTTACCCATCAGGGTATCGAGGTTTTCCATCGCCGGTGTTTCCAGGGGCTGGAAACCATAACGTTCGAAGACAGAACGGATGGTTTGGAAAATATACTGACGCTTCCTGACCACGGCAGCGCTGAAATCACGGGTTCCCTGGGGAAGTCCTGGCTTACTCATGCAAAACAATTTAGCAATTAAACGGTATGGTATTTTTCAATGATCCGGTCACAGGCATCCGACAATAAACCGAATACATGATGGTAATCTTTTTCGGTGCCATACCAGGGATCGGGTACGGTATCATTGGTTCCCGGCATCAGTTCATTCAATATCAATACTACTTTATCGGGGTTCCATAAATCACCACTGATCCGTTTTACTTCCTGGTAATTATCACTGTCCATCACATAAATCCGGTCGAACTCGTTCATATCCGCCGCCCTGAATTGCCGGCAGCGCTGGGAACTGATATCAATTCCATGGATGGCTGCAACTTTTTGGGAGAGGGAATGGGGTGGTTCACCGATATGATAGCCGCCGGTGCCGGCGCTGTCTATCTGCCAGGATAATCCTGCAGCCCTTGCTTTTGCTGTGAGAATACCTTCTGCCAGCGGGCTCCTGCAAATATTTCCCAAACAAACCATCAGCACCTTCATGCCCGCAAAGATAGGGTGCGCAGGCAATAGTGAATCTCCCTTCGGCGGGGAGGATTAACACCGGAAGCGGCAGGTATGAATGTCAGTAAACAGTCATTTCCGGGAAGTTCTGCCCGTTTTAACTAACAGTTAATAGGGAAGCCTCGTTAGGATTATGGAAAATAACACATCAGGCATCCTTTTAATAACTAACGATTTCACACAAATTCGGTAGTGGAATTGAGCCGGAGAATGAAATTATTGACTAAATTGCCCACCCCCGGGCTAAAAAACGGGACTATGGAAACGGATTCTAGAAGCAGACAACAGAAAAGTTACCGCATGATGCGGATGATTTATGACCTGGGGATGTCGGCCCTGATCCTGGGTGTGGCGGTTGTGATGTTTTTTGCGGAACGTTTTTCACTGGACCAGTTGATTAATGCCGATCCGATGTTCCGGTATATGTTTGGAGGTTTGTGTTTATTGTATGGAGGGTTTAGGTTATACCGGGGCCTTAAGCGGGATTATTAAATGATGAAGAAAGGATTGGTATATGTGGGATATATGGGGTTGCTGTTATTTTTGATAGCATCCTGTCAGGGACCAGCCAAACCGGTGCAGGAACCTGATTCGCCTCAGCAAGGCAGGATTTATATCAGTGTAGACGAAACTTTTAAACCGGTCATTGAGGAACAGATACGCGTGCATCATTCCTCATTCCCGGAAACGGAGATCATTGCATCCTATAAACCTGAAGCGGATTGTTTTCGCGATCTGCAGCGGGATAGTACGAGGATGATTATTGTGGCACGCGGACTAAACAAACCCGAGGCATCGTTCTTTGAGAATCAGTTGTCCTTTATACCGCAATATGGTATACTGGCCTATGATGCCGTGGCGGTAGTGGTTAACCAGGCTGCCGCCGATAGTGTATTTACCATTGCAAAACTCAGGGCCATTCTCAGCGGTAAGGATAAAATCACTGCCGTTATGGATGGCAATAAAGCCACCAGCACCGTGCGGTATCTGAAAGACAGTATCCTGCGTGGCGGTGTTTTTGGCGCCAATGTGGTGGCAGCAGCAGACAGCAAAGGGGTATTGGATGTGGTATCAACCCGGAAAGATGTGGTTGGTTTTGTGGGATTGAGCTGGATTGCAGATAGTTATGATCCGGTACAACTGGCTTACCTGGAAAAACTGAAGCTTGGACTGGTAGAATGTGTTAAATGTGAGGAAAAAGATATATTCGCCAAGCCGTCACAGGCTACTGTTTCACAGGCACAATATCCCCTGGCACGACCCTTGTATTATATATTAAAGGAGAATGCGACGGGACTTGGAACAGGTTTCCTGAATTTCATGAGCCTGGAAAGAGGACAACTCATATTTCGCCGAGCGCACCTGGTTCCCGCAAAAATGGGATTTGGGAAGCGGGCAGGAAGTATAAAAGATGCAGATTAACCTACAACTACAAAAAACCGACAAATGAAGAAGACCGTTTCTTTGATGGTGACAGCCTTACTGGCTGTACAGTGCTTGATGGCGCAGCTGGCGGAGGGGATCAAATTCCTCAGCTATGAGAAGATTAAAAGCGCCCGTGAGAGCTTGAAAAAAGCTTATGATGCCAATCCAAAAGATGCGCAAACCATCTATTGGTACGGTCAGTCTTTGATTGCCACCGATGGCGGTGAGCCTTCCAAAGAAAGCCTGGCAGCAGCCAAAACCCTTTACCAGCAGGCATTGGGTGAGTTGGGTAGTGATGCCTGGTTATTGGTAGGTATGGGCCAGGTTGAAATCCTGGAAGGTGGAGATATCAATTCCGCCAAACAGAAATTTGAGCAGGCCGTTACTGCCACCACAGAAACCAAGGGCCGCAATAAGGGTAAAGCCAATCCCGCCATCCTCAATGCCATTGGCCGCGCCAATGCTGCCGGTGGTAGCAAATTTGGTGACCCCACTTATGCCATTGAAAAACTCAAACAAGCCGCTACACTGGATCTTACCAGTCCCGATATTTTTATCAATATGGGTATCAACTACCTGAAACTGGGTGGTGAGAATGGTGGGGAAGCCGTAAAAGCATACCAGGAAGCCATTGCCCGCGATCCCAAGAATGCGGTAGCTAATTACCGTATTGGTCGTATCTACCAGAGCCAGAACAACAAAGAACTGTTTGAGCAATTCTACAATAATGCTATTGCTGCAGATCCTGCGTATCCCCGGGTATATTATACGCTGTACGACTACTATGCCAACCGCGATGTATCCAAAGCCAAAGAATACCTGGATAAATACGTGGCTACAGCCGATAAAGATCCCAATACCGATTTGTTTGTAGCCGATTACCTGTTCCGTGCCGGTAAATACAGCGAGAGTCTTGCTAAAACCAAGGAAATTGAAGCGGCAGCCGGTGGTTTGGACAAATTGCCCAAACTGAACGTGGTATACGCGTATAACTACGATCGTACCAATGATTCCATACAGGCTAAATCTTATATTGAAAGATATTTTGCTACGGCAGATCCTTCAACCATTGAACCGGCTTATTACGACCTGGCAGTGAAAATCTTCTCCCGTTTCAAGGGTAGTGAAGATGTAGCTGTAAACTACCTGGAAAAAGCCATGACCATTGATACCCTGAAAGCCAACCGCATTAACTATATGGGTAAGGCAGCAGAGATTTATGGCAAAGCCGGTAAGTACAAGGAGCAGCTCGACTGGTTGCAGAAGCAACAGGAGCTGAAAGGCAGCAGCATGGGTGAATATGAATACTACCAGTTTACCAATACAGCTGTAAACAGTAAGGAATACGGCCTGGCTATTGAACTGGCTAAAAAATATATGGCTGCATTCCCTGAGAAGCCCCAGCCCTATGTGTTCCTGAAAAAAGCCGCCCTGGCCGCCGACCCCGATACTACGGGTAAAGCCATTGAGTCGCTGGATTATATCGATTCATTCCTGAGCCGCGATAAGGAAAAGAACAAGCGTCAGATCTTCCTGAACCTGTACTACCGTTTACAGTATTTTGTAAATAAGTCCAAGGAGCTGGAAAAAGCCCTGGCTGTAACCGATAAAATGCTGGAGCTCTATCCGGCTGCGGGTGAGGAGAACAAGTATGCTACCGATACCCGTGCCGTAATTGCTGATGCCATTAACAAGGCCAATAAGCAGCAATCCGGCGGCGGAAAAACGGGGGGTAACAGTTCCGGGAGCTCACCAACACCCGGAAATCTGAAAAACTAACAGAATACTGAAAATATACCCGAAAAACTCCCCGCTAAAACAGGGAGTTTTTCGTTTTATATGCCCCACTGGCTTATTTTTGCGGAACATTAATGTTATAACATGAACTGGCTTGTTTTTTTGTTAGATAGCTCGGCCACCAATCAGGCATCCAATTACCTGCCCATTGGTATTCAATTGATCTTTGCGGCTGGTTTTGTGGCAACCATGATTGCGGTTTCCCAGTGGTTGGGACCCAAGCGTAAAACATCGGATAAACTGGAAAACTTTGCCAGTGGTATTGAGTCGCACGGCGATGCCCGTCAGCCCATGGCCATTAAGTATTTTCTGGTAGCCATTTTGTTTGTGCTGTTCGATGTGGAAGTGATTTTCTTCTATCCCTATGCGGTGAATTTCCGTGAGCTGGGATGGGATGGCTTCGCTGCTGTGGTAATGTTTGTTTCGTTTTTCCTGGTGGGGTTTGTTTATATCATCAAGAAAGGCGCATTAGTCTGGGAGGATTGATAAAACTGTTCATTTGCAACCAGATGGCGGTTTGATGGTTATATAAGGTGATTAACTTCTAACATTATTTTTATGGCACGTCCTGTACGTTTTAATATTCACCCCAAACTTGCGAATACGGCCGATGCGCTCGCTACTGTTGAAGCGCCCGACGGATATTCCGGGGAAGGGTTCTTTACCACCCAGCTCAGTAGTGTAGTAGGTCTGGCCCGGAAGAATTCACTCTGGCCCCTGCCTTTTGCCACATCCTGTTGCGGCATTGAATTCATGGCAACCATGGGTTCTCACTATGATTTATCACGTTTTGGTTCTGAAAGGGTAGGTTTCTCCCCCCGTCAGTGCGACCTGCTGATGGTGATGGGAACCATTGCCAAGAAAATGGGTCCGGTACTGCGCCAGGTATACCTGCAGATGGCAGAACCCCGTTGGGTGATTGCCGTAGGTGCCTGTGCCTCCAGCGGCGGCATTTTTGATACCTACAGTGTATTGCAGGGGATCGACCAGGTAATACCGGTAGATGTGTATGTGCCCGGTTGTCCGCCCCGGCCCGAAGCCATCCTGGATGGTTTTATGAAAATACAGGACCTGGTAGGGCAGGAAAGTATTCGCAGAAGAAACAGTGAGCATTACAAAGCATTGCTCAATAGTTACGGTATTCAGTAAACAAGCGCACCCTAGGGTGTAGCAGATAAACAGGGATTATCCCCTTCAAATAAGCAGCCATGGCGTTAACCAATGAGTTGATACAGCAAAAACTGCAGGAAAAATTCGGCGATCAGGTATATGGTTTTGAAGAGAGCTATGGTATGCTCAGCTTTGAAGCCCACAAGGACATGAATCTGAAAGTAATGCAGTTCCTGTACGATGATGCAACACTGCAATTCCGCTTCATGACCGACCTCTGTGCGGTAAACTATCCCGATGATGCCGGCCGTGAACTGGCAGTTGTCTATCACCTGCATAACCTGAGCGAAAATATCAGACTGCGTTTTAAAGTGTTCATATCGGTGGCCGAACCCGATGTATTTACGGCTTCTCAATTGTTTGCAGCAGCCAATTGGATGGAGCGTGAGACCTATGATTTTTTTGGGGTGAATTTTGTAGGCCATCCCAATCTGAAACGCATTCTGAACGTAGATGAAATGGATTATTTCCCCCTGCGGAAAGAATACCCGCTGGAGGATCAGACCCGTATTGATAAAGACGATGAAATGTTCGGACGCGGATAGTGCAGGGTCATTATCGCAGCAATCAATTTAGATCACACCGGTATGCCGGTTCATAATAAGGAATATGTTAACCCAACATCAACACAATATTCAACTGCCAGAAGGGTCTATTGAAAAACAGACCACCACACTGAACGTTGGTCCCACACACCCGGCTACGCACGGGGTGTTTCAGAACATTATGGAGCTGGATGGGGAACGTGTGGTATCTACGGAACAGACTGTCGGATATATTCACCGGGCTTTTGAAAAGCTGGCTGAACGCCGTCCGCTGTACCAGGTTACACCCATCACCGACCGCCTGAACTATTGCAGCAGCCCCATCAATAATATGGGCTGGCACCTGACCTGCGAAAAACTGCTGGGCGTTACCACACCCAAAAGGGTTGATTACCTGCGTGTGATTATCATGGAACTGGCCCGTATTTCAGATCACCTGATCTGTAACTCCATTGTGGGTGTAGATACCGGTGCCTATACCGGGTTTCTGTATGTAATGCAATACCGCGAATTAATTTATGAGATATATGAAGAAGTATGTGGGTCCCGTCTTACTACTAATATTGGGCGTATTGGCGGTTTTGAAAGGAATTTCTCTAATACAGCGTTTACGAAACTCGAGAAATTCCTGAAGGAATATCCCAAAGTGCTCAGGGAATTTGAAAACCTGTTTGCACGCAACCGTATTTTCATGGAACGTACCATTGGTGGTGGTGCCATCAGTGCTGAAAGAGCGTTGAATTATGGCTTCACTGGTCCGAACCTCCGCGCTGCGGGTGTAGATTACGACGTGCGTGTACACAGCCCTTACAGCAGTTACGAAGATTTCAATTTCAATATACCCGTAGGTAAAACGGGAGATAATTATGATCGCTTCCTGGTTCGCAACAGTGAAATGTGGGAGAGCCTGAGCATTATTGAACAGGCTTACCAGAAAATACAGTCATTTAAAGGTGCAGAAGCAGAAGTATACCATGCCGATGTGCCCGAATATTACCTCCCTAAAAAAGAGGACGTATACACAAAAATGGAAGCCCTGATCTGGCATTTCAAAATCATCATGGGTGAAGTAGATATGCCCAAAGGTGAGGTATACCAGGCAGTAGAAGGGGGTAATGGTGAGTTGGGTTATTACCTGATCAGTGATGGTGGCAGAACCCCGTTCCGTCTGCATTTCCGCAGACCCTGCTTCATCTATTACCAGGCATATCCTGAACTGATTAAAGGCGGGATGCTGAGCGATGCAATTGTAACCATGAGTAGTTTGAACCTGATTGCAGGCGAATTGGATGCATAAATAATTGAAATGATTATGAGTAAGTTCTCAGAAGAACAAATGACCGAATTCAATCGACTGGTAGCACGTTATCCAGCCGGAAAACAGAAGAGCGCCCTGTTGCCCGTATTGCATCTGGCACAGGAAAGTTTTGGTGGCTGGCTGAGTGCAGAAACCCTGGATTATGTGGCAGAACTGTTGCAGATCAAACCTATTGAGGTATATGAGGTAGCTACGTTTTACAGTATGTACAACCTGAAGCCGGTAGGTAAATATATGTTTGAAGTGTGTCAGACCGGCCCCTGTATGTTGCGTGGCAGTGATGATATTATTGCCTATATCGGAGAGAAACTCGGCATCAAACCCGGCGAAACCACCACAGACGGCATGTTTACACTGAAAACAGTGGAATGTCTTGGCGCCTGCGGTTATGCCCCCATGATGCAACTGGGTAAACATTATCGCGAACACCTCACGAAAGAAAAAGTAGATGCGATCATTGATGAGTGTCGCAAAAATGCCGGTAGCTTAAACTAATGGTTATGCATAAAACATATCTGTTACTGATGGGTGTTCTCCTGGCCTGCAATACCGGCAAGGAAAAAAAGCCCGATGCAGCCGTCACTGCCGATACGGTGGTTAAAACAGCACCCGCAGAGGGATCAACCGCCCGCACAGCATTGGATGTGTTGGGTACGTACAGGGGAATACTGCCCTGCGCAGATTGCCCTGGAACTGAAACGGTGATCACGCTGAATGCCGATAGCTCTTTTACACGCAGTATGAAGTATCAGGGAAAACCTGATGTGCACAATGCATACAGCACCAGTGGCAAATGGAGCTGGTCCGATGATTCAACCATACAACTGGGACCCATTAAAGCCGGCCCCAACCTGTATTTTGTAGCAGAAAATAAATTGATACAACTGGATATGGCAGGCAAAAGAATAACCGGTAAACTGGCCGATCACTATATCCTGGTTAAACAATAATGAAAAAGATCATCACCATATTATTATTCCTGAGTCCGGTACTGCTGATAGCCCAGCAAACCGACCAGCAACAATTGCTCACCCGGATTAAGGAGTTGAATGATGCAGTGTTTATTCAGCGCGACAGCCTGAAACTACTGGCCATAACCGATGCTAATTTAACCTACGGACATTCCGGTGGTAAGATCGAAAACAAAGCCGAAATGGTGCATAATGCCATGGTAAGCAAAACAACCTACAGTGATTTTGTGATGGAAACGCCCATGGTGATGATCGAGGGAAATGTGGGGATCAGTCGCCAGGTCTTGAAAGCAAAAAGTTATGATGCACAGGGAAAAGAAGGTGTTTTACACCTGAATGTATTACAGACCTGGATAAAAAAAGGGCGTGATTGGTTTTTGCTGGCACGCCAGGCAGTGAAACTGCAATAGGAATACCAAGCGTTGAACATTAAAAGCTCCCTTCGGGGAACCGTTAATATGAGTAAGAAATTATTATTAGAAAAAGCCCATGTTGCAGGTATACGTTATTTTGATGTATACCGTAAGGAAGGTGGTTACCGGAGTGTAGAGAAAGCATTGAAAGAAATGAATCCGGAAGCCATTGTGGAAGAAGTGAAAAAAAGTGGCCTGCGTGGTCGCGGTGGTGCCGGTTTCCCCGCTGGTATGAAATGGAGCTTTATCGCCAAACCAGAGGGTGTGCCCCGTCACCTGGTTTGTAATGCCGATGAAAGTGAGCCCGGTACTTTCAAAGACCGGTACCTGATGGAATTTATTCCGCACCTGCTGATTGAAGGCTTGATTGTTTCTTCTTTTGCGCTGGGCAGTAATGATACGTATATCTATATCCGTGGTGAATATGCCTGGATTGTAGATATATTGGAAGAAGCCATCGCGGAAGCGCATAAAAACGGATTCCTGGGTAAGAATATCCTGGGTTCGGGATTCGACTGTAATATACATGTGCAGCGTGGTGCTGGTGCCTATATCTGTGGTGAAGAAACGGCATTGATTGAATCACTGGAAGGTAAACGGGGTAATCCACGCATCAAGCCTCCGTTCCCGGCAGTAAAAGGGGTGTGGGACAGACCTACCGTGGTGAACAACGTAGAAACCTTAGCTGCGGTGGTGCCCATTATTAATATGGGAGGGGATGAATATGCCAAGATTGGTGTGGGCCGTTCAACCGGAACCAAACTCATCAGCGCCTGTGGTAATATCAATAAACCCGGCGTATACGAGATTGATATGACCATCTCTGTGGAGGAATTTATATACAGTGATGAATATTGTGGTGGTATACCCAATGGTAAACGCCTGAAAGCCTGTATTCCTGGTGGTTCTTCGGTTCCCATCCTGCCAGCGAACCTCTTGCTGAAAACAGCCAAAGGTGAAACCCGTTATATGAACTATGAAAGTCTGAGTGATGGTGGATTTGCCACCGGATCGATGATGGGTTCCGGCGGTTTTATTGTATTGGATGAAGACCAGTGTGTGGTAAGGCATACCCTTACCCTGGCACGTTTTTATCGCCATGAAAGCTGTGGACAATGTTCACCCTGCCGGGAAGGTACCGGCTGGATGGAAAAAATCCTGAAAAATATTGAAACCGGAAAAGGCAAAATGAGTGATATAGATCTGCTCTGGGATATCCAGCGTAAGATTGAGGGGAATACGATTTGTCCTCTTGGTGATGCAGCCGCCTGGCCGGTAGCAGCAGCCATCCGCCATTTCCGTGATGAATTTGAATGGCATGTAAATAATCCGGATGAAGCACAGAAACGCAATTATGGATTGGCACATTATGCGGATCCGATTCATGTGCCGGTTGCATAATTAGAAATTCAAAAGTCAAAATTCAAAATGGAACATGAATTTGATGCTTTTGAAGTGAATGAAGGAGAGAAACCGTATAGCATACGGCACAGATGTTTTTCTTTTCAAAGAATGTGATATTCTTTGTAAGAGATAGTAAGTATGATAGGATTTATAGTTCTTTGTTTGATCAATTAGTAAGAAGTGCAACTTCTGTTGGTGCAAATATTGTAGAAGGAAGGGCGGGAGGCACCAAAAAAGACTGGAATAAATACCTGGTTATTGCATTGAAATCGGCGAATGAAACAAAATATTGGTTATGTCTTATAAGAGATACGCTTGAAGTTTCACAGCCGAAAGTAAATGAGCTGATAAGAGAAGCGGATGAAATATCCAAAATCATTGCTTCGATAATAATAAACGCTAAAGAGTCATAGATAGGGTTTGATTTTTGACTTTTTAATTTTGAATTAATTTATGTCAGAACAGCAATTATTTAAAGTAACAATCGATAACATTACCATCGAAGTGCCGGCGGGGACTACCATCCTTAATGCTGCCCGTAAAATAGGTGGCGATGTGGCACCTCCGGCTATGTGTTATTACAGCAAGCTGGAAGGAAGTGGTGGTAAATGCCGTACCTGTCTTGTGGAAGTAAGTAAGGGTTCTGAAAAAGACCCGCGCCCCATGCCCAAACTGGTTGCTTCCTGCCGTACGACCATTATGGATGGTATGGAGGTGAAAAATATTACCAGTGAAAAAGTACTGGATGCACGCGCCGGTGTGGTAGAGTTCCTGCTCATCAATCACCCGCTCGATTGTCCTATCTGCGATCAGGCTGGGGAATGTCACTTGCAGGACCTCAGTTATGAACATGGCAGTGAATCTACCCGATACGAATTTCAGCGCCGTACATTCAAAAAGCACGACCTGGGCCCGCATATTCAGTTACACATGACACGCTGTATCCTCTGTTATCGTTGTGTGTTTACGGCAGACCAGCTTACACAAAAAAGGGAGCATGGTGTGTTGGATCGTGGAGATCATGCAGAGATTGCTACGTTTATTGAAAAGAGCCTGGACAATGACTTTATCGGCAACGTAATTGATGTTTGCCCCGTGGGTGCACTGACCGATAAAACCTTCCGCTTTAAAAATCGTGTTTGGTTCCTGAAACCCATGGATGCGCACCGCGATTGCCCTACCTGCAGCGGCCGCGTTACATTGTGGAACAGGGGTGATGAAGTATATCGTGTAACTGCACGCAAAGATGAATGGGGAGAGATTGAAGATACACCAGAAGGTAAACCAGGCTGGATTTGTAATACCTGTCGCTTTGAGAAAAAGAAAACCAGTGATTGGATTATTGAAGGGCCGCGTAATATCAACAGGCATTCAGTAATTGCACAAGGACATTATGCCGGTAAAATCGGAACCAATAAGCCAACCGAAACATTTGCAGCAGTTAACGACGGCCGAAAGCCACACCTGCTGATGGATATTCATTCGGTTAGCCAGGTGAATAAACCCGAAGTGAAACTGAGCCTTATTGATGGCCCCGCACACTCGGATGCATTTAAAAAGAATAACGATTAAGAAGCTATACTATCATGACAATACTTGCTTTTGACTGGGCACTGCTGATTGAGAAACTGGTACTGATTGCGATCATCGTATTCGGTAGCCTGGGTATTGCGTTGTATACAACCTTTGCCGAACGTAAAGTAGCCGCCATATTACAAGACAGACCCGGTCCTAACCGTGCGGGTCCCTTCGGTCTGTTACAGCCATTTGCGGATGGTTTGAAACTGATCATGAAAGAGGAAATTATTCCCAATACTTCCAATAAAGTATTGTTTATTCTGGGTCCTGCCATGGCCATGACAGCAGCACTGATGACCTGCGCAGTGATTCCCTGGAGCAGTCATGTAGAATTATTTGACCGCAAAATAGAACTGCAGATCGCAGATATTAATATCGGTATTCTCTATGTTTTCGGCGTGGTGAGTATGGGTGTTTATGGTATCATGATCGGTGGATGGGCTTCCAATAACAAGTTCTCTTTGATGGCCGCCCTTCGTGGTGCTTCTCAGGCCATCAGCTATGAACTGGCAATGGGATTGGCATTGATTGCTGTATTGATGTTGTCCGGCTCCCTGAGTCTGAAGACAATTGTAGGCGAACAAATGGCGCAGGGCAATCTCTGGAATATTGCCTACCAGCCACTGGGCTTCCTCATCTTTTTTGTGTGTGCGCTGGCAGAGTGTAACCGTACACCCTTTGATTTACCTGAGGCAGAAAATGAACTCAACTTTGGATACCACCAGGAATACTCATCCATGAAACTGGGTTTCTATCTTTTTGCTGAATATGTGAATATGATCATGAGCAGCGCCATCATGGCCTGTCTGTATTTCGGTGGTTATGATGTGCCATTCCTTGATGAGAGTACACTGGCACCCAATATTGCTGCACTGATCGGCGTTGGAGCATTACTCGTGAAAATTGTCATATTCATATTCATATTCATGTGGATTCGCTGGACCATCCCGCGTTTTCGTTACGACCAGTTAATGAACCTGGGCTGGAAAACCATGATCCCACTGGCCCTTGCAAATATGCTGATCACAGGAGCGGTGATCTTGTGGAGAGCGGGTGGATAAGGAAGGTGAAAAGTGAAAGAATGATTACTGCTGCTCACTAAACTTGGTAGCAATAGGGTAGAAAAATATTTTTGCAAACATTAAAAATCCCCATGGGATAAAGATATGCAGGCATTAACAAACAGGGTAAAGGAAGTGAACAGGAAGCCGATGAGCTTCATGGAAAAACTGTATTTGCCCGCTATTTTCAAGGGTATGGCTATTACCTTCAGCCATATCTTCAAGAAAAAGCCCACGATACAATATCCGGAACAGAAAAGAGAATTCAGCCCTGTCTTTCGCGGGTTGCATGTGCTCAATCGCGATGAGGAAGGACGTGAGCGTTGTACTGCATGCGGACTTTGTGCAGTAGCTTGTCCGGCTGAAGCTATTACCATGGAAGCGGCAGAACGTTTACCTGGTGAAGAGCATCTGTATCGCGAAGAGAAGTATGCTGCGCGTTATGAGATCAATATGTTGCGCTGTATCTTTTGTGGCCTCTGTGAAGAAGCTTGTCCGAAAGATGCGGTGTATCTCAGTGAAACATTTGCACCTGCGAATTATACCCGTAAAGGTTTTGTATATGGCAAAGAAGATTTACTGATTCCGAATCCCAAGACCGATCCCCAGGGATTGGCTGAGGCGAGAGGTCAGCACATTTGATTTTGAACCATAAACAGCAATATTGTTCTAACTAAAGACTAACCAAGCCAAAATGAATATTACACAGATATTGTTTTTCCTGCTTTCGGCGATGGCTATTTTCAGCGCCATCATGGTACTGGTAAGCCGTAACCCGGTGCACAGTGTACTTTGGCTGATTGCCGTATTCTTTGCTATTTCCGGTCATTATATTCTGCTCAATGCGCAGTTTCTGGCCATTGTAAACCTGATTGTATATGCCGGTGCCATCATGGTACTCTTCCTGTTCGTGATTATGCTGATGAATCTGAATAAGGATACAGAACCCAAGAAAAATATCTGGATGAAACTGGCTGGTGTGGTATCCGGAGGGTGCTTCCTCATGGTGCTGATATCACTGGTTCGTCAGGCTGCGGACATGCAGGGTAAGGCTGCTCAAACGGGTGTAGGCGATATTGGGTTGATTAAAAACCTGGGTAAAGCCCTGTTCAGTGATTTTGTGGTTCCCTTTGAAATAAGTAGTGTATTATTCCTGAGTGCTATGGTAGGCGCTGTGGTGATTGGGAAAAAAGCATAAGCACTAAACGGTCATTATATTAAATAAACTACCAGCATGCAGCTGGTGCAAGAATAAAAGATATGCCGATTCAATACTATATTTTCCTTTGTCTGACCCTGTTTAGCATCGGGATCATTGGTGTGCTGACACGCAGAAATGCCATCATTGTATTTATGTGCGTTGAATTAATGCTGAATGCGGTGAACCTATTGCTGGTGGCATTTTCCAAAATGCATCACGGCGCAGCTGCTACGGTAGATGCCGCCACTACAGCTGGTATCGATGGGCAATTATTTGTGTTTTTCATCATGGTAGTGGCTGCTGCAGAAGTAAGTGTGGGCCTGGCTATTATTGTAATGATGTTCAGGAATATTCATTCGGTTGATATTAATTTTTTAAACCGGTTAAAGAACTAACCGGCACAGAACGTATAAAACGATTGTTTATCCGGCTGTAAAGCCATAAAAATCCCGAGAGGGATGCAGGATATGAGTAAACTTGTTTATCTGGTTCCATTGTTCCCATTGCTGGGCTTCCTTATCAACGGATTAGGCAGAAAGTCTTTGTCGAAATCCCTGATCAGTATTGTTGGCAGCGGTGTTATGCTGATTGCTTTTTTCATCAGCATAGGGGTGTTTTTTGATGTAAAAGCCAATGGAGCCACAGTCGTAGAGCTGTTTCCATTCATTCATGCAGACACTATTCAGATCCCCTTTGCTTTCCAGGCAGATCAGCTTTCCGCAGTTTTCCTGCTGATCATTACGGGTATTGGCTTTCTGATTCATTTGTACTCGGCAGCCTATATGCATGAAGAAGATACGCAACACTATGGCCGTTATTTTGCCTACCTGAATCTTTTTGTATTCTCCATGTTGTTGCTGGTACTGGGTTCAAATTATGTGATCATGTTTATTGGCTGGGAAGGCGTTGGACTTTGTTCATACCTGCTCATTGGTTACTGGTTTAAGAATACCCAATACAATTACGCAGCCAAGAAAGCTTTTGTAATGAACCGTATTGGTGATCTTGGTTTCCTGCTGGCTGTTTTCTGGATACTGTATAAAATCGGGACCGTTACTTATACGGATGTATTTGCCAATGTTGCACAATTATCTTCCTTCGATATTACCGCTATCACCATGCTGCTCTTTGTAGGTGCCATGGGTAAAAGTGCACAGATACCCCTGTACACCTGGTTGCCGGATGCCATGGCAGGTCCTACACCTGTATCGGCGCTGATTCACGCAGCAACCATGGTAACTGCTGGTATATACATGATTGCCCGTAGTAATATCCTGTATACACTGGCCCCTGCTACGCAAACCGTTGTGGCAGTAGTTGGATTAGCCACGGCTATTTTTGCTGCAACCATTGCACTGAAACAAAATGATATTAAAAAAGTACTGGCTTACTCCACGGTCAGCCAGTTGGGATACATGTTCCTGGGGCTGGGTGTTGGTGCTTATACCGGTGCTGTATTCCATGTAATGACACATGCTTTCTTCAAAGCCCTGCTTTTCCTGGGCGCCGGCTCTGTGATTCATGCCATGCACCATGAGCAGGATATCCGTAAAATGGGTGGACTGAAAAAAGCATTGCCTATTACCCATATGACATTCCTGCTGGGCTGTCTGGCTATCGCAGGCATACCGCCCTTCTCCGGCTTCTTCTCGAAGGATGAGATACTGATGGCTGCGTACAATAGTAATCCCTTGTATTATTATCTGGGACTGGGTGGCGCTTTAATGACATCATTCTACATGTTTCGTTTGTATGCCATGACTTTCCTGGGTTCTTTCCGCGGTACGCATGAACAGCAACATCACCTGCATGAGAGCCCTTCCGCAATGACGTTACCACTGATTGTGCTGGCTTTATTGAGTGTGATTGGTGGTTTTGTGGGCATACCGGAGGTTTTTGCATCCAATGCACATAGCCTTGAACATTTCCTGGCACCTGTTTTTGCCGAATCGGCCAAACTCGCCCATCCGCATCACCTGGAAGCAAGCCAGGAATACCTGATGATGGGTATTTCCACTGCACTGATTATTGGAATAATCGTATGGGCAGTGAACCGCTTTAAAAAATATACAGACGAAGGCCAGGAGAACAGTGGTTTGGCACGTGTGCTGGAAAATAAATGGTATATCGATGAACTGTATGATGCAGTGATCGTAAAACCCCTGCACCATTTTTCAGCGTTTTTGAAAAATGTGGTAGAGAAAAGTGGAATCGACGGACTGGTAAACGGTGCTGGTAAACTGGTTGGATATGGTTCCCGCCAACTTCGACTGCTTCAGAGTGGTCAGGTAGGCAGCTACATACTGGTGATGGTTATGGCCATGGTTGTATTTGTACTGATCTGGTTCAATGATCATACCATCATGAATTTTTTAAAAAAACTGTTTTAACCGCACGCAGCGATAATACACGAATATGATCCCAGTATTACTCATATTGATCCCCCTGATTACCGGTCTGGTTACCTGCTTTCTGAAAGAAACCGGTCTTGCCAGAACCTGGGCAATGTTATCTGCCCTGGCAACGCTGGCTGTGGCAGTAACAGGTATTTATTTTTATTCGCCAGCACAATTATCATTTGATGCCGCATGGTTACCCGCATTGGGCAGCAGATTTACCTTGTCACTCGATGGAATGGGTAAAATGCTGGTATTGCTTACCGCCATTTCCTATCCCGTTATTTTCCTGGCTACGAACCGGAATAATTATCCCAAAGCATCATCCTTTTACGCATTGATGTTGCTCACACAGGCCGGTCTGATGGGTGTATTTGTGGCTACCGATGCACTGGTCTTTTACTTCTTCTGGGAACTGGCTTTGATCCCCGTATATTTTCTTTGCTCGATCTGGGGTGGGGAAAAAAGGATCGCCACCACGTTTAAGTTTTTCATCTATACTTTCATTGGCTCATTGTTGATGCTGATTGGCATTTTATACATGTACTTCCAGACAGCTGATCATTCTTTTGCCTGGAAAGCTTTTTACAGCACAGCGTTATCTGGTGGTCAGCAGGCATTTCTTTTCTGGTTGTTCTTTATCGCATTTGGTATAAAAATGCCCGTATTTCCATTGCATACCTGGCAGCCCGATGCCTATGAGCAATCACCCACGGCTACCACAATGGTATTGAGCGGTATTATGGTGAAAATGGGCTTGTTTGGTGTAGTGCGTTGGTTGATCCCCTTTTTCCCGGAAGCTGTTCACCAGGCCGGACATATTGTAATTATCCTGGCAGTTATCGGAATGCTGTATGCATCGTTCATTGCTATCCGTCAGGATGATTTGAAACGACTGATTGCCTATTCATCTATTGCGCATATCGGGCTTATGTGTGCCGCGCTTTTTGTTGGTAACAATATTGGTATGGAAGGCGTAATGGTACAAATGTTCAACCACGGCATTAATGTCATTGGTTTGTGGATTGTGGCAGATGCGATCGAACAACAATTGGGTACCCGTAAGCTCAGTGAACTGGGTGGCCTGGCACAAAAGGCACCCGCCCTGGCGATCTTGCTGGTTGTATTGGCATTTGCCAATATTGCCTTACCGCTGACCAATGCTTTTGTGGGTGAATTCCTGATGTTTAACGGATTGTTCCGGTATAATATATGGATCGCAGCTGTAGCCTGTATCAGTATTATTCTGGCAGCAGTATATACGCTGAATATGGTACAGAAAATATTTTATGGTGAACCCAGCACAGCTACTGCCAATGCCACAGATGTGTCGGGCAATATACGCTTGGCATTGGTTTTAGTGGTCTTGCTGGTAATATTCCTGGGTGTATATCCACAACCGGTTATTGATCTTACCAAAGATACTGTGCAAGCAGTACTGGCGGTAAAACCATAATACCTGCACAGAGCAGGCTGGATTTGAAAACATTATTAACAGAGCAGGCTTAGGTCTGTTCAATAACCCGAAAGGGATTTGGTTCTATGAACGCAATTATTTTTTCAGCATTGATGGGTGTAGTGATGATGTTCAGTGGCATCCTCACACAGAACAAATCTGTATTGAAGTATATTGCTGCAACAGGTCTGTTGCTGCTGATTGCGGCTAACCTGCTCAATGCAGAAGCTGTATTCAGTATTAAAGTAAACACGCACGGACTGATCAGCTTTGACCGGTTTGGATTGTATTTCAATACCATTGCATTTACTGCCACCCTGGTATATGTACTGCTCAGCGGATCAGATATCGGTAAAGTGGGAAGCGGGTTGTACACGGCAGATTTTTTTGCGTTGATTTTCTTTGTGCTATGCGGTCTTAGTATCCTTTCTTCCTTTAACGGATTACTGATGTTGTTTCTGGGTATCGAGATTTTATCTATTCCCCTGTACATTCTTACCGGTGCCGATAAACGTAACCTAAAAAGCAATGAGGCTTCGCTGAAGTATTTCCTCATGGGATCTTTTACCACAGGTATTCTGCTTATGGGTATTGCATTGATTTATGGCGCTACAGGATCTTTTGCTATACAGGCGCCACCAATTGTTCCTTCTACGGGTATGGTGCGGGCTTCGTTCCTGGAAGTGGCCGGCCTGATCCTCTTGTTTGTATCCATGGCATTTAAAGCATCGGCAGCACCCTTTCATTTCTGGACACCGGATGTATACGATGGTGCGCCCAGTGTTTTTACCTCATTCATGGCGACCATTGTGAAAGCGGCCGTATTTATTGCTTTCATTCGGTTATTCCAGGGACAGGCAGTTGTTCTGGGCCCCTCCTGGAAAATCCTGGTTTCCTTTGTGATATTGGCTACTCTGCTCATTGGTAATGTAACGGCGGTATTCCAGCAAAGCGTTAAAAGAATGCTGGCATATTCAAGTATAGCCCAGGCTGGTTTCATGTTATTTGCGCTGTTCAGCGGCAATGATCTGGGCAAAGAAGGTATCCTTTTGTATACAGCAGCGTACAGTCTGGCTACTATCGGCATATTCGCAGTTTTGATTAAAATGAATGATTATACCCTGGAAGGTTTTAACGGATTGGCCGCCAGGCAGCCCGTACTTGCTTTTGTAACCACGGTATGTCTTATGTCACTCGCAGGTATTCCGCTCACTGCTGGTTTCTTTGCCAAATACTATATGCTGGCTTCCGCAGTAAAAGCCGGTGGTGCATTATGGCTGGTAGTTATAGCCATAGTATTCGCAGCAATCAGCGTATACTATTATTTCCGGGTTATTCAGGCCATGTACTTCCGCGAAGGGGAAGCCGGGACAGCGCCCATCAGCAGTGGGTTCAAAATCATGCTGATAATCGTAGCGGCCCTGATCATCTTAACCGGTATCTGGCCCTCCCTGGTATTATCTGGCTTCTATTTCTAACCGTTCCTCCATTTTTTTAGCAAGAGGTTAGGGCTGTTCATAAATCTCTGTTATCTTTAATAACAGTTTTAGCCTATGCCTGGAATGACCACAATGGATTCCCTTGCGCTCGCCTGGAGAACCGTACGCAGTAATAAATTACGTACCGGCATCACTGTGGCTATTATTGCCTTCGGTATTATGGCCCTAATTGGCATCATTACCGCCATTGAAGCCATGAACCAAAGCCTGAAAGAAAGTTTTTCTTCCATGGGCGCCAATGCATTCAGCATCCGGTTCAAAGACTCCCGTGTTCGCTTTGGTGGTGGCCCCGATATTAAAAAATCGGTTCGCGGACGGAAAGAAAAGAAATCAAATCTCGATAAGCCCATCCGTAAAGAGGAAGCTGAATTTTTCAAAGCCAATTTTAATTTCGACCGGGCCCAGGTAAGTGTGTATCGCAGAGGCCCCGGTGCACAGGAATTGCATTACCAGGATAAAAAAACAAATCCACAGATCAATGTATGGGGAGGGGATGAGAACTACCTGGCGGTGGTGGGTTACAGTGTTGAACTGGGACGAAACCTCAATGCCCTGGATATGCAAAGTGGCCGGAATGTATGCCTCTTGGGAAGTAATGTTGCTAAAACACTTTTCGGTGATAAGCCGGAACGTTGTATTGATAAAGTAATAAGAATCGGTGGATTACCCTATCGCGTAATTGGTTTACTGAAAGCCAAGGGTTCCAGCGCAATGATGCGCCAGGATGATGTGGTGGTAACTACGTATAATAATATCCGCCGTTTTCAGAACATCAGCCGGTCCTATATGGTGGGCGTGATGGTTAAAAATGTAAACGAACTGGATGCGGCTGATGGTCAGGCTACTGCTATCTTCCGGGCAGTTCGTAAACTTCAGCCCCTGGAAGAAGATAATTTTGTGATCGAAAAAAGCGACAAATTCGCTGAAATGTTCATAGGATTCCTCAGTAGTATCACGGGATCTGCCGGTGCTATTGGACTGATTACCCTGATTGGCGCAGCCATCGGCTTG
>JAACZQ010000022.1 GCA_009996675.1 Chitinophagaceae bacterium
AGCCGCCATAGTGACACGACGGCGGCAAAGCTTGTGCCACCGCTAAAGCTACGGCGACACGCGGTTGGTGGACAAGTCAAAAAATCAAACTTCCCTCTATATCTGACATCTGCGATCTGAGATCTGACATCCATCAAAAATCAAAAAATCAAAGATCAAAAAATCAAACTTCCCTCTATATCTGACATCTGCGATCTGAGATCTGACATCCACCTTAGACTGTTCGAACACGAGACGTACACGGAGCGCTTCTTGCCCTTGTTGCTTCGGGGTTGCTTCGTTGGTGACCGATGCCTGAACGAAGAACAGGTCAGGAAGCAAGCTGCTGATCCGACCGGTGTTAGGTGCATTCCCCAACCGTACCCGATAAAATTCCCCAGCGTCATCGGACTTGTATCGGACTAATAACGGAGTTGCATCGGACTTGAAACGCACCAAAACCCGGAATTGGGTACTGGCTGGTATAGGGCTGCATAACCTTCCCCCTTAGTATCAGTCTTTTATGGTAGGGAGATACTTATCTGAGACTTAAGAGATCGGTATGGGATAGTATTGGGATCATCGGAGGGGCATCGGACTTGTAACTGACTTATAACGGACTTGCATCGGAGGTACAGACTTTAATTTACATTAAATTTTAATGCGTTTTGGGGGATGGGGTTTGTATTTGTGGATTTTATATTTAAATTTAGTGGTATGCGAGATGGCACTTCGTCTATCCAACATTTAGGCTGGAATTGGCGAAAGCGTTCGTCTATTAAAGTGTTGTGCGTAATTTTTGCGGAGCCATAAAATTTCAGCAATTATGATATATCTAAGAGTTGTTCCTCAGGAAGGCGTCAGTTTTGAAGAATTTGTTATTGAGTATAATAAGAATCTTGTTTTACAAAAATTTGACATCGGCATAATTCAGGAGCGTCATTTGTTTGATCGAGAAAAAATAATTGAAATTCTCTTTGAGAAAGGTCAGACATCAATATTAAAGCAAGAAGTCCTTCTAGAATTCTTTATTCCAAAGGGAACTGCGGGAAACGTAATAGTAGGAATCATTCAAAAATATCTTGACAAGGTTACTATCGACAATGAACTAATAATTGTTGATCCCTATTTTTTTCTAACCAGACACGGTGCAAACTACAGTTCCTTTATAGCGTCAATATTAGGCAAATATCTTCCAACTATTGACACAATAAGAATAATCACCGGTACTCGCTTTAATGCAACAATAAAAACACAAATCTATTCTGACCTTCACGCCATTAAATCAACCCTCACCATAATACACAGTCAGTCCGATGACTACCATGATAGATACTGGATTTCTAACAATAGAGAAAAAGGACTCATCATTGGGACGTCGTTAAACGGTCTAGGTAACAAGTATGCGCTTATTGACAGGCTGAACACTACCGATGTAAGAGATATTATTGCTGAATTAACTGCGGGAGGGTTGATATAGTTTGCTAATGGATAATTAGTCGTAAAAGTTGAAATAAATTTATGAGTTGGATTTTTCAAGAATTTGGAGAAATAAACCATTATAACCCCAAAATACACCAAGGAACGCAACCTGTGAGGGTGATTCATCACATGCTCACATATATGTTTATTAATACGCACAAAAATTTCTTTGCGGATTTACAAAAGCAAATCGCTGACAAAAAATTAAATAGTGAATTAAACCTAGCTTTTGGTGAGGAGCCAATAAAAGTACATAATAATAAATACCGAACTCCAAGAGTTAATCATGAAACGAAACAAATTGAACTTCATGAAACGTTTTTATCATTCTTATGGTGTTCTGTTTATTCGATATATGTCAGGTACATAGAAACGATTGATTATCCACGAGTAAATAAAGAAAGTGGCAAAGTAGTTAAAGTTATATCGCAAGAAAATATTGAAAAAGCGAAGGAAGTTTTTGACTATGCAAAATATTTGATCGTTGACTTCTTGCCTTGGGATAAAGCAAAGTTGCCGAATCCTGAAATTTATCGAGCTGAAAAAAGAGATTACGTAGAGCAGACAAATTTATTTTATACGGAGGCAGTAAAGTTTATTCTTTGTCATGAATTCACTCATTTAAAAAAACACGTTGAGCAAATTAATGAAGAAACAACCGAATCGCATTATTTGAATTTTGAAGCCGAAGCAGATAATGATGCTATCGATATGATGAAAAAAGCAATTTCTTATTCCGAACATCCTTTGGCGGTTGCACATAGGCTTGCCATTGAAACAGGAATTGTCTTTGGGTTCGTTTCAATGTTTTTCTTTAGCTCCACCACAGAAGGCGTTAGGCATCCTAACATGGAAGATAGGCTCACAAATGCTCTAGAAAGGTTGAATTTAGCTGATGATCATTTTGCTTGGGGTATCGCTTGTGTGGGTTTACAGATGTGGGACGAACAATTTGGACATAACTTTATCTGGACTGAAAAGATAATATCATACAAAGAGCAGTATTATGACATCATTCAACAAATCAAGAATCCCAAGAATTAAAACTACGCACAACATTGCATTGGCAATATGGCGGGGCGACGAATATATTCTCAGCTTTTTGTTCACTAATCAGCTTCAGTTTCGGCATACGAATAACGCCGGGCAGCAGAATAAACAATGAGCTTTTGTATCTTTAATCAGCAGCGGCACCGGGCAGACGGAACAGAGAATACCGCCACATCGCCAATGCTTTAACGTTACCGGACATTGTAAAACGACACTCAAACAAAAAATATGAGCATAGAAAATATTAGACAATTTATAAAAGAAAAAGCAGAACAATTCGGTGCCAAGACAGACAACGAATTCAACAAGTCATATATTGAACGAAACAACACCGGACAAGAAGCACTCAAAGACAACGGTGCATATTTTGGTTTTATACATCCAGAGGAGGAAGCGTCCGGACCTTTCCACGATTTTTCATTGACAATTTTCCCAAACGACCAAAATAAACCTTGGTTAGTGTGTCTTGGAATTGGTTCAAGTGGTTTCAAAAATGACTATGAACTTGCTACTTATCCTGGTCTCAGAAGACTATTTTCAAAGCTTACAGGCGAGAGAGCATTCTGCAAATCAGACTTTTCAGACATAGAAACTAGTTTGCCCAAATCAATCACAGGTAGCCTGGACTTACAACACATAAAAAACACAATTAAGACCTATGCCAAAGTCTTACCAGCTTGCCAAATCGTTGATAACCCAGAATGCGAAGAAGGAAAGCAAATTATTGCAGCCTTTGTAGCTGGTTATGCTAAACTAAGAGATTGGCCTTCTAATAAAGACCACAGAAAAGCAGTTTCAGATGCTTTAGAACCATTTTTAAAGACAGAAACCATTGATGATTCAGAAGAGGTAAAAAATCTTTTAAACGAAAGAAAGTATATAGTTCTTCAAGGACCTCCAGGAACTGGAAAAACAAGAACCGCAAAAAGTGTTGCAGACAAGATAGGAGCAAAAACCTTCTTCACTCAATTTCACGCAGAAACAAGTTACTCCGATTTTATTTACGGAATAAGACCTGACACAGAAAACGAAGAACTGAGATACAAAGAAAATTTAGGCAGCTTCTCAGAGGCTTTAAAATATGCCGTAGAAAATAACAAAGAAAAAGTCATCTTAATCATTGATGAAATAAACAGAGCTAATCTCTCCAATGTATTGGGACCTATTTTTTATCTTTTTGAACATAAAATGGATGTTTCGAATGTTGAAATTGAGCTTGCCCCAAATTTCAAAGTAACGAAACTGCCCGAAAACTTTTCTGTGATTGCGACAATGAACACTGCCGACAGGAGCTTGGCAGTTGTTGACTTTGCACTAAGAAGACGTTTTGCCTGGTATACTCTAAAACCCAAAGCCATAAAGTCGAAACAATTTTTTAACGAAGACTTTAGTAAAATTCAAGAAATATTTGACTGGTATGCCTCAAGCACAGAATTGAATTTACAACCTGGTCAAGGCTACTTCATAGCTGACTCAGAAGACGAAATGAAAAATCGTATTCGATATGAAATATTCCCTTTGATTAAAGAGTATTTACAAGAAGGTCTTTTGCGAAATGCTAAAGAAGAGTTTAATAACTATTTCTCAACAAGAATAAAACTTTCCCTTTTTGAATGACAAAGCCAATGGATGTTTTTTGCGAAATTCCTTGCCTGACTGAACAATCAAAACAGTTGGGTGGTGTTGCTTTGCAAAAAAAATGGTTCAAGTCGGCAGATAAAAGAATTATCGGGCAATACCTCCAAAAATTCATTGATTACAATTCTGAGCAATTTAAATTTCTTGGCGTTCAACCATACATCATTGGTTCAGACCAAAGCACTGCACTTGCATTTCGTTCATCTGGCTTCATTGGCTCTATTCCATTGAGGGCCTCTGACACCGGAAAGCAAATCGGTGATTTTGTAGTTATGCCTAGGTTTACCGGGCGTGATAGATTTGAGGATTATATTGAAATTCTAAACCTACTTGGTACTGAAATTAGTCCAGAGGTAATTGATAGTTTACCATTGGCATCAGGTAAGAATTTCAGGCCACCATTGTATTTGGAGGCTGTGAAATTTATAGCTGCTCTTGAAAAACTGACAATGAGACAGTGGAGAAAGTTTGACAATATTGAAAAGGTTTCAAGTCAGCCAACTGGTCAAATCAATTGGACAAAATATATAAACAACGAATTCAAAGTAGAAAACAGATTAAAATTTCCGGCAAGAACAAATGTGTTAAGTGAATTTCATTCTGAATATTCAGAAATTAGATATGTCTTTGACATTTGTAAAGGTGAATTACTTTCAGCCAATACACCGCAGAGAATTAAGAATACTTTGCGAACTAAATTGAGTTTCCTTGAAGAACGTTTGTATCATCATAAACCAAAAGCAACCAATAAAATCATTATCCGCTTTTCGGATAGTCCAACAGTGAAAGTCTGCAAGGAACAAGCAAATAGAATTTTAAACTTTAAACTTATAGACAGCACCGCTTGGCGAGTTGACTTTTCAGATGTATTTGAAAAATTCATTCAACATATTTTTAAGGAAGCTGCAAAAGAAACTGGTGGACGAATTTACTCGAACTTTAAGTTTCATTCAAGGACTTCAAAGCATTACTCCTGGGAACTAAAGCATATCGAGCCTGACGCAATTTTTCAGAAAGAGAATGTTTTGGTTTTCATAGACGCCAAATACAAATCGAATTTATACAACAAGTTTGATCAAAGTGAAGTGCTGAAAGAAGACCATAGGCACGATTTACATCAAATAATGGCTTATTCATCATTCAGTAAGACAGATTTTAAATTTGGATTTCTGTGTTACCCATCAGATCAAATTGAACTAAAAAGTATTCAATATAAAAACGGCATAAACGAAGCGGCAAATACGATATTGATTTTAGGAGTACCATTAAAAAAAGACAGCATCAACGAGGCAAAACGACTTTTGACAAATGAACTTAACGAAATTGAAAGAAGAACAACGACCCGGTAACACGGGTTTTGCGTCAGGCGGGCTGACGTGCAAACTTGGAGCTTTGTGCTTCTAATGAACTTTAGTAATAAATTGAAGCTTTGTGCTCCGAAACCCGCCCGAACGCAAAGCCCGAAAACGTTAGCAGTAATGGCAGAAAACCGGTTCCAAAAAAGAAACACGACTGAAAAAACATAAATTTGTAGCATATAGAAATAAATAATGGACAATCGTTTTACGGACATAATTCAGCTAATTAAACAATCTCGGACTAATGCTTTAAAAGCCGTAAACGCTGAACTGATAAATCTCTATTGGAGTATTGGAGAATATATCAGCAAGAAAATTGAACAATCAGAATGGGGCGACTCTGTGGTAACAGAATTAGCCAATTTCATACAGACACAAGAACCAGAAATAAAAGGCTTCTCCGATAAAAATATTTGGAGAATGAAGCAGTTTTACGAGACTTACAAAGACTTTCCAAAACTCTCACCACTGGTGAGAGAAATTAGCTGGACAAACAATCTTCTGATTTTTTCAAGGTGTAAAACTATTGAAGAAATGGAATTTTACATAAAACTTGTAAAACAAGAAAGCTACAGTAAACGAGAACTTGATCGACAAATATCTGCAAGCTTTTTCGAGCGGACAATGATAGGCAATTCAAAACTCTCACCAGCGGTGAGAGAAAGTAATAATGACCTATCAAACACCTTCAAAGACAGCTATGTGTTTGAATTTTTAAACTTACCTGACCCACACAGTGAGAGCGATTTACAGCGTGGACTTGTAAGACAAATGAAAAATTTCATTCTCGAACTCGGGAAGGACTTTTTGTTCATAGGAGAAGAATATAAGTTGCAAGTTGGCAACAGCGACTTTTACATTGACTTGCTTTTCTACCATCGTGGACTACAATGCTTAGTGGCATTTGAACTCAAAGCTGATAAATTTAAACCCGACCACTTGGGACAGCTTAACTTTTACTTGGAAGCATTGGACAGAGACGTAAAAAAGCCAAACGAAAATCCGAGCATCGGAGTTTTGCTATGCAAGGACAAAGACAGTGAAGTTGTAGAATATGCTTTAAGCAGGAACCTTTCACCGACAATGATATCAGAGTATAAAACGCAACTACCTGACAAAAAACTTTTACAACAAAAACTACACGAACTGTTTGACAATGAAACGGACGAGAAATAGAGCCACTACTGCTAACATCGGTTTTGCGTCAGGCGGGGTGACGTGCTTCTATTGACAATTTTGTGTATAATTTGTAATAGTTAGTGTTGATCTGACAGTTTAGGATTTTTCTTTTTGGGTTTTTATAGGATA
>JAACZQ010000023.1 GCA_009996675.1 Chitinophagaceae bacterium
TATAGGATATTGGTTAAAAAATTATGCTGCTGGGATTAGATTATCCAGCAGTTTTTGTTTGGCTAAGGTAATAGATTCAAGAAAAGTTTGCATAGGCGTTTTGCCGAAGCAGTACCGGCCACTATGAGGGCGCTCTTGATTGTAGTAAGTAATCCACTCGTCGAGGTCGGTCTGAAGCGATTCGAGGGTTTGGTAGATCTTCTTTCGAAAGGCAACAGCGTAGAACTCATCTTGCATAGTACGGTGCATCTCAACTTTTGGAAAGTTCTACAACTTTCCAAAAGTTTGCAGTCCTGAACCAGCCATTCGCCAGCTACCATTCGCCTCAGGCGGACAAGCACTAACACCTAACACCTAACGCCTAATGCCTAACATCCGCCTCAGGCGGACAAGCGCTAACACCACCCCACTTTCGTATCTTAGCCCCATAAAACCGATCTATGAAAGTTTTAGGCGCTGCCCTACTCCTTTGTTTTGTGGTATTCTGTGCTTTTCAGTTACCCACCGATACCCTGTGCAAGACCATTCGCACCGGGCGGTTTCACAGTTATCGGGCTGGTACGGGGGCGCATACTATTATCCTGCGTACGGATTCACTGCAACTGGAGATCAGGCCTGCAAGCAAGGACACGACTTTCTGGAAAATCAGCTGGCTCTCCAATTGTCGCTTTGCGGCTGAATATATTTCCGGGCCCGGCCCCCGGAATGAGGCGGAATTACAGCGGTACCGCAATACCGTGTTGTTTTACAATATCCGGGAAATCACCAAGGATTATTATGTGGGTACCACCACCGTGCGGGGTGCCGATGGGAGCAACAGCTATTTAACCGACACTACCTGGCTCAGGGCCCGTTGAGTCGTCTTCCAGTCGCTGTATACCCGTTTTGGTAAACGCTATTTTGCGTTGTTTGTAGAGATTACCGGTGGTCATTTTGAAGGCTTTCTTGCTCATGCCAAAAAAAGCATAGATGTCTTCGGGATCTGATTTATCGTGATAAGGCAGGTAGCCATTGTTCTCTTCCAGCAGGCGCAGTATTTTGGCCGATTCGTCTTCTACTTTCTGGAAACCCGGTTTACCCAGTACCAGGTCGATTTTATTACCCTCCAGTATCCGCTTCACAAAACCCTGCATACGGTCGCCCGGTTTGAGGTCGCGGAATACTTCATTGCTGTGTAAGACGCCGGTATGGCGGTTATTGATGATCATCACATAACCCAGTTCCGATGGGCGGTACACCACCAGGTCTACCAGATCCATTTCTTTTACGGTCAGTTCATCATTGCTCAGCAGCTGGTCGATCTTCTCCGTTGCTGCCACGCGGCCGGTCATTTCATCGATGTATAATTTCACCAGGTATTCTCCCCCTACGCGCATGCCGCCCAGTTGTTTGGATGCGGGAACAAAGAGGTCTTTCATCAGGCCCCAGTCGAGGAATGCGCCTTGTCGGGTTACCGCTACGGCTTTCAGGCGTACAATTTCGCCTACAACGCCCAGGGGTGTTTGGGTGGTGGCTACGAGGCGGTTATCGGAATCGTGGTATACAAATACTTTGATCTCATCGCCCTTGCGCAGATCGCGGGGTGCAAATCTTTTGGGCAGGAGGATGCCGTCTTTACCATCATCGAGGTAAAAACCAAAATCCACTTTGCGGTCTACTTTTAACAGGTTGTATTGTCCTACCAGTACGGGTTCCATGCTGCGAAGGTAAGCAGTTTGCTTCCTTTCCACTCCTGTTAGCAACTTTTCGGGTAACAGGCGCTGTTCCTGGGCTAAATTGCGGCCATGTGTAAAGGATTCGGATGGATGCTGGGACTGCTGTTATGGGCAGCGGGAGCCCGGGCGCAATCGCTCAATGGAAGCTGGTTTGGTGTGGGTACTGTGGCCGTAACGGGTGATTACAGTAATTACCTGGCCGAGCTGAAGCTGAAGCAGAAAGGCAATAAGGTTAGTGGTGAACTGCAGTATTATTTCCGCGACAGCCTCTTTACCGTGCCGTTGACGGGTGTTTTCAACAGCCAGACCCGGCAGTTGCGTATAACCCGCATTCCCTTCCCCTATTACCGATCCACCAATACCCGTACGGCCATTGATTGCTGGATGGAGGGTCAGTTTACCCTGATAACCAGCCGCCAGGAATCGGTATTGAACGGTCGTTTCACCAGTGAGGCTGCCTATCGCTATACGGTTCCCGATATCCAGTTCCGTTTTCGTTTTTCTACCGACACCCTTCCTGCTGTTGTAAAAGAAGTACCAGAATTACCGGCAGATACCATGGCTATTGAAACCAATGCCCTTAAACCTGCAACGGAACAAATGCGGCAACTGAGACCAGAAAATTTATCGCCGGTATACCTGAGCCGTCCCAAAACCTATGTGCAGGAAATTATGATCACGAATCCTTCGATCCGACTGGAATTGTATGACAATGGTTCCATTGATTATGATTCCGTGTCCTTATACCTGAACGACAGCATGATCCTGCCCAAGAGCAAACTGGATCACAAAGCCATCCGGCTCAACATCACCCTGGATGATTCCCGTGAGGAGCATGAACTGAGCATGTTTGCAGAAAACCTCGGCATGATACCGCCCAATACGGCCGCCCTCATCCTCTACGACGGCACCACCCGCCACGAGTTGATCCTCACCAGTGATCTGAATAAGACGGCGACGATTCGGTTGCGGAGGAGGAAGCTGTGAGCTGTGGGCTTTGAGCTGTGAGTAGTGAGTAGTGAGTAAAGAGTAAAGAGTGAAAGGTGAAAAGTGAAACTAATTACGCTGTTTCACTTTTCACCTTTCATGTATCAAACTAGCAGCTAGTGGCTATCAGCTATCATACTCACTACTGACTACTCACTACTCACTAAATTAAAACAGCTCCGGCATCGGATTCTCGTCCTTCGGCCTTTGTTCCCATTCCATTTCAATGGTTTTGCTGAAATCGGTGAGTTTGGCGCCGACGGCTTTCCAGCCCATTACCTCTACCATCTTGGCTACTTTAAACTTGGCTTTGCGTACCTGGGCACCGCGACCGGTTTGTACGACGAGGATGGGTTCTTCTTCGGTGGTTACGGCTTCCAACCGGTTGCCGGTTCCTTCCTTGATGAAGAGGAAGCGTGATTTGAGCGTGGAAGTCTCAATACGGAAACGCTTGATATTGTATTGCTGTTTGTCGTTATCGAGGTAAACCGCTGTGATGATTTTCTCGGGATTGAACTTTTCAATCAGCACCACTTTCTCCGGTTCAAAACGCTGGGTGAGTTCGGTATCGGTGATCTCATAGTTTCCATCGTTGGATATCACCAGCAGTTTCTCGTCTTCAAAGCTTCCGAGGTATTGTCCTTTTTCTTCGGTATTGAGTCGGCCGAATTTATCATCAAACCAAAGCTTGCGGCCTGCGAGGGTACTGCGACCGGCTTCTTTGAGCTTGACGGTTTTGATGGGGTATTTGGTTACCTGGTTTCCCATACTGCTGCGGCCTTTGATTTCCAGTTCTTCGAAATAGAAATCGAATTCCTTGTTACGGGCGGTACAATTGGGACTCAGTACAATCTTCACCACTTCTGCTTCTCCGTTGAGGTTGGCGGTGAAGTAATGCACTTT
>JAACZQ010000024.1 GCA_009996675.1 Chitinophagaceae bacterium
ACTTTTATCGGAGCCCTTCGTGAGATCGTATTCTTTTTCGCGGGTGATACCGGTAACATTAAACCTTTTGGCATAACTGGTACCGGAAGCCCCGTCGAGGTAAATCATGTTGTACGTGGTGCGTTCGTCGTTTTTCTGGAACACCGCTGCGTGTATGATGTCTTTGCCCACGAATACCTTGTCGGACACTTTCACCACTTTCATTTTACCCGAACGGGTGAAGGCAATGATATCGTCGTAGTCGGAGCAATCGCAGAGGAATTCATCTTTTTTCAGGCTGGTACCAATAAACCCTTCTGCGCGGTTGAGGTAGAGTTTGGTATTGGCGATGGCCACTTGTTTAACCTGGATGGTATCGAATTCTTTGATCTCTGTTTTGCGTTCGCGGCCCTTGCCGTATTTCTTCAGCAGGTTTTCGAAATAAGCCACGGCAAAATCGGTGAGGTGTTCCAGGTCGTACTGCACTTGTTTGATCTCGGCTTCAATACCGCGGATCTGTTCATTGAGTTCCTGGATATCGAGGCGGTAGATGCGGCGTACGGGTTTCTCGGTGAGCTTGAGGATATCTTCTCTTTCAATAGCTCTTCTGAGTTTCTTGCGGAAGGGATCAAATGCTTTGCTGATGGCTTCCAGTACGGCTTCCCAGCTGTTATGCTTCTGCTCCAGTTCCTTGTATATTTTTTCTTCGAAGAAGATTTTCTCCAGGGAAGTATAATGCCATTTCTCCTGCAATTCGGCCAGTTTGATCTCCAGTTCGCGGCGCAGCAGCTCGCGGGTATTCTCCGCAGCGGAGCGCAGCAGTTCATGCACCCCCATGAACCGGGGCTTCTGGTCCACAATGACGCAGGCATTGGGTGAGATACTCACTTCACAATCGGTAAACGCATAAAGGGCATCGATGGTGATATCGGGAGAGATACCGGCGGCCAGGTCGATCTGTATCTCCACTTCCTTGGCCGTGACGTCGGTTACTTTTTTGATTTTGATCTTACCCTGGTCATTGGCTTTGGTAATGCTTTCCATCAGTTGCGATGTGGTAACGCCATAGGGCACATCGCGGATGACCAGTGTTTTCTTATCCAGTTCTTCAATATGTGCGCGCACCCGGACTTTACCGCCTCTTTTGCCTTCATTGTAGTTGGCTACATCTATCATACCACCGGTCTGGAAATCGGGGTAGAGATCAAACTTCTTTCCTTTCAGGCATTTGATGGAAGCGTCGATGAGTTCGCAGAAATTATGGGGTAATATTTTGGTCGACAGGCCCACGGCAATACCATCGGCTCCCTGTGCCAGTAATAAGGGGAATTTCATGGGCAGGGTTACGGGCTCGTTTTTACGACCATCATAACTCAACTGCCAGTTGGTGGTTTTGGGATTGAATGCCACTTCCAGGGCAAACTTCGATAAGCGGGCTTCGATATAACGGGAAGCGGCGGCATCGTCGCCCGTGCGTACATCGCCCCAGTTTCCCTGTGTTTCCACCAGCAGGTCTTTCTGTCCCAGGTTCACCAAAGCATCGCCGATACTGGCATCACCATGGGGGTGGTACTGCATGCTCTGTCCGATGATATTGGCCACTTTGTTGAAGCGACCGTCATCCATTTCTTTCATGGAATGCAGGATACGGCGCTGTACGGGTTTTAATCCGTCTTCAATAGCCGGTACGGCCCGTTCCAGTATTACATACGATGCATAATCCAGGAACCAGTTTTTATACTGTCCCTGTACACCGGTTTCGTTTTCATAAACCCGATTCTGCTGTTTTTCTTTTGCCATCTGAACTCCTCGTTTTACCTGTCATCCAGCCGGAAGGTATCGTCTTTCGCGTCTTCCAGGCCATTTAATTCAAATACTATGATATCTGTATCCGCCACTACCTGGTGCCAGATCCAGGGTTCTATTTCGATCAGTACCGGCGCCTGAACCTGTACGGTTGCTTCCCGCTGATCCCGCACATCATAACAGGTGAGTGTTGCTGTTCCCTGCATGATGATGATCTGTTCCGGGTTTTTGGATGGGGCCGTTCCCTTGTGGTAATGTCTGCCGTTTTTACTGCCCGCTTTCCGGTAGGCGATGATGAACTCACCCGTACGATCGGTGTGAAAATAATGGGTACTCCCCCGCTCATCTGCCGCTTTCTCGGTTATGGGTATGATTCTGTACATCTCAGGCATTTTCCGGTGCAGGTGAGGATGCACCTGCCAGTTTTACGGTGATTTCTTTCCATCCCTTATTCCAGTCGCCACCCAGCTCCAGTTTACCCGCTGCCGCCATTTCCCGTATGCGCCATACCAGGAATACATCACCGGTCTGCACTTTCATCTTCGACAGGGTATTGTGCAGTACTTTGCTCAGCTTCTGCGCCTCATGGCCGGTATGTGCGAGAATATCTTTGTCGAAGAAATGCACTTCCTTGCCTACAATCTTTTTACCGCCCTCGAGGAAACGGACCATGGCATTCTCCTGGCATAGCTTTTTCCACTCATCGGGATCTACTTCAAACTCACTCAGGGTAATGGGCCTGGCCAGCTTACGGGCTTTCAGGAATTCCCTGGGCTGTATTTCGTGTAAGTGTGTGGGATAGAATAATTGTCCTTTTTCATTGAGGAAGGGCAGGTTATTCAGGTACAATACCTGTACCCTTCCCTGGTATTCTTTCAACTGACTCATGAGCCAGTAATAACTGCATACATCGTGGGCATTCTGTGCCATCCAGATCCATACTTCTGCTTCCGTATCTTCATCGAGTTGTTTGAGCAGGTTGTGGACCGCCAGTTTATCGTCAACGATCTGCAACTGTTCGGTATAGGGGGAGTATTCCAGTAGTGTTTTCCACCAGTCGCGGCGCTGCTGGTATCCTTCTGCCTGGTAAATATCACCCAGGGGACCTACGGCAAAATCGTCTTTGATCTCTACCACTTCTCCGCGCAGGGTTTCATCCAGTTCCATGGCCTGCTGCAATACGCCCACATTGGCCGCTTCAAATACAATATGAATCATTGGTTTCTTTTAAAGGTTAAACGGTTTCATTGGCCAGGTCCAGTTCCACTTTCAGGTTATTGATGATGAACTCCTGGCGCTCCATGGTGTTTTTGCCCATATAATATTCCAGCAGCTGCTGGATATGATCGCCCTGTTCCAGGATCACCGGTTGCAGGCGCATATCATTGCCGATAAAGCGACCGAATTCTTCCGGTGATATTTCTCCCAGTCCCTTGAATCGGGTGATCTCGGGTTTATTGCCCAGCTGTGCTACCGCCGCCTGTTTTTCTGTTTCATCGTAACAATACAGGGTCTGCTGTTTGTTGCGCACGCGGAAGAGTGGTGTTTCCAGGATATATACATGCCCGCGCTTCACCAGGTCGGGGAAGAACTGCAGGAAGAATGTCATCATCAATAAGCGGATGTGCATACCATCCACATCGGCATCGGTGGCGATCACGATATTGTTGTAGCGCAATCCTTCCAGTCCGTCTTCAATATTCAGTGCATGTTGCAGGAGGTTGAACTCTTCGTTCTCATACACGACTTTTTTGGTGAGTCCGTATGCATTGAGGGGTTTACCGCGCAGACTGAACACCGCCTGTGTATCTACATTGCGCGATTTGGTGATGCTACCGCTGGCACTATCTCCTTCGGTAATGAAGATGGTGGTATTCTTCTGTGAAGCGATGTATTCTTCTTTGTTCTTGGCGGGTAATTCATCATTGAGGTGTACCCGGCAATCGCGTAGTTTTTTGTTGTGCAGGTTGGCTTTTTTGGCGCGCTCATTGGCCAGCTTTTAATACCTGCCAGTTCTTTACGCTCCCTTTCACTCTGCTCAATGCGTTTGCGTAAAGCATCTGCCACATTGGGATTGCGGTGCAGGAAATTATCCAGTTCCTTGGCCAGGAATTCTTCCACAAACTTCTTCATGGTGGGGCCGCCCTCGTACACATTCTGTGAACCGAGTTTGGTTTTGGTCTGGCTTTCGAATACCGGCTCCTGTACCCGTACCGATATGGCGGCTACGATACTGCCGCGTATATCGGCCGCATCATAATCTTTCTTGAAGAAATCACGCACCACTTTGATATACCCTTCGCGGAATGCCTGCTGGTGGGTACCACCCTGGGTGGTGTATTGTCCGTTGACGAATGAAAAAATATCTTCCCCGTAATCGTTGTTGTGGGAAATGGCCACTTCAATATCTTCTCCCTTCAGGTGTATGATGGGATAACGCAGTTCATCTTCATTGGTTTTCCGGATCAGCAGGTCCAGCAAACCATTTTTACTGACGTATTTTTTATTGTTGAAGTGAATAGAGAGTCCCGCATTCAGGTAGCAATAGTTCCAGAGCTGGCTGTCGAGGTATTCATGAATGAAGTGGAAATTGCGGAATACGGTATCATCGGGTATAAAACTCACCAGGGTACCATTGGCTTCGGTGGTTTTGGTTTCTTTGTGGTCCTGTACCAGTACACCTCTTTCAAACTCGGCTGTTTTTTCTTTGCCATCGCGGAAAGAAGTGACTTTGAAATACTGGCTCAATGCGTTTACTGCTTTGGTACCCACCCCGTTCAGACCCACACTTTTCTGGAATGCTTTGCTGTCGTATTTGGCACCGGTATTGATTTTGCTCACTACATCCACTACTTTACCCAGGGGGATACCGCGACCATAATCGCGTATGGTAACGCGGTTGCCTTCGATAGCCAGTTCTACCTGTTTACCATAACCCATGGTATGTTCATCGATACAGTTATCCATCACTTCCTTGATCAGTACATAGATGCCATCATCTGCTGCCGATCCGTCGCCCAGTTTACCGATATACATACCCGGACGTAACCGTATGTGCTCGCGCCAGTCGAGCGACCGTATGGAATCTTCGGTATACTCATTCATTTGCTTCTGTTCTGCCATATAATCTGTTAATTGTCAACCAATCGTATGGGTGCCGCATTCCTGCTCCTGCACCCTTCGCTCCAACCCGCAAATCTAACCACCTCGATCATTGACCCAAGTTTTATTTTCTACAAATTCTGCTTTTTGTGGATAAACTCCCTCCGGGCGGCCCCGGTTTTCATTGGTAAAAAATTTGGTATCTTTACCGAATCAACCCTTCCCTGCCTATTCTTGAATCGGGTCTGGACCAGATCGCCCGTTTTGCTGACTCCCATACGGCAGAAAACGATCGTTTTGTACAATTCATCCGCCAATCCGATGCCGAGGAAACCGACCGCCTGGTGCAGCGCCTGAACCAGTCCATCGAACCCCGCATCAACTGTACCGATTGTGGCAACTGCTGCCGCAGCCTCCTGATTAATGTTACTGCTCCCGAAGCCGATAGCCTGGCGGGCCACCTGAACCTCAGCCGTGCATCTTTTGATGCGTTATACCTGGAGAAAGGTTTTTCCGGCAATATGCTCATAAATGCCATCCCCTGTCATTTTCTGGAAGAGAACCAGTGCAGCATTTATGCGCACCGTTTCAGTGGCTGCCGGGAGTTTCCGGCCATGCATATCCCCGGATTTCAGCAGCGGATGTTCACCACCATGATGCATTATGCGCGTTGTCCCATTATTTTCAACATCGTTGAGCAGTTGAAAGATACCATGGGCTTTGCACGTGATCTTGCTATCTTGCCGGAAGAATAGCGCCACCATGATGTATTTCGGTATTGATCAACTGCTGCAGTCTGCGGCTCCCTGGAAAACACTAAGACTCGGACTGGTTACCAATGAAGCGGCTACCACCCGTACCCTAATCCCTTCGCGTAAAGCTTTGCTGGAAGCAGGGTTCAGGATTGTTGTCCTGTTTTCTCCCGAACATGGACTGGATGCCAGGGGTGCCGATGGTAAGCCCATGCCCGATGGCACCGACCCGCTGACGGGTTTGCCCATCATCAGTTTATATGGTCAGCGACTGCAACCCAGGGCCGAAGATCTGGCGGACGTGGATGCCCTGGTGTTTGATATTCCGGATATCGGTGCGCGTTTTTATACGTATTTATGGACCCTCACCCATATCATGGAAGCAGCGGCAGCCCATCATAAGCCACTGTATATCCTCGACCGGCCCAACCCGGTTTCCGGTCGCTTATCACTGGCAGAAGGTCCCCTGCTCGCAGCAAACACCGCTTCTTTCATCGGCCGCTGGCCCATTCCCATACGGCATAGCTGTACCTATGGGGAACTGGCCGGGTATTTCCGGGCCACCAGAAACATGGACCTGAGCCTGACGGTGATTCCCTGCAGGGACTGGACAAGGGATATGCTGCAATCGGACTGGGGTATTCCCTTTGTGCCCACCTCGCCTGCCATACAGCAATTTGAAGCGATGTTATTATACCCGGGTTTGTGCCTGCTGGAAGCCACCAATCTGAGTGAGGGACGGGGTACGGACCATAGTTTCCAATCGGTTGCCGCTCCCTGGTTATCCCACGAGGCATTGGCCGGTATCCTGAACCAGCTGCTGGGTGATGAATTGCAGTGTACACCTGCCGTGCTGCGTCCGGCTCAGGGTAAATATCAGGGGCAGGCCTGTAATGCGGTTTGTTTCCGGGTGAAAGAGCCCTTACATTTTCAACCGGTAAGCTTTGGTCTCCTGCTCATCCGGCTGATCCGCGATATGCATCCCGACAATTTTGCCTGGGCCCCCTATCCCACACAGGTCAATCCCGATGGCAGTGGACATCTCGACAAATTACTTGGCATGGCAGACAGTGCGGCTTTATTCGATCAGCCTTTTCAGTCCTTCATGGCCACCGTGATGCGGATAACAGCTGCAGGTGATTGGGCCGGGGAAGTAAACAACCATTTGCTGTATTAGGTACTCATTGCCGGTACAGGTCGCGTATCACCACACTGGCGGCCATACAGCCAAAAATGGCCGGCATATAACTCATGGTACCGATGATGGATTTTTTGGGATAGGCTTTTTCTGTTTCAATGATGCGGCTTTGGTCAACCTTCTCCGCACTGAATACCACTTTCAATCCTTTATAGATGCCCTGTTCATGCAGTCGTTTGCGTACATAACGGGCGAGGTTGCACTGATAGGTTTTGGAGATATCGGTGATGATGATTTGGGAGGGATCAACTTTACCGCCTGCACCCAGTGAGCTGACGATGGGTATTTTACGATCGATACAGGCTTTGATGAAATATACTTTGGGTGACAGGGTATCAATACAATCCACTGCATAATCAAACTGTCCCTGGTCCAGTATTTCCCGGGTGCGTTCGTCTTTGATGAATTCGGTGAGTACGGTGAGTTCGAGTGCCGGGTTGATATCTTTCAATCGCTCTGCCATAACTTCAGCCTTTAGCTTTCCTTCGGTGGAATGCAGGGCTGGTATCTGCCGGTTGGCATTACTGAGGTCAACCGTATCGGCATCCACGATGGTCATTTTACCCACGCCGGCGCGGGCGATCATTTCGGCGCAGATACCACCTACGCCACCCAGTCCCACTACCAGTACATTTTTGGTCATGAGTTTTTCAATGGGTTCATCACCCAGCAGCAATTGTGTACGGCTCATCCAGTAAGGGATCATAGGGAATTATTTTAAGCAGGTTGGCCCCGCAGTTTCAGTATTTTGTGCAAAAATGTTGTGTCCATGCGTCTTATAAAAATATTTTCTTGTCTCCTGCTGATCAGTTCTTCCATCCAGGCGCAGCAAATCCGTTTGCTGGAATCGGGTCGCAAGACCAGTATACGGGGATTGAGTGTGGTATCCAATACGGTATTCTGGGCCAGTGGCAGCAATGGTACGGTAGCCCGTTCTACGGATGGCGGCAAGACCATTCAGTGGATGACGGTACCCGGTTATGAGCGAAGGGATTTCCGGGATATAGAAGCGCTGGATGCACAAACGGCATTGATTATGGCTGTGGCTGAACCGGCGGTGATTTTAAAAACCACCGATGGCGGTCAGCACTGGCGCAAGGTTTTTGAGGACAGTACCAAGGGCATGTTTCTGGATGCGATGGATACCTGGTTCCCTGCCAGCGGCAAACCCCGTTTACTGGTTATCGGCGATCCGATTGACGGTAACATGTTTGTAGCATCATCCGATGATGGCGGTGATCACTGGGAGAAAACAGCACACCATATTCCACTGGAAACAGGCGAAGCTTTCTTTGCGGCCAGTGGTTCCAATATCAAATGGTATGCGGCTCCCGGCAAAAACAATCCCGTTCCCTATGTGGTTTCCGGAGGTACAGCATCCCATATCATACAGGCTGATCTGGCTGTGAAAACAAAACTATCATTGCTGCAAGGCAGGGAAAGTACCGGTGCCAATGGTATTGATATACATCCGGTGATGGACCAGGCGGTGATTGTGGGTGGTGATTTTGCCAAAGACAGCATCGGCACTGGCAACTGTGTACTGGTATCGGGTTTCCGTTCGGGTAAACTTGTTTTTAAAGAACCTCAAACAGCGCCGCATGGTTATCGTTCGGGTGTGGCTTATCTCTCCAAACTAATGCTGATCGCTTGTGGCACATCTGGGGTAGATATCTCCCGCGATGGTGGCCGCAACTGGCATTTGGTATCCAAAGAAGGTTTTCATGTTGTCAAACAGGCCCGCCAGGGCAAAGCAGTATTTCTTGCCGGCGGTAACGGCAGGATCGGGAAGCTGGAGGAGGAATAGCGGGAGGTTTGAGCTGAGAGCTGTGGGCTGCGAGCTGCGAGCTTCTAGCTGCTAGCTTTTAGTTGTGGGTGGGTGGAGAAAATGTAAGGAATAAACATCCAACCAAAAACCATAAACCAAACACCAAAAACTAAAAACCAAAAACCAAACACCAAAAACTAAAAACCCCGGCATCTACCGGGGTTTTTCTGTGGGAGCACACGGGTTCGAACCGCGGACCCTCTGCTTGTAAGGCAGATGCTCTAAACCAGCTGAGCTATGCTCCCTTTCTTTCGTTGGGAGTGCAAAAATAGGGGCTGTATTTTATCTGCCAAAAAAAACTTTGCTTTTTTTCTTAGTTCAACTGAACGGCGGGTAAACGATAATGCTGACTATCATACACAAACAGCTCTTCAATCTCGTAGGTCCAGTATTTATACAGGGGTGATTTAACCAGGTATTGGTCGGCACCCTGTTTGTCTTCGGCATTGAGGGTGATCCAGCAGGTCTGACTTTCCATGCTCACCGCATAGCTATCAATGATACCTTTGTTCATTAAATAGTTGATATAGGTACGGTGGGGCGGGACCAGCGACATGAACTGCTCATCCATCTCAAACCTGATGATTGCCTGAAATTTTTTCATGTAATACGGTTTTACATCAATACCTGAACAATATCCATGCTGATGTACAGCTTGTGGCATTCTGGCAAACAAAGGATACCTGTACTGCTGTTCTTGCAGTCTGAACCTGTCAATTTATAACTGAAGATATATGTTTAAAACCATCCTTTTACTGGTTGTCTCCAACATTTTCATGACTTATGCCTGGTATGGTCACCTGCGGCAGACGGGTATGCCATTGTGGAAAGCCATCCTGATCAGCTGGGGTATTGCTTTTTTTGAATACTGCCTCATGGTGCCGGCCAACCGTGCCGGTTTTGCCAATGGCTTTAACGGTTTTCAACTGAAGATTACCCAGGAAGTGATTACCCTGGTGGTCTTTACCGTATTTGCAGTTTGGTATCTCAAAGAGCCCTTCCATACCAAATACCTGATCAGCTTTTTGTTTATCCTGGGAGCGGTATACTTTGCGTTTAAAAAATAGGGGCCGGCAATTGCTGCCCGCCCCTTCACCTGCTGCATAAAACAAAATTCAGGCTTAGCTTTTGCCGGCTTCTTTTGCGGCTTTCTTACCGTGGTTACGGTGCTCAGCCTTGGCTTCTTTCACTTTTTGCTTCAGTGCTTCTTTTTGCTCGGGGCTCATTTTTTCGATCTTTTCTTTCACCTGCTCTTTGTGTGCTTTCCTTTCTTCGGGGGTCATGTTTTTCATTTTCTCCCGGATCTCTGTGCGTTTGGCTTCTTTTTGTGCTTTTGCATCTTTGGAAGTGGCAGATTTATCCTGCGCTTGTACGGTTTGAAATGCAGCCAGGGTCAGTAAGGCGGCCAGGCTAAGGGTGATAGTCTTTTTCATGGTTCATAAGTTTGTATATAAGACCTCACCACCAAAATGCCGTTTAATGCTTTTTGGGTTATTGCAAATCTTTAACGTTTGGGGTATGGTTTTTGGTTTTTAGTTTTTGGTGTATGGTTTTTGGTTTCTTCTAACTTGAAGCTCACAGCTCGCAGCTCAAAGCTCGCAGCTCAAAGCTCGCAGCCCAAAGCCTAAAGCCCACGGCTCAGAGCTCAGTTTTCCCAACAATCTTTACCTTTACCCCATGATTTCCTTGTTGACGAGTGAAGCGGCAAAGCCTTGGGAGTCGGAAGCCATTGATATGCTTACCGAAACAACCACGCCTTTCCAGCTGATTGTTTGGAACGATGAAGTGAACACTTTTGAGTGGGTGATTGAGACCCTGATGGAAGTCTGCGGGCATTCGCATGAGCAGGCCGAACAATCGGCTATGATCATTCATTTCCAGGGCAAGTATGCCGTTAAGAAAGGGGATTATGAAACACTGAAACCCATGTGTGAAGCCATTACCGACCGTGGCATCGGTGCCACCATTGAATCGGTTGTTTCTTAGCACCCCATACCATGGCACTGCATATCCTGGATCATCATCTCTGGTTCCCGCCCGTTTCCGAAGCCCTGGAAGACGGCTTACTGGCCATGGGCGGCGATCTGCGCCCTGAGCGCCTCATACTGGCCTACCAGCAGGGTATTTTCCCCTGGTTTGAAGAAGATATTCCCCTCTGGTGGAGTCCCGATCCACGTTTTGTGCTGTATCCCGATCGGTTGAAGATCAGCAAAAGCATGCAACAGCTGCTGCGCCGCGGGGCATTTGATTTTACCATCAACCGCGATTTCGCCGCTGTCATCCGCTCCTGC
>JAACZQ010000025.1 GCA_009996675.1 Chitinophagaceae bacterium
CTGCCAGACCCGGTCAGGATGGCACATGGATCACCGATGCGGTGGAAGAAGCTTATATTCAGTTGCACCAGATGGGACTGGCGCATTCTGCAGAAGCCTGGCTCGACAATAAACTGGTGGGTGGTTTGTATGGTATACGCATGGGGAAATGCTTTTTCGGGGAGAGCATGTTCAGTTCGGTGAGTAATGCCAGCAAATATGCTTTTCTGTCTTATGCAAGCCGGTTGAAAGAGGAAGGGGTGCAACTGATCGACTGTCAGGTCTATACCCAGCACCTGGAAAGCCTGGGGGCGGAAATGATCAGCCGGGAATTATTCATGGCGCATTTGCAGGAATGGGTCAACCCCTGACGCCATACATGCGTTCTACATCCCGCACGATGCGTTCCATTTCTATATCTTTTCCATAACCATCGTACTGCTGTTTGAGGTTGCTGCCGAATAGTACAGCAATGGTTTGCCAGAAGGCGGCGTTGAGTACGCCCTTGTATTCCTCAATGATCTCATAACAGTTGTTACCGGTTTCGCGGTAGATGAGTTTCATGAGTACCTTTCCCTGGTATACCGATAACTGGGTGAGTTTATCGGCAAATTCTTTCTTGAGGTCTTTTTCCCGTGAACGGATAATGGTTTTGCGCTGTTTGCGATCGCTCACCTGTTCCAGCTGGCGGTTGATTTCATTCATGATACGGCTGGCTCTTAATGCATAGGGATAGGTAACATAGACTGCATTGCGCAAGCGGGTCCATTCCTCATAACGGCGCTTCCATTTACCCGTTAAATAACCCCTGACTTCTACCGGTGGCAGGATACTGCCGGGGATGGTATCGCCATTGTCGGTAACAAACGCATAGACCCTTACTGTATCGTAGGGTCCCCGCTCCTGCGCAGCAACTGCCCCTGCGGTGAGCAATAGCAGCAGGCATAGCACGAAGCGTATATGTACACAGGGTTGTTTCATCGCTATTTAAAAATAGAGATAGTTATGGTTATTAATGCTGTCTGCAGCAAAAAGTAACCCCCGGGCAGGCATATATTTAACAAATCATAGCAGTATCATCAGGCTACGCGCAGGGGGCCTGATTTTTTGGTACGCTGGAGGATCGACATCACAAAGCCCAGCACCATCACTACAATACCCAGCCAGAGGACATTGATCATGGGGAATTCATAGACTTTGAGGGTGAGCAGATCGGTCACAGCGCCGCTTTCCTTGATCCCTATTTCCAGCAGTCCCTGTTTTTCATCCTTCACTTTATTAAAGCTCAGGATCAGGCTTTGGGAATGTACGGTATCGGTAATGGGCCGGAAATTATTCCCTGCAATAGCCATACCGGGCATGGCGTGGTAACGGCTGCCGGCTTTGGAGAGGATGCTGATATCGAGGAATAAGGCTGTTTCGCCCGTTTTATATTTATGCTGCTGTTCCGCCGGGTTTACCTGCACTTTGTTCAGTACAATCAATCCATTGCTGTAATAGAGGGTATCGCCCACTTTAATATCGCGGTTCACGAATTTGGCGGTATCCTCACCGGTATTTTCCTGGAAAGAAGTGATATAGGCGAAAATGTCTTTGTACCAGTAATGTTTGGCAGCAGGATTGGCCGCAAATCCTTCCATACCCTTATTATTCTTGATCACATCGGGATAGAGATCAAATGATTCATTGCCTTCCTTGGCTTTGAATTTGATTTCAAAATAACGTTTGCGGTCTTTTTCGTTCAGGGTATCGCGGGTATAGGTAACCATATAACGACCCATATCGGTTGCCACTCCTTTGAACAGTGTGAGGTTTTCGCGCGGATTACCGGCGGGGTTGCCTCTCTCCCCTGCTTTCTCTTCACTGAGTGGTGTAACGCCGGTGGTATTCCAGCTCAGTACTGTTTTTTTGGCTGAAGAAATCAGAATACCTACCAGTACCATGCCAAAGCCCACGTGTGCTACAGAAGCACCGGCTGCTTTGATTTTACCCTTCAATCCCAGCCAGATATAGGAGGCATTGGCCACGACTGCATACACGGCAGCAAAAATGGCGAGGTGAATGGCAAACAGAAAACCGGGACCATGTTTATCAAACCGTACGGCACCAAAGAAACTGATGCCCAGGCTGATCAGTACCGCTATGAAAGTAGGCACCCATATTTTCTTTCCGAAGAAAGCCTTGGGTGTATCCTTGTATTTGAAGTATTGGGTAACCGCTGCGAGCAATCCGATGATGATGGCCACAAATACCTGTATCTGGTTATGCGCGTATTCGGGATCTTCCGGGGGTGCTATCTTGGTACCGAATAATTTATTCACGACCGGTGTAGATGTTTTGGCGATAATGACCATACCGGAGAGGAACAGTACCAGGGCACCGATGAACATCCAGAATTCACGGCTATAGGTATTTTCTTCCTTGTGAATGGCGGGTATGCCCTTGTAACGCATACCAAAGAGGCTCAATGCGGGAACCAGGAATACCAGCAGGAATAAGAGCAGCTGTGTATTCATGCCCAGGTCCACAAAAGCATGCACGGATGTATCTCCCAGGATACCGCTGCGGGTGAGGAAGGTAGAATACAGGATCAGGGAGAAGGTAATGATGTAGAAGAAATAAGTGGCTCGCAATGAATGGCCGCTGCTCCGGTAAATGAGGTTGGTATGCAAACCGGCAATCAGGGTTAACCAGGGTACCAGCGATGCGTTTTCCACCGGATCCCAGGCCCAGTAACCACCAAAGGAAAGGCTTTCATAAGCCCAGGCAGCCCCCATCATAATACCAGTACCCAGTACTGCTGCTGAGAAAGATGCCCAGGGCAGGGATGGTTTTACCCAATCGTGATTTTTTTGGAGTAATCCTGCAATGGCATAGGCAAAGGGAACAATGGTACTGGCAAAACCCAGGAATAGAATCGGCGGGTGTATCACCATCCAGTAGTTCTGCAATAAGGTATTCAATCCTTCCCCGTCTTTGATCAGGTTCAGGTAATCGGGCCGGCTGAGTATGGGCCAGTTGAATTCGTTGCGCAGTAATACAAAGGGACTGCTGCCGATCTTCACCCCGAATACATAAACACCCAGCAGCATCGTAGCCAGGGTAAACTGGGCAAAACTCACCACGGTCATCACCCCGCCTTCCCAGGCTTTGGCTTTCCAGATCAATATCCAGCCCAGGACGCAATGCCAGAAACTCCAGAGCATGAAACTTCCTTCCTGTCCTTCCCAGAAACAACTCAGGAGGTACTCTACCTGCAGGCTTTTATCGCTATGGGTATACGCATACTTGTATTCGAACAGGTGATGCGAAATGATATAGTACAGGATGCCAAACATGGCAAATACACTGATGGTTTCCAACAGGAATGCCACCCTTGCCAAACGCAGCCATCCCTGTTTCTCTGTAGCCAATCCCACACGGGTAGAACGGTAAAAAGCAACAGTGGCTACCAGTGAAGCAACCAGTGATAAGATGGTAAAAAAATGTCCGAGCTGACCGGGTAATAAATGTTCGCCTAAGTATTTCATGGAGGGGACGCTAAGTTTCAGGAATAAAAGAACCGGTGACAGCAGGTTTAGTTGCTGACAACGGGTTGGTTGTTTTGCATGGCTTTGGGATCATCCTTGTACTTGGATGGACATTTCAGCAGGATATCCTTGCATTCAAAATGATCGCCCTGTACTTTTCCTTTCAGTACCAGGCGTTCACTTTTTTCCATATCGGTGGGCTTATTGCTGTGGTACACCACTTTAATGGCATTACCCAGGGTATCTACAGCCACAAAACTGAGGTAATTGGGATTTTTTACGGGATCATATTCCAAAGGCTGTGTATGGTCGAGTTTCGCAATCAGGTTCACAAATTTCCCTTCTTTCTGACGGGCAGATGCCACTGTTTCATAAGTAGTCAGGTCACCGGTATAACTGATCAACACCACAATCGCAGCAGCAATCAGTACCAGGATAATCACATGCGTCTTCTTCATCTCAATTAATTTATCCGCAAAAGTAGCCCAAAAAGCACTAGCAATAACTGACGTTTATCAGCCTGATTGTTAAAACATTTTCGGTTGCATATTGTTCCACTGCAGGAAGGTCGGCAGCTGTTGATGAGCCCGGGTGGCAACAACTGTATCCGGTTCTGCAACGAGGATGGGGATGCGCAGGTTGCTTCATCGCCGGAAAAAAGCAAGCGCAGTAGCCTTATCCTGGTTGGCAGCCTCTTACAGTTAAACCTACAGTGTGCTGATTTTCACTCCATTACAAACCCTATTGAAATATCCGCAGGATGTTTTTGTTGGTTTGTCTGGTAAAAAAAGGTTTTTATTTCCCGAAGCGCGGGCTTGGGTGCCGGACTGGCCGGGTTTGGAAAGAGACACAAAAGCGGCAAATCCAAAAAATGCAGCTAACTTGCGCCCTGTTTGCAATTTAAGAAGACAATGACTGATTTATCACAGTTCGACCCCAACTCGGTAGGCAACCCCAATAATAATATTTTCGGATTGCCCTTTTCAGAAGAAGATGCCCGTTTGGTTATCCTGCCCATTCCCTGGGAAGTAACCGTTAGTTATACTGCCGGTACAGCCCGTGCCCCGGAACATGTGTTCAAAGCCAGTATACAGGTAGATTTGTTTGATGCAAATTGTCCGGATGGCTGGAAGCAGGGTTACTATATGCGGGAAACCGATAAAAAGATCCTGCTCAAAAGCGATTACCTGCGCAAGGAAGCCGAGTTGTACATTGATTATATTTCCAAGGGTGAAGAGGTACAGAAGAATAAATTCATGTGCAAGAGCCTGCGTGAAATCAATGAGGGCAGTCTGTTTATGAACCAGTGGGTGTATGAGCAAACCAAGGGGTTGCTGGACAAGGGCAAACTGGTGGGTTTACTGGGCGGCGATCACAGCACCCCATTGGGTTACATGAAAGCACTGGCAGAAAAGCACGGCGATTTTGGTGTTTTGCAGATTGATGCGCATTGCGATCTGCGGAAAGGATACGAGAACTTCACTTATTCACATGCTTCCGTGATGTACAATGCACTGACCGAAATTCCGCAGCTGAAAAAACTGGTACAGGTTGGTATCCGCGATTATTGTGAGGAAGAATGGAATTATATCTGTAACAGCGAATACAGGGTCATCACTTATTTCGACCGCGACATTAAGGAACGCCAGTATGAGGGCGAAACCTGGAAACATATTTCAGAAGAGATCATCAACCAGTTACCGGAGAAAGTATACCTTAGTTTTGACATCGACGGACTGGACCGCAAGCTTTGTCCCAATACCGGCACCCCGGTACAGGGTGGCTTTGAGATTGATGAAATCCTGTACCTGGTTAAAAAGATCACAACCAGTGGTCGCCAACTGATTGGTTTTGATCTGGTAGAGATTGGTGTGGGTCAAACCGACTGGGACAGCAATGTGGGCGCACGTATTTTATTCAAGCTCTGCAACCAGCTCATTCGTAGCAATTCCTGATTATTTTTACAGCAACCCAACCATGGCAGCAAAAACTTACGACTATATTATTGTGCTCAAGCGCCGCAGTTTTAAACTGGCCGACGGTGTGGCATTACTGATGTTATTGCTGGCCATCATTATACTGCTGGAAGAAGCCTTTACGCCATTCAGCATGGCTTCTGCTTTTCCCATTGCCATTGTTGCCCTGATCCTGGGTTTCTGTGCTTTCAATTATGCCAAGCTGAAAAACGGACGTATTCCCTTTTACCGGGTAGCGTTGCTGGTGGCGGGCTGGGGTATTATTTACACGGTTCCGGGTCCTTATAAATGGATCACCGCATTATATGTCATTGCGGCGGCCATTGAAAAACAGGTAAAGTTCCCGCGTGAAATAGCTTTTGATGAAACAGGTATTGTGATCAACAGTTTCCCCCGTAAAAACTTATCCTGGCAGGATGTGGCCAATGTAGTACTGAAAGACGGATTACTGACACTGGATCTGAAAAACAATCACCTGATCCAGCAGGAACTGGAGTCGGATATTTCTGCCAAACTGGAAATGGATTTCAACGATTTTTGCAAAAACATGTTAACTGCCGAGCGTGAACGCGCCGGCCGGTAACAGTCATTATAACCATGTCTCATTTAACGCAATCACCTTACCTGCTGTACTCCGACGGCAATGGCAATATTTTTGAAGATACCACCTTGTATGCCGTAGGCCGTGCGGGTTGGGATGCATTTCCCATTCCGGAGGATGAATGGATTGAATTACCCGATGGTGGCAATCTCTACGAATTACCTGGTCGCCGTGGTATTGGCATTGATGTGAGCACCGGAGACATGCGTTTGTGTGAGAAAGGCTGGGCTGTTGCTGCTTTTATTCCTCCGGCCCATACCGGTTTATACATTGCAGCATTTGAAACCCTGCCCGATGCACCCACACTCCCTTTGTTCTGTTATACCGCGGCAGGCTGGCTGAATAATAAAACCTATGTGCCTGCGGTGCGTATTGAAAAAGATATCCGTCAGGAATGTGCGGGCTATGATGACCAAAAGATTAAAACCGGCACGGCGCATTTGCTGGAATCCTATCCGCAGAACAGGCTGGTAAAGCACCTGATGGAGAATTGCTGCCTGACCTACAATTGTCCGGCTGCCAGAAATTTCTCTTTATCGCGCTGGGAATGTCCTGTTCCTACTTCTCCTGCCTGTAATGCCAACTGTGTGGGTTGTATTTCTTTTCAGCCGGAAGAAGAGACCATTGTCTCTACTCAGGACCGCCTTACGTTTAAACCCATGGCCGAAGAGATTGTGGAATTTACCGTTCCGCACCTGATGAATGCCCCCTTCCCCATTGTTAGTTTTGGTCAGGGTTGCGAAGGCGAACCCTTACTCATGTGGGAAACCATCCGCGAAGCCATCCTGCAGATCCGTAAACACACCGATCGTGGCAGTATTAATATCAATACCAATGGTTCTAAACCTGAATCGGTAAAAGCACTTTGTGAAGCCGGACTCAACAGCATACGCGTGAGTACCAATTCGGCCCGTAAACATATTTATGAGCCTTATTACCGTCCCAATAACTACCGTTTTGAAGATATTATAGAGAGCCTGAAAGTGGTACGTGGTTATGGTGGCTGGGCCAGTATCAACTATTTTGTATTCCCGGGCATGACAGACAGTGTGGAAGAATATGAAGCCCTGCGTAAACTGATCATTGATACGGATCTTTCCATGATCCAATGGCGTAATTTCAATATTGACCCCGATTGGTATATGGGTAAGATTGGCGTACATGAGACCGGAGAAATGCTGGGTGTGAAACAACTCATGCAATTACTCCGCGATGAGTTCCCCAACCTGAAATATGGTTATTTCAACCCACCCATGGAAAGGATCAAAGGGAATTACGAATTTGATTTTGCAGGGGCAGGACAATTTTAAACCACGAACCCGGGCCCATGGCCGATAACAGGAAAGACTATTATACCGGCATTGCATTAGCCATTGTAGCTACCATTATCTGGTCGGGCAATTTTATTATAGCCCGCGGTATCAGTCAGCAAATACCACCCGTAAGCCTGGCTTTTTATCGCTGGTCGCTGGCTACTGTACTCATGGCTCCACTGGCTTTCCGCAGTTTTACCCAGGAAATACGCCTGGTGCAACAGCACTGGAAATACCTGTTCTGGGTAGCACTCAGTGGTATCACCCTGTTCAATACTTTTGTATATGTAGCCGGGCATTATACTTCGGCCATTAACCTGGCATTGATTGGTACTACTTCTTCCCCGCTCTTCGCCATTCTCCTGGCGGTTCTTTTGCTGAAAGAGAAAGTCAATGCATTCCGGCTGGGTGGCATTGTCTTATGTGTTGGGGGCATTTTATTACTCTTATCAAAAGGGCATTGGCAGAATCTGGCTTCTTTTCATTTTTCCACGGGTGATCTGTGGATACTGGCTGCGGCTTTTGCTTTTGCGGTATACAATATTCTCGTGCGCCGCAAACCCGCGTCATTGAGTCCTGTTAATTTTCTGTTTGTGATTTTTCTGTTTGGCACCCTGCTATTATTCCCGGCTTTCCTTATCGAAAAAGCCCATAGTGCTCCGGTGCAATGGAACGATACCAACCTCTTCACCATTGTATACCTGGGTCTGGGCACTTCTGTCATGGCTTTTCTCTGCTGGAATGCCGCTTTACGCAAGCTGGGTACCGGTACCACCGTTCTCTTCGGTAACCTGATTCCCCTGTTCAGTACCCTGGAAGCGGTATGGCTACTGGGCGAATCCATTCAATCCGTACACATCTGGAGTGGCCTGCTCATCATTGGCGGACTGATACTGGCCAATACCCGTCAGCATATCCCTCCCAAAAACAAATAACATGTCAGCCAGCCAACGGATACCTGCTTATGTCCTGCCTTGTATTGTACTGGCACAGTTGGCGGGTACATCTGTCTGGTTTGCCGGTAATGCCATTGTTCCCGCTATGCAAGCGGCTTATCATTTACCCGATCATTTAACCAGCAGCATGACCATTGCCGTGCAACTGGGTTTTATTACCGGCACCCTGGTCTTTGCCCTGCTCATGCTGGCCGATCGTTTATCGCCTGTAAAACTGTTTATGTTATCGGCCTTACTGGCGGCTACCTGCAACTTAGCCCTGATCTGGTCGGCGGGTGATATGAGTGCCATGCTGCTGGTACGCGGCCTCACCGGCTTTTTCCTCGCTGGTGTTTATCCCGTAGGAATGAAAATTGCAGCCGACTGGTTTGCGGCAAAACTGGGCAAGGCATTGGGTTTCCTGGTGGGCGCATTGGTATTGGGCACTGCATTACCCCATTGGGTGAAAAGCATCAACAGCCTGCTCGATTGGCAGGTAGTGATCATCATTACCACTTTGTGCGCTGCTGTGGGCGGACTGATCATCGGGTTGTGTTTGAGGGATGGACCACACAGAACAAAGGGACAGGGTCTGCAAATACATACACTGGGAAAACTGTTCAGCCATCCACCTTTTCGCGCCGCTGCTTTTGGCTATTTCGGCCATATGTGGGAGCTCTATACGTTCTGGGCATTTGTTCCGTTGTTTATACAAGCGTATAATGCGTTGCACCAAACAACTATTCCCGTTGCGCGCTGGTCGTTTTACATCATTGGTGCAGGCGCCATCAGTTGTACGCTGGGCGGATACCTTTCTGCGCGACTGGGCAGTGCCCGTGTGGCTGCACTGGCATTGCTGGGTTCCGGTATCTGCTGTGTACTGATGCCCTGGTTTTTCTTTCAGTCACCGTTTGTTTTTCTCAGTGCCCTGGTGATCTGGGGTATGCTGGTCATTGCCGATTCACCACAGTTCTCTGCGCTGGTATCACAGACATCGGTGCCCCAGCAAAAAGGCACGGCATTAACCCTGGTTACCTGTATCGGGTTTGCCATTACTATTGTCAGTATTCAGTCTTTCGGTATGGTCTGGCGTAATCTGAGCCAGTTGGTACCACATACCTATACCAGCCTGTTGCTGCTGATAGGGCCCTTGCTGGGATTGCTCTCCATGCGCAGGTTATTGCAAACATCCTAAATACTATCTTCGCGGGCCATGACTACCCTAACCCTGGTTTTATTGTGTGTGGCGGCATTCGGCGCCGGTTTTGTGGATGCGATTGTTGGTGGCGGCGGATTGATACAAACCCCGGCATCTTTGGTATTGCTGCCACAGTTCCCGGTAGCAACCGTCATCGGATCACTCAAAATTCCCGCTTTCAGTGGTACTTTTTTTGCGGCCATTCAATACCTCAAAAAAGTAAAGGTTCAGATCGCACTCACTTTGGGTATGTGCTGCATTGCTTTCTGTGCGGCTTTCGCCGGTTCTACCCTGCTCAGCAGCGTCAGTAACCGCTTCATGAAACCCATCATTTTAATTGTGCTGATTGGTGTGGCTTTATACACCTATACCAAAAAAGATTTCGGTCAGCATACCGCCAAAACACATAGCCGCCGGAAAACCGTTATCCTGAGCCTGCTCATCAGTCTCGTCATTGGTTTTTATGATGGCTTTATTGGTCCGGGTGCGGGCAGTTTTCTGGTGTTGAGTTTTATTGCCATCCTGGGATTTGATTTCCTGCGTGCCAGTGCACTGGCCAAGCTGGTGAACCTGTCTACCAATTTCGGCTCTATCTGCCTTTTCCTGCTCAAAGGCACGATTCTGTGGCAGGTAGCCATTCCCATGGCCATCAGCAATGCCGTTGGCGGTGTCCTGGGTGCCCGGCTGGCCCTGTCCAGGGGTAATCGTTTTATCCGCATCTTCTTCCTGGTGGTGGTTGGTCTCACCCTGCTGCGTTTTGGCTATGATGTGTTCATGGGTAAATAAGTCAATTTTAACATTTACCGCGATCCCGGTCAAGATTAACCTTTATTTAGGCTGAAAAAGTGGATTACCGCATGGTGCTTGTGCTAATTTTCAACATTAATACCTAAGCAAGGGCATAACTGTACATTTATATGCAGAATTACGCTACCATGACCGCCAATTTTGAAAGAGAGAAGAACCTGAAAGCTTCGGCCATTACCCTAGCTGTCTGTGCTGTGCTCTTCCTTTTCTTCTATATGCTGCAATGGACCCTGCCGCAGATTCCGGAGCCGGATTTTGGAGAAGGTATTGAAGTGAACCTGGGCAATAGCGAAACCGGACTGGGTGATATTGCCCCGCAGATACCCGGAGAACCTTCTGCTACAGCAGAACAAAACAGTGCACCCGTTAAATCGGTTGAGCAAACAGCGCAACCCAATATCAGTGGTGATGAAAATGAAACCGAGGAAGCTGCGGTGGTGAATAAGACTGTTACCAAGCCGGTTACCAAACCCATCGTTAAAGAAAATCCGCCGGTAAAAAAACCGGTTAATACAGTTGTTTCCAATCCCACACCTACGCCACCCAAGCCCAAAGCGGTGTTTAAAGGTGGGACCAGCACCACCACCAGTGGTAATGGCGCTGATAGTTATAATGGTGTGCGTAACCAGGGTGTTGCCGGTGGTACAGGTGATCAGGGTAATCCCAATGGCAATCCCAATTCCGATAGTTATAAGGGTAATGCTGCCAGTGGTAATGGCGGTGGTGGTGGTACCGGCGGTGTGAATATCCGCAGTGGTTTAACCGGCCGAAGAATTACTAAATATCCCTCCTTTGAGGATGAATTCAATGAAGCAGCTACTGTGATGGTAAATATCACAGTAGATCAAGCTGGAAATGTAATTAATGCAACGATAAACCCTAAAGGCACCTCCACTACTAACATCAACATTCGCAATATTGCAAGACAAAAAGCCTACTTGTTAAAACTGAATACTGGCTCGGCTACTGAACAAACGGGCACTATTGCATTCGTCTTTAAACTCCGTGGTTAAAAGATTACAACGGTATTCCTGCAGCACGTAGTTTTGTTATCCAGTTTATGAGGATGACTTACGAAGAAACCCTTTCCTATCTGTTCAGCCGCTTGCCCATGTTCAGCCGGCTGGGTCCTGCTGCTTATAAAAAGGACCTGACCAATACCATTCAGTTATGTGAGGCGCTCGGTAATCCGCAGGAGCGTTTTAAGACCATACATATTGCCGGCACCAATGGCAAGGGATCTACCAGTCATATGCTGGCTGCTATCTTGCAAACAGCCGGGTATAAAACCGGATTGTACACATCCCCCCACCTGGTTGATTTCCGGGAACGGATTAAGGTGAACGGAGTTTGGTGTGATGAAGATTTTGTGATTGACTTCACCCGCCGCATGCAACCCCTCATTGAAAGTATTGAACCGTCCTTCTTTGAGATTACCGTTGCCATGGCTTTTGAATACTTTGCACAGCAGCAGGTTGATATTGCGGTGATTGAAGTGGGATTGGGCGGACGGCTCGACAGTACCAATATCATTCACCCGGAACTGTGTGTGATTACCAATATCGGATGGGATCATATGAATATGCTGGGCAATACACTGGCTGCCATAGCCGGGGAAAAAGCAGGCATTATTAAACCGGGTATTCCTGCAGTGATCGGAGAAGTATTACCCGAAACCCTGCCGGTTTTTGAAGCGAAAAAAAGTATTACCCAGATTGTTTACGCCAGTGACCAGCGGGAAGTGAATGCCTGGGAATACCAGCACCAGTCCCTTACAGTTGCTGTTACCGACAAAAGATCTTCCGAGTCTGTACAATACGTGCTGGATTTACCCGGACTCTATCAATTGAAAAACCTGCTTACCGTGCTGGAAGCCTGTCACCAGTTAACCCATCTCGGCTGGCGCTGTTCCAGTACCGTTATACAGCAAGCCCTGCCCCAGGTAAAAAAGCTTACCGGCTTGCATGGCCGCTGGGAACAGATTGCTGCGGATCCGGCCGTTATACTGGATGTGGGTCATAATCTTGATGGTATCCGCGCCGTGAAAGAGCAGTTGCGCCAGACCCGTTATAAGCAATTACACTGGATCATTGGGATGGTGCGTGACAAGGACATTGATGCAGTTCTACAGGAATTACCAACCGATGCCAGGTATTATTTCACCCAGGCCCATATACCCCGCGCCCTCGATGCACATGAACTATCCGATAAAGCCGCCACACTGCATTTACAAGGCACGATTCATGCCGATGTGAATATGGCACTGGCTGCTGCGCGAAAGCAGGCAGACAAGGATGACCTGATTGTGATCTGTGGCAGTGTTTTTTTGGTGGGTGAAGTACAACGCTGATTGCTCAGACCGTTTGCAACCAACCCAATTGTTGCAAGGCTTCATAGATGGGTCCGAGTTGTACCCCATGCTGTATTTTATTTGCTTTCAGTAATTGTAGGAAAGCTGTTTTGCTGTATACTTCCACTTCAATATCTTCCAATGCATCCTGTGTTTGCTGCTGTATGCGCTTCGCGTTACGTGCCAGGAAAAAATAAGCGGTATTGTTATTGATGGCTGGATTGGGTGCCAGCTTGCACAGGAATTGAATATCGGTGGCATCGTAACCAGTCTCTTCGCGCATTTCACGCCGGGCCGCGGCTTGCGGGTCTTCTCCGGCATCAATAATACCACCGGGTAACTCTATGGTTATTGCATCAATCGCATAACGGTACTGGCGAACCATTACCACTTCGTCCTGATCGGTTACCACCATAATATTGGCCCAATCCGGTATCTCCACTACATAATAAGGTTCAATAATCCGTCCATCGGGGAAACGGCAACTATCGGCACGGGCATGAAACCAGCGATCTTTGTATACAATACGGGAAGACAATTGCTCCCAACGCAACTCTTTCATACTACCACCCCATTTTTTCACGCAGTGCAGTAATATGGGCGGTATGGTGACGGCCATGCCAGGCATATAAACCCAGGAGGAACCAGAGCGTCATCTGCCGGCCATGTTCGGGATGCACTACGGTACGATCGAAATCGGTTCTTTCCAAATTCTCCAATAGAACCGTCCAGCGTTTGTGCAGGGCATGCAGTAAGGTCAGGGATACATTGATGGGAACGATGTCTACATCTGCCAATACCGACCACTTATTTTCATCATAAGGTTTAATGGTGGGGTTCTCTTCGGTGAGACCCAGTTTAAACCGGATATACGCATTCATGTGACTATCGGCCACATGGTGTACCAGTTGGTGAACCGTCCAGCCCCCATCGCGGTAAGGGGTTTGTAATTGTGCTTCATCGAGATTGAGCACGGCATTTTCCAGTTCCTGCGGAAGGAATTGAATATCAGCAATCCATTGTTGTTTCAGCGTATCGCTGTATTCCTGGGGCTGGTATTTGCCAATGGGGTAACGGGGATCTGTTGACATATTCAAAAAATATTCGTATTTTAATCAATTACTATGCGCCTTCCCGCAACGCGTGTCCGGTCAGGGAAATAAACACATCTTCCAGGTTGGCTTTTTTCACTTCCTTGGGTTTCTCAAAACCGGTGGCTACCAGTTCATCAATCAGTTTATCTGGCGAATTCAGTGCAATCACACGGCCGCTGTCTACGATGGCTACCCGGTCGCAGAGAATTTCGGCTTCATCCATATAATGGGTGGTGATGATGACGGTGGTTCCTTTCTGGCGGATATCGCGGATCAGATCCCACAGGTTCCTGCGCGCCTGCGGATCCAGGCCCGTGGTAGGTTCATCCAGGAAAATGATACGCGGCTTATTGATGAGGGTGGTTGCAATAGAGAACCGTTGTTTCTGTCCGCCACTTAATTCCTTGTATTTGGCTTTGGCTTTATCCACCAGGTTCACCCTTTCCAGTAAATCCAGGGGACGGATGTCTTCGTTATACAAGCCGGCAAATAATTCCAATAACTCAGTCAGGTTCAGCCCGGGATAATATCCTGAAGTCTGTAATTGCACCCCAATGATTTTTTTGATCTCATTGGGATCCTTATCCAGGTCAAAGCCCGCAACCTTTATCGTACCCGATGTTTTCTCCCGAAGTGTTTCAATGATTTCCAGGGTGGTGGACTTACCGGCACCATTCGGACCAAGCAGTCCGAATATCTCTCCTTCCATGACTTCAAAGCTGATGCCTTTCACTGCTTCAAAGTCGCCGTATTTTTTGTGCAGGTCTGCAACCTGTATGATGGGTCTTGCCATGGTTAAAATCGGTATACAAAACCAAGTGTTGCCGGGGAAACACCAATGCCCAGCGAGGCTTTGTTGTGTTTTTGATTGAATAAAGTTACGGCTTGTAACAGAGATTTCTGACTTTCTACGGTGAGGTAGCCGCCGGTCATTAAACTGGCAAAACCACCCCCGGTGAGTATCCAGCCCAATGTTTTCTGGTTGGTGGAGCCAATACGGCCAATACCAATGATCATGGCCACGCTTCCCGCAATACCCAATACCTGTCCGGTTATTTTCTGTGACTGGTGTCGTTGATAGAGGTAGATCAGTTGCGGATCACGGGTCCGGTAAAACAGTGCCATGAATTCCTTGCTTCCCCGGTACAGGGTATCGCGATAGATGATATTATTGGGTTTGATATTCCCCAGGTAAGCCATTTTACCGGGTTCGAGTCTTACCTGGGCATCGCCCGTGCGGGCCAAGAACAGCAGGCTTATTCCCATCACTGCTGCATATAACAGTTGCTTCATCTATCCGTTTTTTAAGATCCCATCCAGTTCATCCATCATTTCCCTGCTGCCAATAAACAGCGGCGTACGCTGGTGTAACTCCGTGGGCTGGATATCTAAGATACGCTGTTTCCCGTCCGTAGCGGCACCTCCTGCTACTTCAACAATAAATGCAAAGGGATTGGCTTCATACAATAACCGCAGTTTGCCATTGGGTTTGTCGGTGGTTCCGGGGTACATGAATATCCCCCCTTTGATCAGGTTACGGTGTACATCGGCCACCATACTGCCAATATAGCGTTGGGTATAGGGACCACCATTGTCTTTGGTCTTGCGCTGGCAGCCATCAATATACTTCCGCACCCGCTCTTCATACTGGAAGAAATTACCATGGTTCACGGAATAGAACTTTCCCGCGGGCGGGCATTTAATGTCGGGGTGACTGAGTGAGAACTCTCCGATAGAGGGGTCCAGGGTAAAACCGTTGACCCCGCGGCGGGTAGCATATACAAACATGGTACTGGAGCCGTAGATCACATAACCCGCGGCTACCTGCCGGTTTCCAGGCTGCAGGAAATCTGCTTTGGTACAGGGCTTACCCCTTTCGCTCACACGGCGGTATACGCTGAATATGGTACCAATGGAAACATTCACATCAATATTGCCACTGCCATCCAGTGGATCAAACATCACTACGTACTTGCTGTTATTGCTCACTTCATCATCAAAGACCACAAAATCATCCAGTTCTTCACTGCCAATACCGGCACAGCTGATGCCATGCTTTAATACACCCATGAACTGGTTATTGGCATAGATATCCAGCTTCTTCACATCTTCGCCCTGTACATTCACAGTACCATAATCACCCAGGATATCTACCAGTCCGGCTTTGTTCACTTCCACATTCACCCGCTTGGCGGCCAGACCAATATCCCGCAATAAACTACTCAACTCTCCCGTGGCGGAAGGAAACTGTCTTAATTGCTGCAGGGTAAATTCATCCAGGGTCAGAATATTTCTGTTCACCATCATAACAAACGTTCGTTTGAACGAAGGTAATATTCGCACTGAATCAACCTGTCTTTTTATATAAAAAACCGGGAAATTGGTTATGTACTGTTTACACGATTAGATGTTTGATTTAATGTCAGATCTCAGATGTCAGATCTCAGATATTTAATTGGAGGTTGGAGGTTGGAGGTTGGAGGTTGGATCTTGACGGCAACCATCCATTTCTTCTAACTAGAAGCTCGTAGCTAGTAGCTCAAAGCTCACAGCCCAAAACTCACAGCTCACAGCTCACTGCCCCCACTACCCACTCCCCTCATTGCTTGCGGAAAAACAGTTGTGTAAAGAAGGTAACCCCTTTTGCATCGGTATATACCCCAATACCTGTTAGGGCATAATTGCCGGAAATGTTTTTACGGTGACCGGGACTGTTTAACCAGCCGTCCACCACTTCACGGGCGCTGAGTTGACCATAGGCAACATTCTCTGCAGAAGCAGCCATGGGGCCGGCAGCCTTACCTACCGTTGCTGCCCTTTTTTCGAAACCATCATGTCCGAATGCCGTTTTCCGCTGGGCCATATTTTTACTGTGCTGGGCAGCAATATCATTGGCCATGGGCAAGAGGGTTAAAGCCGGTAAACCCTGACTGCTGCGGTATTGATTCACATAACGCAGGATATCATTTACCATGGCGGCGGGGGTGACTTTGGCAGCGGGGGCATTGGTACGGGCAGGGGTTGTTGTACGGCTACAGGCAAAGAGTCCGAGTGGCAATACCAGCAGGATACACAGTTTTATGGAAGCGGCACGCATATAATCTGTTTTATACTGGATTTGCAACAACTGTACCAAAATGGTCACGGAGCTGTTGTGGAAATACAAAACTTGTAAACCAGGGCCCTACCCTTAGTTTTGCAGCATATTCATTTGTACATGAAAGTATTCAAATTCGGCGGTGCCAGTGTTAACAGTGTGGACAGGATCAAAAACCTGGCAGCCATCCTGGCCCAATACCCCAATGATCCGTTGGTGGTTATTGTTTCGGCCATGGGTAAAACCACGAACGGACTGGAGAAAGTGGTGGAAGCATTTTGTGCCGGTAAACAGGAAGAAGCACTGGGTTTATTTGATGTCATCAAAAAACAACATACCACCACTGCCAAATACCTGCTGGTGACCCGGTTCAATGCCTGTCTGCAACAGCTCCATGATTTTTTTACGGAAGTGGAATGGTTGTTGCACGACAAGCCCGTGCGGGATTTTGATTATTACTACGATCAGGTAGTATGTACCGGCGAATTACTGAGTACCTGTATCATCAGTCATTTTTTAAGCGAGTCCGGTATTGCCAACGACTGGACCGATGTGCGCGATATTATCCGTACCGATAACCATTTCCGGGATGCGGGTGTGATGTGGGAAGAAACAAAGGAACGTGTACAGGATGTTTTTGCCAACCGTCAGCATCCGATTTTACTGACCCAGGGCTTTATTGGTTGTACAGACGATAATGAAAGCACTACATTGGGCCGGGAGGGCAGTGATTATACCGCAGCGCTTTTTGCCAATATGCTGGATGCGGAGAGTCTCACGATCTGGAAAGATGTGGAAGGCGTTATGAGTGCCGATCCCAAACAGTTCCCCGAAGCCAGTCTGATCAGCGAATTGAATTTTACCGAAGTCATTGAAATGGCTTTTTATGGTGCCCAGGTGATTCACCCGAAAACCATCAAGCCCTTACAGAACAAAGCCATCCCGCTGTATGTAAAATGTTTCCTCGATCCTGCTTTACCCGGCACGATCATTCATGGCAAACATTTACGCAACCTCCCCCCGATTCTTGTTATCAAAGAAAACCAGGTACTGGTTCATTTAAACAGTCTCGATTTTTCTTTTGTGGGCGATGAGCCCATGAGTCGCTTGTATGCAATCTTTGGTGAAGCGCGCATCAAACCCAACCTCATCCAAACCGGTGCCATCAGTGTACAGGTATGTATAGATGATAAAGGCGATAAAACAACAGCACTGGCCGCCTCAGCCGCCCACTTATTTGATATCCAGGTCGAGAAAAACCTGGAGCTGCTCACCATCCGCCATTATACCGAAGACCTGCTCCACAAAATGACCGCAGGAAAAGAACCGGTACTCATTCAAAAAAGCAGGGAAACCGTGCAGGTGCTGTACAGAAGGGGGATTTGATCTTTTGATGTTTGATTTTTTGATCTTTTGATTTGAGGTATTAGAAAGCAGATGTCGGATCTCAGATCTCAGATGTCAGAGATCAGATGTGGGTTGTGTAATTTAATAGGTATAACTGTAGAAATATTTTTCACTGCTTCTATTACTATACTTCAAATCAAAAAATCAAACATCAAAAAATCAAACATCTGAGATCTGACATCTGAGATCTGACATCACTTAACAACTCTCCCCGCTCCGCGGTACCTCGGCTGCCAGTATTTATCATTCAGATCACTGATCATGACACCGCCGCTGGTGGCAGCGTGTACAAATTTATTGTTGAGCAGGTAAATGCCTACATGGGTAATATCTCTTTTACGGCCGGTGGTATGAAAGAAGACCAGATCTCCTTCCTGGAGGTCTTCCAGTTCTATGCGGGTTGTATTGTCGTATTGCTCCTGGGAAGTGCGGGGCAGGGTTGAACCGTAGACATCCCGCATGAGTATTTGGGTAAAAGCCGAGCAATCGATACAGCTCTCGGAAGAACCACCCAGGCAGTATTTGGTTCCCCACCAACGGTCAATGGTTTCGAGCAGGGGAATATTACTGAGCTTTTCAACGGTGGCATCCATCAGTACGGCATATTTCAATTGCAGGTAACCGGCCCTTTCTATATCAAATCCGGTAAAATTCGGCGGGTTACTGCCACCGGCGGCAGTATTGGCAGTATTGCCCGTGGCGGCTGTTTTACCCGCATTGGTGGTACTGGCTTTATGCCGACTGGCGACGGCCGTACCCGGCGTTACTTCAATCTGATCCAGGAAACTGCGTTGCTGACCAGTGTTATTGCTGGCAGTACTGGTTTTGGCATTGGAATGGTCTTTGGCCGTGAGTTTACTGAGGGACTTACAACCCGTCACGACCAATACTGCCATCCAGGCCACTATCAAACTAACTTGTTTCGTCATACAGGCATGCAATATAACGCCCCTCGTCTTTTGCGCGGGTAAATGAGTATAATTTTTAACATCTGAAATAATGTCCACAGACTGTGCAAAACCAGCAGTCTAAAAACCTTAATGTGGAAAAAACAACCTTTCGCCTGAGCGCCGAAGTTAGGATATTTGACCCCTGGTTCTAATGCCTCTGCCCCATGCCCGTATTCTCGCATTTACACGTTCACACCCAGTATTCCCTGCTGGATGGCGCCGCAGCCATAGACAGTCTGTATAAAAAAGCAGCTGCCGATAAAATGCCTGCCTTGGCCATCACCGACCACGGCAATATGTTCGGTGCTTTTGAATTTGTAAGCCAGGCCTGGAAAAAGACCAAAGTAGTGGGCAAAGATGCCAATGGTAAAGATATCCTGGAGCCGGAGGTAAAACCCATTGTGGGCTGCGAGTTTTATGTGGTGAAAGACCGGCATGCCAAACAGTTCACCAAAGAAGTAAAAGATGAACGCTATCACCAGGTATTACTAGCAAAGAATAAAAAAGGATATGAGAACCTGGTTAAACTAACTTCCCTGGGCTTCATTGAAGGCATGTACAGCAAGTACCCGCGTATTGATAAAGAACTCATCGAAAAATACCATGAGGGATTGATCGCTACCACCTGTTGCATTGGTGCCTATGTGCCGCAAACCATTTTGCATGATGGCGAAGCCAAAGCTGAACAGGAATTCAAATGGTGGCTGGACCTGTTCGGAGAAGACTATTATATTGAGCTGCAGCGACACAATATCAAGGAACAGGAACTGATCAACCAGACCCTGCTGAAATTCGCCAAAAAATACCATGTACCCGTCATTGCTACCAATGACAGTCACTATGTAGACCAAGACGATGCCAACGCGCACGATATCCTGCTTTGTATTAATACCGGCGAAAAACAAAGCACTCCGGGGTTTGATGATTTTGTGAACGACGATACGCAGATCAAGAACCGGCGTTTCAAATTCCCCAACGATCAGTTTTATTTCAAGACCTCACAGGAAATGGAAAAACTGTTCAGTGATATTCCCGAATCACTGGACAATACCAACCAGATCGTTGACAAAGTGGAAGTGCTGAACCTGAAGAAAGACATCCTGCTGCCGGCCTTCCCCATTCCGAAGAGTTTTCAGATACATGAAGATGCCAACCTGAACCAGTGGGAATACCTGCAGCATATTACCCGGGAAGGTGCTAAGATGCGGTATGCTGATTTAACACCGGAGATACAGGAGCGTATCGATTTTGAATTGTTCACCATCAAAACCATGGGTTTTGCCGGTTACTTTCTCATTGTAAGTGATTTCATCAAAGCAGGGCGTGAGCTGGGTGTATTTGTGGGACCGGGACGTGGTTCTGCTGCCGGTAGTGTGGTGGCTTATTGTATTGGCATCACCAATATCGATCCCATTAAATACAACCTGCTGTTTGAGCGTTTCTTAAACCCCGACCGGAAGAGCATGCCGGATATCGATACCGACTTTGATGATGAGGGCCGGCAGAAAGTGATTGACTATGTGGTGGACAAATATGGCAAGAACCAGGTAGCCCAGATCATTACCTATGGTACCATGGCTGCCAAAATGAGTATCAAGGATGTGGCCCGTGTATTGGATCTGCCACTGGCAGAAAGCAATATGATGGCCAAACTGGTGCCCGATAAACCCGGTACCGAACTGGGCCGTGTACTGCATGCGCCACTCACCGCCAAAGAAGGCGAGAAATCATTGGAAGAAAAAGAAGCATACCAGCAGGAGGATATTGAGAATGTGAAGAAGCTGCGGGAGATCTACCGGGGCAATGATATACGTGCCCAGGTACTGAAAGAAGCAGAGCGACTGGAAGGATCGGTACGCAATACCGGTATACATGCTGCGGGCATCATCATCGCCCCGAAAGACCTCACCGAACTCATTCCCGTAGCTACGGCCAAAGATTCCGATCTCTGGGTTACCCAGATCGAAGGCAGCATTATTGAAGATGCCGGTGTAATTAAAATGGACTTCCTGGGTTTAAAGACCCTCTCCATCCTGAAGACAGCACTGGAACTCATCAAACAGAACCATGGGGTTACCATCGACCTGGATACCATTCCGCTGGATGATGAAAAAACATTCCATTTATACCAGCGGGGAGAAACCAATGGTACGTTCCAGTTCGAAAGTATTGGTATGCAGAAATACCTGCGGGAACTCAAACCCGATAAGTTTGATGACCTGATTGCCATGAACGCCCTGTACCGGCCGGGACCCATTGCCTATATCCCCAATTTCATCGACCGGAAACATGGACGGGAAGCCATTACCTATGACCTACCCGATATGGAAGAATACCTGGCCGAAACCTATGGTATTACCGTATACCAGGAGCAGGTGATGCTACTGAGTCAGAAACTGGCTGGTTTTACCAAGGGCGACGCAGATGTACTGCGGAAAGCCATGGGTAAAAAACAGAAAGCAGTACTGGATAAAATGAAAGCCCAGTTTGTAAGCGGTGCCACAGCCAAAGGGCATCCGGCTGATAAGCTGGAGAAAATATGGACCGACTGGGAAGCATTTGCACAATATGCATTCAACAAATCGCACTCTACCTGTTATGCATTTGTTGCGTACCAAACCGCCTACCTCAAAGCCCATTACCCCGGAGAATATATGTCGGCCGTACTGAACCATGCGGGCAGTATTGAAAAGATTACTTTTTTCATGGAAGAATGCAAACGCATGGGCATTCGGGTATTGGGTCCGGATATCAACGAATCTCTGAAAGGTTTTGCCGTGAACCGGAACGGAGAAATCCGTTTTGGCTTAGGGGGATTGAAAGGTGTGGGCGAAGCTGCCGTAGAACATATTATCGCCGAGCGCGACAAACATGGTCCTTACCAGGATATTTTCGATTTCATCAAACGCATCATCCAGCGCAGCGTGAATAAAAAATCACTGGAAAGCCTTGCTTATTCCGGTGCATTCGACTGCTTCAAAGAGTTTCACCGTGCACAGTATTTTCATGTTGCAGATGGGGAAAGAATCAATGGACTGGAAAAAATTATCGGATACGGACAAGCCAACCAGAGCGTAAATGCGGGTAGTACCAATACCTTATTCGGAGACCTGCCCTCCGCCATGCAGGTTCCTATACCCAAAATACCCAATATAGAACCCTGGACACTCACCGAACTGCTGGACCATGAAAAAGAAGTCACCGGCATGTTCATGAGCGGGCATCCACTGGATCATTTCAAGTTTGAGTTGAAATATTACGGTATTACCAGTATCAGTGATTTCAATGAAATCAAAGAAACCCTGTCATTACAACCCAATCCCGGACGTGTACTCAAAGTAGCAGGGCTGATCATCGACGTACAACACCGGGTTACCAAAACAGGAAAGAATTTCGGGTCATTTGTGATCGAAGATTTCAGCGGTAAAACAGATTTTATCTTGTGGAGTGAAGACTATATCCGTTTTCAGAATTACCTGGAAAAAGGACAGAATATCCTGCTCTCCGGTTTCTTCCGTTCCCGGTATAACCAGCCCAATAATTTTGAATTCAAGATCAATGTCATGTCCCTGCTGGAAACCGTCAAGCAAAACATGACCCGCAGTCTGGAAATCAATCTGCATCCTGCACAGCTTACGCCCGACTTTGTATCATTCATTGATAAGAACCTGCGTGAGCATCCCGGAAAATCTTCCCTGCGGTTTAATATTTATGAGCCAAAGGAAAACCTGAAAGTCAGCCTCTATTCCCTGGAAAAAGGGTTCCAGATGAATGAAGACATGGCCGGGTTCCTGCTCAATAATCCCGATGTTGATATTGTTGTGGGTGTGGCCGGAACCACGTAAAAATCAGTCACAGTCATCCTTGTTTTTGCGCAGGCATCCTTGAAATCAGCTGTTTATCCCAATTCATTTCGGGATCAGGCCTTCTATTGCGTATTTGTTACACAAACAACGACCCGATGCAAGCCCTACACAACAAACAACGTATTATAACCGTGGATGCGCTACGCGGATTTGCCCTATTGGGCATTTTACTGGCGCACATGATTTTCTGGTACAATGCAGGCCCTTTACCCGAATCCGTATTCGCCAAACACAACAATACAGCCACTACGGTCATCAGTATTATCAACGAAATACTCATCTCCGGTAAATTCTTTGCTTTCTTTTCTTTCCTGTTCGGCCTGAGTTTTTACCTGCAGATGAGCAGTATGGAGCAACGCAGTTCATCATTTGTATGGCGGTATACCTGGCGTATTGTATTGCTGGGTATCATTGGCCTGATACACCATGCTTTCTGGCGTGGCGATATTCTTTCCATCTATGCTCCCCTGGGTATTTTACTCATCCCCATGCGCAAACTGGGCAACAGGGCCATACTCATCATTGGCCTGCTGCTGGCCATCAACCTGCCTGGTATACTCATGCAACTCTTTGATATGCTGCGCGAAACCATGGCCGCCACACCGCCGCCCCCGCCCCCACAACAGGCCCCCGCAGCTATTGATCCCGGACAACAGTATTATGATATAGCCACCAAGGGTAATCTGCCGGCATTACTGAAAGACAACCTGCAAAACCTGGGTACCAAATTCGACTTCCAGTTCGGCAGTGGCCGGATTTATGTGACCATGGGCTTTTTCCTCCTGGGTATGTATGCAGGCCGCCGGCAATGGTTTGCCGCTGATGCCCAAACCGTAAAGCCCGTGTTCAAAAAACTACGCAACAACAGTGGCTGGCTGGTATTGGGTACCCTGGTATGCGCACTGGGTATGTTTGCCCTGAATGAAATCTTTACCCTGGGCTGGCAGCAAAGCCGTACCGCCGGTTTCATCTTCAGCATATTTGCCAATATCAACAGTGCCGCACTGGTCTGTTTTTATGTGGCAGGTCTCACACTGCTGATGAATCGTAAAAGCGGACAACAACTGCTCTACCCGCTGGCCCCCATCGGTAAAATGGCCCTGACCAGTTACCTGTCGCAAACCGTACTCGGACTGGTTTTATACTTCCATATCGGTTTTACGCTGTTCGGACAAACCCCACCCTGGCTCAATTGGCTGATTGGCATCAGCTTCTTCCTGTTCCAGGCCCTGGTGAGCAAATGGTGGTTGCGTTATTTCAATTATGGCCCGGTGGAATGGCTCTGGCGTACTGCCACCTATTTCAAAGCCCCACCCATGCGCAGAACCAAAGCTTAAGCAGTTATGGTCATAAAATTGTCTGATTAGGCTATTTGTCAGTGTTGTTTACGCCCAACTGTCAGGTTTGTACTGCTCGAACGTCATTAATCACACCGGTGGAAAAGTCAAAGGGGCAGAGAAAGCGGTTTGGGCCTAAATTTGACTTCCTATTGCGGATTGCGGCCACTGAGGCCCGCATCCATGAAAAGAAAACATTAAACATTTAAAATAAACAACAATGGCTTTAGAATTAACAGATGCCAATTTCCAGTCAACCGTACTGGACAGCGATAAACTTACTGTCGTGGATTTCTGGGCTGAGTGGTGTGGACCTTGTCGCGCTATCGGACCCATTATCGAAGAACTGGCGACCGATTTTAACGGTAAAGTAAATATTGGTAAAGTGAATGTGGACCATAACCCCAACCTGAGTGTGAATTATGGTATTACCTCAATTCCTGCTATCCTGTTCATCAAAGGTGGCCAGGTGGTAGACAAGCAGGTGGGTGCCGTACCCAAGAACGTACTGGTGAAAAAGATTGAAGCACATATCTGATCTTACCCAATGCATAACAAGCCTCTCACAAGACCGTGGGAGGCTTTTTTTGTGCTGCCGGTTACCGGGAACTGTTGGTAATGTAAGATTTACTATCTTGAACGCTGTTTTTTAACGTAAACAAGCTTGCATGAATAATATCAAAATCAGGCTGATCCTGATGAATTTCCTCGAATTCTTTGTCTGGGGTTCCTGGCTCATTTCCCTGGGCGCTTATATGTTCAATGTACTGGGTTTTAAGGGATGGCAGGTAGGGAGTATTTATGGCACCATGGGTATTGCAGCCATTTTCACCCCAGCCCTCTTTGGTATTATCGCCGACCGCTGGCTGAGTGCACAAAAAGTATTTGGTATAGCCCATATTGCCGGTGCCATTTTATTGCTCATGGCATCCCGGGTTACCGACTATGAAGGGCTTTACCTCATTATGCTGCTCAACTCCATGGTATTCATGCCTACCATTGGTTTGAACAATACGGTTTCCTATATCGTGCTGGAAAATAAGGGATACAATATCGTTAAGGATTTCCCGCCCATCCGGGTATGGGGAACCATTGGTTTTATTGTTGCCATGTGGATGGTAGATCTTCTTGGCTGGAACAAAAGTCCCATGCAGTTATACATCAGCGCCGGTTCCGGTTTATTACTGGGCCTGTATGCATTCACCCTGCCTTCCTGTCCGCCCGTTGCCCGGCAGGAAAAAAAGAGTTTGTTCTCGGCACTCGGCCTGGATGCTTTTGTATTATTCCGCCGGAAAAAAATGTTCATTTTCTTTCTATTCGCCATGCTGCTCGGAGCGGCTTTGCAGATCACCAATACCTACGGTTCTACTTTCCTGGATGATTTCAAAACCACATTCCCCGATGCTTTCGGTGTAAGACATTCCAATCTGCTGATCTCCATTTCACAGATATCAGAAACCTTATTCATCCTCACCATTCCTTTCTTCCTCAAAAAGTTTGGCATCCGCCAGGTAATGATCATCAGCATATTTGCCTGGGTTTTCCGCTTTGGCTTATTTGCCATCGGCGATCCCGGTCCGGGGCTGTACCTGCTCATTCTGTCCATGATCATCTACGGTATGGCATTCGACTTCTTTAATATCTCCGGCTCCCTGTTTGTGGAAAAAGAAGCCGATATACAGATCCGCGCCAGCGCACAGGGCCTGTTTATGCTCATGACCAATGGTATCGGTGCTTTCCTGGGTAATTATATCAGTGGCCGGGTGATTGACTACTATACTGTGGATGGCATTAAAAACTGGCAGCATATCTGGTTTGCCTTTGCAGGATATGCACTGGTACTGGGACTGATATTCCCGATTGTATTCCGGTATAAACACAATCCGGATGATATTGCCACAGTAAACCATTGACAATTGATAAGATTTAGAGGGGCTGTTCAACAGCCCCTTTTTAATTGCGTATATCGTCGTAATTTTACCGGATAAACAGGTGAAGATGGATAGGAATATGTCAGCCCCCCATGCCCTGGTAGCAGCCCTGCCCCAGGATGATGTACTGAAACCCATTGGTGAAAAGATTCTGCGTAAAGCGCGTATCAGTTTTGAAGAAGGTGTTACCCTGTTCGAAAAAGGTTCCTTGTCGTTCCTGGGCGCATTGGCCAATTGGGTACGGGAAGAAAAACACGGCAACAAAACCTATTTCAACCGCAATTTCCATATAGAACCCACAAATGTCTGTGTGTTCTCCTGCAAATTCTGTTCATACTCCCGCCTCTATGCACACCGCGAGGAAGGCTGGGAACTGAGTATTGAGCAAATGATGCATATCGTTAAAAGCTACGACGGTAAACCCGTAACCGAAGTCCATATTGTGGGTGGCGTACATCCTAAAATGAATCTCGACTTTTTCCTGGAATTGCTGCGCACCATCAAAGCGCATCGCCCCGATCTGCATATCAAAGGATTTACCCCGGTGGAACTGGATTATATGTTCCGCAAAGCCAAAGTATCGGTTGAAGAAGGGATGCGGCTGGCACATGAAGCAGGGCTGGACTCCTTACCCGGTGGTGGCGCTGAAATATTTCACCCCGATATCCGCAAACAAATATGTGACGACAAAGTAGATGCCGACGGATGGTTACACATACACAAAACAGCACACCAGCTGGGCATGCACAGTAATGCTACCTTGCTGTACGGACATATTGAAAATTACGCGCACCGTATTGATCATATGGAACGCTTACGCAGTCTCCAGGACGAAACGGGCGGCTTTAATACTTTTATTCCCCTGAAGTTCCGGAATAAGGATAATGATATGAGCCATGTGCCGGAATCTTCCATTATAGAAGATATGCGCATGTATGCCGTATCCAGATTGTATATGGACAATTTCCCGCACATCAAAGCCTACTGGCCTATGTTGGGAAGACAGAATGCGCAACTGACACTTTCCTTTGGCGTGAATGATATTGATGGTACGATTGATGATTCAACCAAGATATACGCCATGGCCGGCAGTGAGGAGCAAACCCCTACCATGAGTACCGCAGAACTGGTGCAACTGATCCGGCAGGTAAACCGGCAACCGGTAGAACGCGGCACACTGTATAATGAGATCAGGGATTATTCCGATGTAGCACTGGAAAGCCTCAACTAATCAACCGTACACCGTTACGCTTATTTACGCACCCATCTGGCGAATGTTATATTGGCGGAAGCATGTCCGCCCGGTATCTCCAGTTCCTGTAACTGTCCGTTGATCCAGTTCCATAAGCGCACCCGTTTGGTATTATCGAAATAATAACCACTGTAACCCACCTGACCATCTGCAATAGCAACAGAACTGCAATAGCCGCGAACACCGGCGGGTATGATGGGTTGAATGGGTTGAACCGTGCTCTCCCCCGTAACCTTATAAGCCAGCGGGCGGTGGGTCTCAAAATCATACACATTGGCATAAAGGTTCCCCTGCTGATCGGTATGCACTTCATTCAGGCGGATGGCCGCCGGGTTGCTGATGGGTGCCAGGTTCACCAGCTCGCCACCCTTCCACAAAGCCATACCGGCGGGTGTGGCACCACTGAAATCCATACTGTATTCACCCGCAATATATACCTGGTTGTTTCGGATGGTCATGGAAAAAGCCGTGGCATAAGCCATTCCGTATTTGAGGGGATGCCACTGCACAGCCTTACCCGGCTCCAGCTCCCAATAACCGATGGAAGATTCATAATGCGCACCGGGTAATGCCACCTGGTCGCCACAAAAATAAAGTTTGTTATTACCAACCACCAGGTTCGAGCCGGAACGACTTCCGCCCGGAACGGTGGATGCATCATCGGGTATGGGAACCAGGCTTGCGGCCCCGGTCTGATCAACTTTCCACAACACGGGATTATAATCGATATTCCCGATAATATACAAGACACCCATCAGCATCCGCAGGTCTTTGGCAGAACAGGTCATGAAATCGGGCAGACCGGCAGTGGGCAGGTTATACTTCACCCCGTTTTTCCAGTAACAAGGCAGCAGGTCCTTATCCGATACACCGGGTTTGGGTGTGAATGCACCGGCGATGTACAGATCCTGGTTCACCTGCTCAATGCCATAGGCAAAACCATGTATGGCATCAGCAAAAGGCAGTTCATACCTTTTCTCATCCAGCCAGTAGCCGGGCGCATAAACCCGCGTAACATCATGCAGTATGGTACCCGTATTCATATACTGATAGGTAGCACCGGGAACAGGTGTGGGTTCTGTTACACCACCTTTTTTACTACAGGACATGGCCAATACAACGATCAGCAGGAAACCAATAAACAGACGATTTTGCATAGATACTTGTTTAAGCAACAAGTCGGGTGCAGTACCAGAAGCCATTCAAGCAGACCGTAAAAATAAGTTACCCCCAACTGGGATTTACCCCCATTTAGATAAACGGCAGGGATGCATTGACCAGTGGCTGGCAGGAAAGGAAGTTTGAGGTTGCAGGTATTTTTTGGGCCACTTGTATCACTGTCCCTTTTTTACCAGCCCCTCCTCTTCTATCATCTTAATCTGTCGCCGGGTAGGCAGGAGTATCAGTCGCAACGTGGTATCATTGGTAAAATAGCTGATGGCCCAATTGATGAAAATGATGAGTTTGTTTTTTACACTCAGTATCAGCATCAGGTGCAGGAACATCCAGACAAACCAGGCCAGTCTGCCCTGGAAACTAATATGTGGCAGGTCAACCACGGCTTTCCGTTTGCCTACCGTAGCCATGGTACCGGGACTCTTGTATACAAAGGGTTGCAGCGCTTTTTGGGCATATAGCCTGTTGAAATGCTGCACCAGGTTCCTGGCCTGTGCAATCGCCACATTGGCCAGTTGCGGATGCCCCCTGGGAAATTCGGGGGTTTCCATATAGGCAATATCACCAATCACAAAAACATCTTCATACCCTTCCATCCGGTTGAATACATCGGTGCGGATGCGGTTACCGCGCGCCAGCAAAGCATCCGGTACACCAACAGGTACATTACCCGTAACACCAGCCGCCCATATCAGTGTCCTGGCGGCAATGGTACTGCCATCGCCCAGGGCAATGGTATTCCCGTCGTAATCCTTTACCTGTGTATTCAATCGTACCTGCACACCCATGGATTCCAGGTAAGCTTTGGAGCGTTGTTGCGAAACAGGGCTCATGGGACCCAGGGTAGCCGGACCCGCTTCCAGCAGATAAATATGCAATCCGCTGAAATCCATATCGGGATAATCGCGGGGCAGGATATGTCGTTTCAGTTCGGCCAGTGATCCCGACAATTCCACACCGGTGGGTCCGCCACCCACGACCACAATATTCATCAGCGACCGTTTCTCTTCGGGTGTGGCGCTCAGTGCTTTTTCAAAATTCAATAGTATCTGGTTACGGATGGCAATGGCTTCGGAAGTGGATTTCATGGGAAAAGCAAACTGTTCTATTTGTTTATTCCCGAAATAATTGGTGGTGCAACCGGTGGCAATCACCAGGTAATCGTATCCAAAATTACCGGCCCCGGTAAGAACCGTTTTGCTGACCGTATCAATGTTCAGCACAGGGGTGGTGCGCACATGAATATGCTGCTTTCGCTGGAACACTTTACGGAGGGGAAATGAAATGGAACTGGGCTCCAGACGCCCCGTTGCTACCTGGTAGAACAAAGGCTGGAACTGGTGGAAATTGTACTGATCAATCAGTGTAACATCGTAATAACGACCGTTGATTCTTCTGGCCAACTGTAAGCCGGCGAAACCGGCACCCAGGATTATGATATGCTTTTTTTGCATGCTGCCCTGTTTGTACAAAGTTAGCCCCAACGGTGCAGCATGACTTACTGGTTCGGGAAAAAACAGGATGGTGCATCAGCATTCCGGTAAACTGATGGGAATATGTATGGCCAGTCCCCCATCGGCCGTTTCCTTGTATTTGCTGCTCATATCCAATGCGGTATCCCACATGGTTTTGATGACTTTATCCAGGCTCACTTTGGCATAATCGGGTGAGCTCTGCAATGCCAGTTGCGATGCGGTAATGGCTTTAATGGCTCCCATGGTATTGCGTTCAATACAGGGCACTTGTACCAGTCCCCCAATGGGATCGCAGGTAAGCCCCAGGTGATGCTCCATGGCAATCTCTGCAGCCATCAGTGCCTGACGCTGGGTACCACCCAATGATTCGGTCAATGCCGCCGCTGCCATGGCAGATGACACACCAATCTCGGCCTGACAACCACCCATGGCCGCTGAAATGGTAGCGCCTTTTTTGAAGATACTACCCACTTCTGAAGCGGTTAACAGGAAACGGATGATTTTATCCTCCTGCATACCATCACAGAAAGTTATAAAGTACTGCAATACTGCGGGGATCACACCGGCTGCCCCATTGGTAGGCGCGGTGACCACCCGGCCAAAAGAAGCATTCTCTTCATTCACGGCCAGTGCAAAACAACTCACCCAATCCAGTATATACTGGAAGTTTTGCCCGCCCTGCCGGATCGCCTGCACCCAACTATCGTAATCGCTGTAAGCCTGATCACGGATGAGTTTTTTATTCAGATCAAATGCCCTGCGGCGTACCTGTAAACCACCGGGCAGCTCTCCTTTGGCATGACAGCCCCGGTAAATACATTCCTGCATGGTCTGCCAGATCTTCCAGACACCGGCACGGGTATCGGCTTCATTGCGCCAGGATTGTTCATTCTCCGCAACCACTTCATGAATGGCCATACCGGTTTTCATACACCAGTGCAGCAGATCATCGGCCGTATCGATCGGAAAAGGTAATTCAACCTGCGCCGCAGCGTTTTTGTCCTCCCCCTCTTTCACCACAAAGCCACCACCCACAGAGTAATAGGTTTCACTCCAGTGACTGCCGTCTTTCATATTCACCAGGAAGGATAATCCATTCGGATGGAAGGGCAGGGTTTCCTGAAACAGGAACTGCATTTGTGCAGGCCATGCAAAAGGTATCAGCAGTTCCCCGCCCAATCGCAGTTGCTGTGTTTGCTGAATCTGGGCAATCTTGGGATGAATACTGTTCACATCAATGGTCACAGGATCCTCCCCACATAAACCCAGTAATACCGCCACATCGGTACCATGCCCCTTACCCGTTTTGGCCAGGGAACCATAGAGCAACACCGTTACAGATGCTACTGCATGTAAGGCATTTTTTTCGCGAATGCTATTCACACAGCGCTGTGCTGCCCGCCAGGGACCCAGGGTATGCGAACTGGAAGGTCCCACACCTATCTTAAACATATCAAACACAGAAATCGCTTCGTGTGGCATAGTACAAGGAATGAATGTCAAAAGTAAGACAAATGTGTCTGTCAGCGTAGATACTTTGACTAATCTTAGTATAGGTTTAGCACTTAAAAAGGAAGTTATATTTTAAGCTGAATGGGGTGCAGCCCTTAAGGTTTTTTTCACAGCAGAAAACAGGTTTACCAGTGAGATGGATGGTTCTTCTATCCATTAAAAAATCAGCAAAAAAAGAAAACAGGCTATTCCCTTTAAACCGATTTTGCTCCAATCATGAAATATGAAAACCTGTCAAATTCCTCCTCTAATTGCACTATTTGGGAATTGGTTCTTTTTGTTATGTAACCCAAGTAATGTTTCTGCACAGGCTCTTGATTAACCACTATTTCTAAAGATTCCTTTACATACTCATTAGCCGGATCCGCTTCCCTATACCAAGTATTAAACACAATACTTCGATGCCGCTGTTTATTATCAGCATGGTCGCAATGAAATAGTAGTATCGTATCATCTCCGCAATACGTGTATTGCTTATCGACAATCATGAAGATTGTATTCCGCACCCCTTCGTCATACTTCCGTTTTGTACCTATTGCTGTTTCGTGGGAAAAAATAGAAAATGCATAACCATTGTGTAATAGCAAAGGAAATTGCTCCAGATATTCATCATACACGGATAGATCAAACGCTATTGAATACAATATGTTACTATCGGTAATAAATGAGTATGTGTAGTTCCCATCAGAGTGCTCCTCTCTGATTGAGTAGTACTTTTTCACTGCAATTATTGAGGACGCGCTGCCTTAGGTTTAATGATCTTGGAAGCACGGGCCTCAAATTTTTTGCGAAGCGCTTCCTTCTTCTTGTTTAAATCCTCCAAGAAGGCAATAGCTCTGGTATTGCTGGGAGATATAGTTACCTTCTTCATGGCTTTGAAGTTTGATTGATAATAATACGAAATTATTACCAATTTTCATACCAGGCAATAATAATTACACGAAGGGTGAGGTGATATTCATTAATAATACAAGCATAAAAATATGTAAGTAAGCTACTTATGCAAGAATCACGGTTTTCTGCTAACATCAAAACTGATAGTAAGACTGCAGCATGGTGCAAACGCCTGCACTGGATTTATTTACTGCTATTGGCCGGCAATAATAACTGCCAGCCACAGATGCACAGATTACACTTCTACAATCTGTGCATCTGTGGCAACAAAATTTTCTCAGAAAAACAAGCAGCCAACAACCAGAAAATCAAAACTTACAGCTGTTTGGATAGTTTTACCGAACTTCCACCCGGAAATAAAACGAATTGTTTTTTATTTAATATTCCAATCATGCAATTGTCTTCCCTTCTGAACCGGTTTAATGAACCCGAAACACTGAAAATGGCCAAACTGGGCCGCGAATTAAGAGCCCAGGGTATTGATGTTATTGACCTGAGCCTGGGAGAACCCGACTTCGATACCCCACAACACATCAAAGACGCCGCCATCCAGGCCATTAACGATAACTGGAGCCATTATACCCCCGTTCCCGGTTTCCTGGACCTGCGCGAAGCCGTTTGCTTTAAACTCAAACGCGATAACAACCTGGATTACCAGCCCGAAAATATTGTCACATCCACCGGCGCCAAACAAAGCCTGGCCAATGCCATCCTGGCCCTGGTTGATGAAGGCGATGAAGTCATCATCCCCACCCCCTACTGGGTTACTTATTCCGAACTCGTTAAAATTGCCCGGGGTAAAGTGGTGGAAGTGAGAAGCTCCGTTGAGAGCGGCTTCAAAATCACCGCCGCCCAACTGGAAGCAGCCATCACACCCCAAACCAAAGTATTCCTGTTCTCCTCCCCCTGTAACCCATCCGGTGCCGTATACAGCCAGTCAGAACTGGCAGCACTGGCCGATGTGTTCCGCAAATACCCCAATATCACCATCCTCTCCGATGAAATTTATGAATACATCAATTTCGTCGGCAAACACGAAAGCCTGGCTTCCTTTGCCGACCTGAAAGACCGGGTGGTGATCATCAACGGACTGAGCAAGGGTTTTGCCATGACGGGCTGGCGACTGGGCTATATCGCCGCCAGCGCCCCCATTGCCAAAGCCTGTGAAAAACTACAGGGACAATTCACCAGCGGTACCTGCTCCATTACCCAGAAAGCGGCTGTGGCTGCTTTGAAAGGCGATCTGCGCCCCTCACAGGCAATGACCGAAGAATTTGCCCGCAGAAGGGAAAAGACCCTGGCTTTGGCCCGCGCCATCCCCGGCTTTACCTGCAATGCCCCCGAAGGCGCTTTTTATGTGTTCCCCGATGTAAGCAGCTACTACGGTAAAAAATATGGTGACACCACCATCCAAAACGCCGCCGACCTGAGCATGTTCCTGCTCAATGAAGCACATGTCTCATCCGTAATGGGTGATGCATTCGGCGAACCCCAATGCATCCGTTTCTCCTTTGCCAATAGTATGGGTAATATTGAAAAAGCATGGGCAAGGATTGGTGCCGCACTGGCCAAATTGAAATAAAAATCATTATAATAAAAAAGCGTCCCGCAATATTGCGGGACGCTTTTTTATTGGTCTTAGAACAATCAACTACTTACTCGCACTCGCCGTCCCCCCCTTATAACTATCCACCGAAACAGTATACTTACCGGTTCCCTGTACAATCCATTTTACGGTAACCGAACCCAGTCCGGATATATTGGCTACTTCGATGGTTTGGGGATTATTCAGTTGTTCGGTACTGAGGTTGAGGTCGCGGTTCTCTACCTGCATACCCGAGAGTATTTTGGCGCTGGTGGTAAGGGTAATGCGATCCGGCCGTTCTATTTTGTTTTTCACATCCTGACTGCTGTGGGTGGGCATCATTCTGGAGTTTACAATAACGGCTGTTACTTCGGTTAATCCATCGCCCAGGCTGCGTTCGCTGATTTCCTGCACTTCCAGTTTGGGGGTATGGTATACATGGTAAATGCTGAAAGCCATATTGCGGTGGGCATCAGATTCCAGCAGGAAGCCGGGGTGTGCGCGGCCATAGTTTTTCTTCATGCCGCCGATTTCAATTTTGCCGTACTGCGGGTGATCGTATTCTTTCCAGGGCACAAATGCATCCTGGAACAGGAGGTAACGGTCGAAGCTGTACGTGGCATTATCGAAGGGATCGCGGGTAGCGTCTTTCATGTACAGGAGATAGGGTGTCCAGAGTTCATTGGAATAGGTATAGATACCGCGGCCGGCATAGAACCAGTCCAGCTCCCCGCCATAGGCAGAATAGAGGTCTTTGTACACCACCAGGTATTTGTACCCGGGGATCAGCTCCTCTCCTTTTTTGGCAATGGCATCGTAAACGGCAATATCCTGGGCATTATAGGTTCCTACGTCTTCCTGACCGCCCGGACCGCGCAGGATCATACCACCGGCATTGTGGAAGGATTGGGCTGCGGCGATATTGGGGTGTTTGAGTACAAATTCCATCACGGCGCGGTTCTCCGGCAGGGAGAAGGGATATTTATAGGCGCCGTTCTGGATATAATTGGGTTGCCAGCCCCAGCCCCAGTCGCGGTTGGGATCGTATTCAAAAGCATAGCCGTCTTCATTCACGCGGCCGTCGCCATCGTTATCAATGCCTTCAATACCCAGGAGTTCATAATCGCCTTTTTCATCGGGCCCCACCTGAATCATATTGCGGGGGTCTTTGGGATCGATCTTCCAGCGGCCATTGGGGTTTTTGCGGCGCATCATGGTGATATGGCCATCGCCGTCCAGGTCGTCGTAGCTGTCTTCATTCACCTGACCATCGCCATCGTTATCAATGGGTAATACACCGGAGCGGGGTGAGCTGGCGGTATTGGGTTTGTGCATGAAGCCATCGCGTGCATCGGGGTTAATGGTGGGTACGATGTAGAATACTTTATCGGCCAGCAGTTCCTGGATGAATTTGGTATCGGCAAAGGATTCGGTGAGGTACCAGGCCGTGTAGAGGGCAAATTCCGCTCCCTGGATTTCATTGGAGTGGATATTCCCGTCGATATACATACCGGGTTTGCGGTCGGCATTGCCTTTTTTGAAATCGGTGATGGTGAGGCACCAGAGGTCGCGTCCTTCATAGGATTTACCGATGGATTGCAGTTTGGCCAGGTCGGGATAGGCATTGGCTATTTTCTTACAGATTTCACCGATACCGGCATGGTCGTAATAGCGGTTCCAGGTAACGGTAACTTTGGGGTTCACCGGGGAGCCGGCGGCTTTAAAGACCTGGTTGGGTAATTGTGCCTGGGCCTGCTGTACCAATACCGCAGCAGCCAGCACCAATGAAAGGAAAATATGGTTGGTTTTCATAACTCGCATGGTTTGAGGTTTACAGATTGACTTCAATACGCTTCACACCGGCCGTAGGGCATCCGGCTTCAATAACCAGGGTACCGGTTCCTTTAATCACCCAGTTGAATGATTTGGCATCGGCGGGTTCCAGGGCATTCAGCAGGGTTATTTTGCGACCGCCAACTACCTGCTGTTTATCGGTGGTATTCACGCGTACGGCTACTTTTTTAATAAAATAACTGCGTTCACCCAGTTTGCTGTGGGTAGAGAGCTGGCCTTTGTTAATGAGGTCGAAGCTCACACGGGTCAGACCGCCGGCCAGTTTTTCTGTTTTCAGGTTCACCACATCAATAGCGGGCTGGTATGCGGCCAGCTTCACCAGGAATTCGCTGTGTTTCTGCACCAGTGCGGGCACCATTTTATAGGGAGGGTTCGTGAGAACAAAGGGATCCACACCACCCACTTCTACGGTTTGGTTGGGAAAATCGGGATGGGAAACGGGCTTCCAGTCGGTATAGGTATCCGTAATCCCCTGCTGACCGGCCCAGCGGAGGTAATTGGCTACGGGATCATCCACGCTGAATGCTTTTTCCTTGCGGGTGGTATCGGGTTTGGTTTTGGGCACCCACCAGCCCGGTGTGCTGAAGCTGAAGCGTCCGTAGTGATAATAGCCCCAGGACAACACATCGCCACCGGCGGCCATGCTGCGGGGAGCGTCTTTGCTGCCGGTGATTTTATTATACAGTTCGCTCACCATGGCATTGGCGCGGGCATCGGGTTCCTGGTAGCCGGCCACAATGCGCTGGGCTGCGGCCTGTGGATTGTAGGTGATGGGTGTGGACAGGTTATTGTTGCTGCCAAAGCTTACGATGCTGTACACGTTAAAAGCATCGTACAAAAAGTCGAGAACGGCACGGGTTTCTTTTTCCGATACGGGGAAATCACCCGCACCGGCAGCAAATACGCGGTGGTTATAGGTGAGGTTTTTATTGAAGGCAATACCCCCTTCTCCGTCTTCATTAAACTTACCGTCTTTATCGTTATCAATGCCTTCGGCCAGCAGCAGGTATTTCCCTTTTTCGCCTTTGGCTGCATCGGCTTTGATGAGTACACGGGGATCATCGGGATGGGTTTTATACTCACCCACGGGCGATTCAACCCGTAACCAGGTTATTTTACCATTGCCATCGAGATCATCAAAACCGTCTTCATCTGTTTTACCATCCCGGTCTTCATCGGTAATGGTAGCATTGCCGGTACGTTCGTAACGCAGTTTGGCAAAATACTGTTCCATGGCATCGGGACTCACATTGGGCAATACATAATAGGTGGTTTGCGCCAGCAATTTGCGGATGCTGTCGGACTGACTGCCTTTGAGCAGGTTCTCGGCAAAACCCAGGGCCAGTTCGGCGCCCAGCAAATGATTGCCTTCGGTACCGCCCATAACGGCAATGGCGGGTTTGGCATCTGTTTTACCGGTACCGATGGTGAGCAGCCAGATATCTTTACCACCATTGGTTTTAGCCAGGGATTGGAGGGTGGCAAGCTGGGGATAGCTTTTCGCCAGTGTCTGGAGGCGATTGCTTTGTTCCGCATAATTACTGTAGTGCTGTGCTGCAACCCAGTTGCCCAGCAACAGCACGACCAGTGCAGTTAGTGTATGTCTCATGTTGTGATTTTTGGGTTTTAAATATAAGTAATTGGGGTGGTGAATAGCGGTAAATATGATAAAAGGGCCGGTGGGCATACCCTATCTTTGCGCCATGTCCGACAATAACAAACTGGATATGTTTCGCAACCGGTTGGCCAAAGTATATAAGCACCGGCAAAAGCAGGCGAGAAGAATGGAACTGGGCTGTTACCGGGTGTATGATCACGACCTGCCGGAATTCCCGTTTTGCATAGAAGTATATGAAGACAAAATATACCTGGCTGAGTACCTGCGCCGGCATGGCATGACGGATGAGGAGCACGAGACCTGGCTGGAAGCCTGTTTGCAGATCATTGCGGAAATCACCGGTATTCCTTCCGCCAGGATTCATACCCGTCAGCGCAAGAAAATGTCGCACCGCGATGAGCAGTATGAGAAGATGGACAAAAAAGAAGAGTTTTATACGGTAACGGAACAGGGATTAAAATTCCTGGTCAATCTCACCGATTATCTCGATACGGGATTATTCCTCGATCACCGCATCACCCGGCAACTGGTTCGGGAGCAATCGGCGGGCAAGCGCGTGCTCAATTTGTTTTGTTATACCGGTTCATTTTCCGTGTATGCGGCTGCGGGTGGTGCGGCCAGTGTTACATCGGTGGATTTATCCAAGACCTACCTGTCCTGGGCGGAAGACCATTTCCGCATCAACCTTTTAAAGGATAAAAACAAGTACCAGTTTGTTCATGCCGATGTAAAGCAATACCTGAAAACCTTACAGCCCGGTAGTTTTGACCTGGTGGTGATGGACCCGCCCACATTCAGCAACAGCAAGCGCATGAAAGATTTCCTCGACATCCAGCGCGACCATGTGGAACTGATCAATGATGTATTGGCAGCTATGACGGCAGGTGGTATCTTATATTTCAGTACCAATTACACCAAATTCCAGCTCGACCAGCCAGCCATCCATGCCACGGAAATCAAAGACATCACCAAAGCCACTACGCCCTTTGATTTCGAAGGCAAGCTGAAAAGATGGTGTTTCCGGATTATTAAATAAATACTACCAGAACAGCGTATAAATAGCAGCAATAATACCGGCCAGGAGCAATGCTCCAACAGCAAACCCGCGGGACAAGCCAAACATTTTTGCTTCCACTTCCAGTCCCTGCGGCCGGATGCCTTTTTTGTTTTCATACAAACTGATGATGACCATTCCCAGCACACAGATCAGGAATACAAAACCCATGCGGTCGATAAAAGGAATTTCATATACGCCCTGGGCATTGGGTACGGAGAAACCACTGGCCGAGAGGAAGGACAGATCCATCATACCCGGCAGGAATTTAAACAGGATGGATAAGGCAAAGCCGCCGATGGTGGCAAACAAAGCGGCATTGGAAGTGGTTTTCTTCCAGAAGAATCCGAGGGTGAACATGGCGAAAATACCGGGTGATACAAAGCCGGTATATTCCTGGATATACTGGAAGCCGCCTTTTTTATCAATACCCATAAAAGGAGCAATGAGTACGGCCAGGATCATGGCCACCACAATGGTGATTTTACCAATCCATACCTGCTTCTTCTCATCCGCAGTTTTGTTCACCAGTTTTTTATAGATATCCAGGGTGAAGATGGTGGCAATGCTATTGGCTTTCCCTGCAAGAGAAGCAACAATGGCAGCCGTTAAAGCCGCGAAGGATAATCCTTTCAAGCCGGCCGGCAATAAATTCAGCAATACGGGATAGGCTTTATCGGGATTCAGTTCACCGTTCTGCAGCATATCGGTCTGAAAATCGCCCTGCTGGTGTAAAACATAGGCGGCAATACCGGGCAATACCACAATGATGGGCATCATTAATTTGAGGAAGGCGGCAAAGAGCAGACCACTGCGCGCTGTTTTTAAATCGGCGCCCAGTGCCCGCTGGGTGATATACTGGTTACAACCCCAGTAATTCAGGTTCACGATCCACATACCACCAATCAGAATGCTCAATCCCGGCAGGTCGAGGTAATTGGGATTGTCTTTTTTGAACACCATATGGAAATGATCATCGGCTTTGCTGAACAGATGATTCAGTCCTTTGAGTGCTCCGGTATCACCAAATTTCTCCGACACCAGGTTGAGGGCGAGGTAAGTGGTTACCAGACCGCCGAGTATCAGGAAAAAAACCTGGATCACATCGGTATAACCAATCACTTTCATGCCACCCAGGGTAATGATGATGGCAAAAATGGCCAGACCAATCATACAGGCGGTGATGCTGATACCGGAGATGCTGTTGATGGCCAGTGCTCCCAGGTAGAGAATGGAAGTCAGGTTCACCACCACATACAGCAATAACCAGAACACTGCCATGATCATGGCCACGGTTCCGTTGTAGCGCTGGTGCAGGAACTGGGGCATGGTATAAATCTTATTCCGCAGGTAAATGGGAATAAAGAAAATAGCAACCACCAATAAGGTAGCGGCGGCCATCCATTCATAGGTGGCAATGGCCAGACCCATTTTAAAACCCGAGCCACTCATGCCAATCATTTGTTCGGCAGAGATATTGGAAGCGATGAGCGAAGCACCGATGGCCCACCAGGTCAGCGAGCCTTCTGCCAGGAAATAATCCTTCGAATTAACCTGTGCTGCTTTTTTCTTTCGATAAACCCATAAACCGTAGAGTGCAACGATCAGGAAATAAAAAAGAAATACGAGATAGTCCAGCGATTGAAGTGTTTTCATAAAGCAGCAATTGGTTGAGTTGTCAGGTATTAAATGAATCGGTTGATGATGTTTTCAAAGTATTCCTGTCTGCCACTGGTTAGGGGTGGCTCCCCATACGTTTCGGCCAGCCTGCGGAGATCGGTGAGGGATAATTTACCCTGTTCAAACTGTTGTCCTTCGCCCGTATCAAAAGAAGCATAGCGTTGCGCGCGCAGTGAGCGGTATTCAGATTGTTGCAGGATGGCATCTGCGCAGAGCAGGGCGCGGGCGAAACTGTCCATCGCCCCGATATGGGCATGGAATAGATCTTCCGGATCGGTGGAATTGCGCCGGATCTTCGCATCGAAATTGATACCTCCCCCGGCAAAACCACCGGCTTCCAGTATGATGAGCATGGCTTCGGTGAGTTCATGGATATTATTGGGGAACTGATCCGTATCCCAGCCATTCTGGTAATCGCCCCGGTTGGCATCCATGGATCCCAGCATACCCTGGTCGGCTGCTACCTGCAATTCATGCTGGAAAGTATGGCCGGCCAGCGTGGCGTGGTTCACTTCAATATTCAGTTTAAAATCCGCCAGCAGATCGTATTCCCGCAGGAAGCCGATCACCGTTGCCGCATCATAATCGTACTGGTGTTTGGTGGGCTCACAGGGTTTGGGTTCAATGAAGAAATTGCCGGTAAAGCCCTGTTGTCTGGCATAGTCTTTTGCCAGGTGCAGGAAGCGCGCCATATGTTCCTGCTCCCGTTTCATGTTGGTGTTCAGCAAACTCATGTATCCTTCCCTTCCACCCCAGAAAACATAATTCTCCCCGCCCAGTGCCATCGTGGCATCCAGGGCCGCTTTCACCTGTGCGCCTGCATGGGCCACTACTTTGAAATCGGGATTGGTAGCAGCACCATTCATATAACGGATATGCGAAAACAAATTGGCCGTTCCCCAGAGCAGTTTCACCCCGCTGCTTTTTTGCTTCTCCAGCGCATAGGTCGTGATGGCCTGCAATCTTTTTTCGTTATCGGCTATATCATCGGTAAAATCTATCAGGTCAACATCGTGAAAACAATAGTATGGCAGTCCCAGTTTGGTGATGAATTCAAATGCCGCATCCATTTTATCCCTGGCCCTGTCCAGTGCATCGGGTTTATTGTTCCAGGCAAACAAATGTGTAGGTGCACCAAAGGGATCGGCACCGGAGCCGCAGAATGAATGCCAGTAAGCGCAGGCAAAACGAAGATGCTCACGCATGGGTTTTCCAGCCACTACCCGGCTGGCATCATACCAGCGGAAAGCAAAGGGATTATCAGAACCCGGCCCCTCGTATACAATCGCGGGCACTTGTGGAAAATACAGCTGGTTACCGGTTGTAATGGACATAATGCAATAGTTTAAGGGTGATCTGTGTTAGCTGTTTCGGCAGATTGCAATGCAGTTATTAGCTGATGTTTCCAGTCTGCATACAGTGCTTCATACTGTTCAACCGCTGCTGCACGGGGCTGCTGCGAACCAATGGATGGCAACCCATCGAATGCTTCTGACATAGTCTGGTATATACCGGCCCCGATACCCGCCCCACGGGCTGCACCTACACTGCCATCGGTTTCATACAGTTCAATGGGGCTATTCAATACCTGCGATAGTATATCTGTAAATACATTGCTGCGGAATAGATTGGCATAACCAGCCCTGATAACCTTTGGTTCAAATCCATTGCTGCGCATGATATCCATACCATACCGGAATGCAAATGCAATACCTTCCTGTGCTGCCCGGAAAAAATGCGCAGGCAGGTGCCGGTTCAGGTCCACACCCAGCCAGGCAGCACCGGTATGCCGGTTATTCAGCATACGCTCGGCGCCATTACCAAAGGGAAGCACCTGTAAACCATTGGCACCGGGTTCAATGGTTGCGGAGGCTTCATTCATGGCCTGGTAAGACAGGGCTCCTCCCAGCAATTCCTTTGTACGCCGGTACATAATACCCGCCCCATTGATACACAATAAGGTTCCAATGGCGGGCTTTGATGTCTCGTGGGTTACATGCGCAAAAGCATTCACCCGCGATAAGGGATCATAGTCGGCCCGGTCATTCACGGCATACAATACCCCTGAAGTACCGGCATTGGCTGCCACTTCACCCGGCTGCACGACGTTTAAGGCCAGTGCATTATTGGGCTGATCGCCGGCTTTGTAGGTAACCGGTATGCCTTTGGTTAATTGCAGCCTGGCTGCTATGCCGGCCGTTACGCGGCCATGTATGCCAAATAAAGGCTGCAGGCAAGGAATATGGGCTTTATCCAGCTGGTAGTGCTGTAAGAGCGCATCTGCCACGGTATGGGTCTTAAAATCCCAGCAAATGCCTTCAGAGAGTGCAGAACTGGTGGTGGTGCATTCCCCGGTTAAACGCTGGGCTATAAAATCGCCGGGCAACATCCATTGGTGCAGACGGCTGTAGTGCTGCGGCTCATGCTGCTGCACCCAACGCAGTTTGGAAGCGGTGAAATTACCGGGCAGATTGAGGTAATGCGATAAACAGAAACCGGCACCCATTGCCTCCGCTGCTTTGGCTCCAATGGCCACAGCCCTGCTGTCGCACCAGATAATGGCCGGACGTATCACGGCACCGTTCATATCCGTCATAACCAGGCCATGCATCTGGTACGTAATGCCAATGGCGGCAATATCGGAAGCCCGATAAGTGCGGGTACCATGGGCCGCAAGTATGGCGGCCTGTACATCCTGCCACCAGGTTTCCGGATCCTGCTCTGCCCAGCCGGGCTGCAGCGACTGTACCGTTCTTTCAGTTTCGGGATATTGTACCGAGGCCAATACTTTCGCCTGCCGGGTATCCAGCACGGAAACCTTCACAGAAGAAGTGCCAAGGTCAATTCCCATTAACAACATAAGCAGTGTTCGTTAAAAGCCATTCAATTTACAGGATAAGCCCTGTATTTGATGGGATTTTATTGTCAATTGCTGATACTTTCCCGGCTGCTTCGATGCGATCAGCCGCCAAACCGCTTCTCACTTCACCTCACACAAAGGCGATCAGGAGTAAATACCTGAATGATTACCTGATTTGATGGATAGGTAGTAAAAGCCTGGTGCCAGCGAATAGTTTTGTGGCAAACAATGTATGCAGCCATGCCAACACCGCTATCCTCCCCTCTCCGCCGTACCCATCGCAGGGTGTATGACCACAACCCGGAAATGCTGTTCCTGGATGCACGGGCAATCGTATACTATGGTGCTGAAGTATTGCCCTGGTGGAATCGTAAAAGCCTGGAAGAGAAGCGTCGTTTTTTAGCCGTCGCCCATACCCTGTGTGAGACACCGGTTACCGACAGTCCCCAACCCTGAGCAGTTTCTATGGTAATAGCGAAGCGCGGACCTTACCGCGGGCCGTCCCCTGATTGGGGGACGGCTTTTTTGGATGGTGTGGTTATACCGTAAACCAAAAAGCCACCCCTGGGGGTGGCTTTTGTTATCATCGTCTTGACAAATACCTTATTTCACTTCTTCAAACTGCGCGTCTTCTACGGTATCACTACTGGCTTTGCCTGCTGCCTGTTCGGCACCTGGCTGGGCATCGCCAGGCTGGGCGCCGGCTGCTTGCTGAGCCTTGTAGATTTCTTCGCTGGCAGCTGTCCAGGCAGTATTCATTTCAGCCATGGCAGTATCTACCGCAGCTATATCCTGGTTCTTATGCGCTTCTTTCAGTTTTTCCAGTGCGGCTTCAATCGGTGCTTTTTTATCGGCAGGGATTTTATCACCAAACTCTTTAAACTGTTTTTCGGTCTGGAAGATCAGGCTATCAGCCTGGTTCAGTTTCTCCACTTTCTCGCGGGCAACTTTATCCGTAGCTTCATTGGCCTTGGCTTCCGCCTTCATTTTTTCAATCTCTTCTTTACTCAGACCGCTACCGGCTTCAATGCGGATCTTCTGTTCCTTACCGGTACCCTTGTCCTTGGCACTTACGTGTAAGAGACCATTGGCATCAATATCGAAAGTCACTTCAATCTGGGGTACACCACGGGGAGCCGGAGGAATACCATCGAGGTTGAAGATACCCAGGCTCTTGTTCTGGTTAGCCATGGGACGCTCACCCTGCAATACATGGATCTGTACACCAGGCTGGTTATCGCTGGCGGTAGAGAACACTTCTGTTTTCTTGGTAGGGATGGTGGTATTGGCGGGGATCATGGTGGTCATAACACTGCCCATGGTTTCAATACCCAGGCTCAGCGGGGTTACATCCAGCAGCAATACATCTTTCACTTCACCGGTTAATACCGCACCCTGGATGGCTGCACCAACAGCTACCACTTCATCGGGGTTTACACCACGATTGGGTTTCTTACCAAAGAATTTCTCTACAATCTCCTGTACTTTAGGAATACGGGTAGAACCACCCACCAGGATTACTTCATCGATTTGTGAAACACTGTAACCGGCATCTTTCAATGCAGCTTCACAGGGTTTCAGACAACGTGCGAAGAGGTTATCGGCCAGTGCCTCAAATTTGGCGCGGGTGAGTTTCAGCACCAGGTGCTTGGGAACACCATCTACAGCCGTGATATAAGGCAGGTTGATTTCTGTTTCGGCAGAAGAGCTCAGTTCCACTTTGGCTTTCTCAGCAGCTTCTTTCAAACGCTGCAGGGCCATGGGGTCTTTGCGCAGGTCAATGGCTTCCTGGTTTTTGAATTCATCCGCCAGCCAGTCCATGATCACTTTATCAAAATCATCACCACCCAGGTGCGTATCACCATTGGTAGACTTCACTTCAAATACCCCGTCACCCAGTTCCAGGATGGAGATATCAAAAGTACCACCACCCAGGTCGAATACAGCAATCTTCTGATCGGCGTGTTTTTTATCCAAACCATAAGCCAGTGCCGCAGCAGTAGGCTCGTTTACAATACGGCGCACATTCAAACCAGCAATCTCACCGGCTTCCTTGGTAGCCTGACGCTGAGCGTCGTTGAAATAAGCAGGAACGGTAATCACCGCTTCACTCACTTCCTGACCCAGGTAATCTTCCGCAGTCTTTTTCATCTTCTGCAATACCATCGCAGAAAGCTCCTGGGGTGTATACAAACGATCGTCAATGGCAACACGAACGGTATTATTGTCACCCTGACTCACTTTATAGCTCCAATGGCTAATTTCTTCGGTCACTTCGTCGTACCGGCGGCCCATGAAACGCTTCACACTGGTAATGGTGTTTTGCGGATTGGTGATGGCCTGGCGTTTGGCAGGATCCCCTACTTTACGCTCACCATTCTTTAAAAAAGCTACCACAGAGGGGGTCGTTCTCCGGCCCTCATCATTGGCTATTACAACCGGTTCATTACCCTCCATAACAGCCACACAACTGTTCGTTGTTCCTAAGTCAATTCCTATTATTTTGCCCATAACTATTGAATTTCGAGTTAATAATCTTCTCTTGCTGGTCAATCTTCGTGCCACCTGACAAAATGTGCAAAAATGACAGGTCTAAGGCGCCTGATTACCCTTTTTTACAGTCAGCAGGCTGGCAAACTGCATTTTAAACAGATTATAAGGTCTAAAGTGGCCCTGATTCCACAAAAGCAGTAGATTGCAGCTACCGATACCTGCGAGCGATCTAAAACCCCGAAAACGTGAGATACCCCCTGCCCAAAATGTTATCGCCGGTCCTGCTTTTGATATTATTCTTCACACTAATATCAAATACCAGCCATGCGCAAACCAAAACGCGTATCCATGGCAGGGTATTCAACGATTTTACCAAAGAACCCATCGCTTTTGCCAGCATCTTCTGGAAAAAAGCCGGCTTTGGCATCAATAGCGACAGCAGCGGTCATTTTACCATCCTCGCCAGTCCGCTTGCCAAAGACAGCCTTGTTGTGAGTTTTGTAGGCTTTGCCCCACTCTATAAAGCCTACCAGCCACAGGCCAGGGATTCCGTATGGCTGGACCTGGTTATGAATGAGCTGAAGATGGGAAGCACGGTGGAAGTGAAATCCAAATTCAATAAAGGGCTGCGCTGGTGGAAACAGGTAGTGGCACATAAATCCCGGAACAATCCCTATACCTTCCAGCAATACGCCTGCGAGCTGTACAGTAAAACGGAGATCGATATCAACAATATCAGCAAACAGTATTTCACCGATAAGAAACTTCTCAAACCCTTTCTGTTCCTGCTGGATAATATTGATTCCCTGAGCGACCAGCGTCCGTTCCTGCCCATATACATGACAGAAACGCTGTCGGATTATTATGCTTCTTCCGATCCCCATAAAACCCGGGAAGAAATTCGTGCAGCCAAAACAGACGGCATGAAAAACGAGAGTGTGCTGCAGTTCCTGGGGGGCATGAACCAGAAAATCAATATCTACGACAACAGCTCGGTATTGTTCGGCAAAGAATTCATCAGTCCCATCAGCGACTGGGGCGATAAATACTATGATTTCAAAGGCGCCGATACCCAGGTGATCGGTGGCACCAAATATTTTCACCTCCTGTTTTCACCCAAACACCCGGGCGAAAACACATTCAGCGGGGATTGCTGGATACACAGTGAGAACTGGGGCATCCTGAAAATCAACCTCAGCATATCGGCTACGGCCAATATTAATTTTGTAAACCGCTTAAGCCTGGTACAGGAATTTGCTCTTCAGTCCAACCAGCAATGGATGTTTGCCAAAGACAAAGCGGTGATGGATTTTGCGCCACTGGGGAAAGACAAACTTTCTTTTATTGCCCGCAAAACCAATTCTTACCGCAATATCCGCATCAACGACCCATCCATCCATGCCCGGTTACAGCAAAACCACCAGCGCGATGAAGTGATTGTATCCGAGACCGCGCGGGAACAGGAAAAAGATTTCTGGCCATCACAGCGCCATGAAGCATTATCGGAGAATGAGCGCAAGATTTACAAAATGATGGATACCATTAAAACCATCCCGGCATTCATCAGCTATACCAAGGCACTTACGTTTATTTTCGATGGCCATAAAAAACTGGGCGCTATTGAAATCGGCCCCTGGTACAAATGGATCAGTGGCAACCAGAAAGAAAAAGTGCGTATGCGCTTTGACCTGGGCACCACCGATGAATTCAGCAAATACCTGCGACTACACGGATACCTGGCCTATGGTTTTAAAGACAATACTTTCAAAGGCCGGTTTGATGTTACCTATAAACTCCCGGGTAATAAAGGCATTACTTTTTTCAGTTCCTATACCAATGACCTCGACAATGGCCGGGTGCGTTACAACGATGAAGACATTACCACCGATAACCTGTTCAGTCAGCTGATTCGCCGTCCCGGTGTACCACAGAAATTCTTAGGGGTGGAGGAAGTAAAATTTGCCGTAACCAAAGAGTGGCCCAATAAATTATCGGTACAACCCTTCTTTACCCGTTCCGATTTTGAAACCTTTGCCCCGCTCCCGCCCCGCAGAACTTTACTCCGGAGGGCGGCACAGCAAAACATTACCAATGCCGAAATCGGACTGAAGATCCGTTATGCACCGGGCGAAAAAACTTTCTCCCGTCACCGCAAAGACACACGCATCCGCAGCAGTTTGCCCGTCCTGGAACTGCGGGCCGCATTCAGTTCAGACGGCTTACTGGGATCGGAATATGCGTATGAGCGTGTGGGCATGAATATTTCCCAGAATTTCCGCATCCCACGCTGGGGCAAACTGAATTATATGCTGTATGGTGGTAAGATCTTTACCAATGAGGGGCTTCCGTTCATGCTGATGGAGATACATCCCGGTAATGAAATCTATTATTACAATAAGCAATCCTTCAACCTCATGAATCGCTTTGAGTATATCAGCGATCGCTATGCAGGCATCAACATTGAGCATAATATTGAAAAGAAATTTTTAAACCTGATTCCCTTCATGCGCAAATCCAATATGCGCCAGTTCTGGAACTTCAAAGCCGTATGGGGTGATATGTCAACCGCCAGCCGCATCCTCAACCATATCGAGTATACCAATGAATACAAACTGCGTTCTTTACGTGGAGGTATTTATACGGAAATTGGTACCGGCTTCGAGAATATTTTCAAACTGCTCCGGATAGATTTTGTATGGCGGCATGCACCCCTGCGCAAGCTTCCGCCCAATGTAAATCCTGCTTTATTCAAATCCAACACACAGGACTTCGGTATTTTTGGCAGCGTACGCTTCCAGCTTTAAGCGTTTTATGGAACCATCGCTTTCATGCATCTAAACAGAATAACTTAGCTTTAAACATGCGAAAGGTTTGTTGTCTGTTCCTGTTACTCATCTCCCGCTTTGTGGTTGTTGCGCAAACCACCATCCTGCCGGAACAGGGCCAAACAATTACCCATTCCGTGAAAATACAGCCGGGTATTTACACTTTCACGCCCGCACACGATTCCATAGCCTGGCTGGAAATCAACGGACAGGATATTACCGTGGACCTCAGCGGTGTAACACTCACCGGCTCCACCCAACTGCATACACCCAATACCTTCAAAGGGATCGCCATCCGCATCCGCAAAGGATCTTCCCGCATACACATCAAACAGGCAACCATCAACGGGTTTAAAGTGGCCATCCTGGCCGACAGCGTTAACGGATTGGTTATTGAGCAATGCCAGCTCAGCTATAATTACCGCCAGGAACTGAAAAGTAACCTCAACCGGGAAGATGTGAGCGACTGGCTGAGCTTCCACCACAATGAACAGGACGAATGGCTACGGTATGGTGCCGCCATTTACCTGCGGAATTGCAGCAAAGCCCGCATCCTGAACAATACAGCCACAGACGGACAATGCGCACTCATGCTCACCAACTGCGACAGCGCAACCGTGGCCTACAATAATTTCAGCTTCAATTCCGGCATCGGCATTGGGTTATACCGGAGTAGCTATAACCAGATTTACCAGAACCGTCTCGACTGGAATGTACGCGGCTACCGTCACGGTAAATACCGTCGCGGCCAGGACAGTGCAGGCATACTGGTTTTTGAACAGAGTAATGAAAACGTATTTGCCTATAACAGCGCCACACACAGTGGTGATGGTTTCTTTTTGTGGGCCGGTCAGTATACCATGGATACCGGTTTGGGCGGCTGCAATGATAACCTGATCTATGGCAATGATTTTTCCTATGCCCCCACCAATGGTGCCGAATTAACGTTCAGCCGCAATATTGTTATGAAGAACCAGATACGGGATTGCGATCATGGTATCTGGGCAGGTTATAGTTTTGAAAGCGATTTTACCGATAATGATTTTGCTTTTAACCGGATTGGTATTGCCATTGAACACGGACAAAGCAACAATATTGCCCTCAACCGTTTCCTCTATGATAAAACCGGCATCAAACTCTGGTCACGCGCCAGTCAGCCCACCGACTGGGGCTATGCCAAAACACGCAATACCGAGAGCCGTCGTTACTGGATTGCAGCCAACCAGTTCACGGCTGTTGAAACGGTATATGATATCATGGGTACCGATACCGTGGCCTTCAGCGGGAATATAAAAATGGCCCAGACCACGGGGCTGAAACTGGGGGAACGTACGAATGATATTGACAGCAGTCGCGAAGAAGATCCCCTGAACATTGATTATGCGCCCGATGAAAGGCTGAAGCAGATTCCCGTGCAAAAAAGGCCTGATCCCCTGTTCCCCAAGGGAAGGGAACAGATACGCATCACCCAATGGGGGCCC
>JAACZQ010000026.1 GCA_009996675.1 Chitinophagaceae bacterium
TCAATTCCCTGGTGCCAGTCAACAGCTCCGTATTTATCGCCAAAAGCCACCAGCAATGGTGCTTTGATTTTAGCAGCGTTGAACATAGGGGAGTTGCGGATATGCTCCTGGGTACGCTCATACCAGGGGCCATCAAAACGACCCTGACTGGTTTCGAATATTTTCTGGTCGGGTGTTCCCGTATTCCAATAAATCGAAAGCGACATACTGATCAGATCCGTCAGTGGTGCACCGGCACAGGCAGCTTTGAACAGATCGGTTTGCGTTACCAGGAAAGAAGTCTGGTACGCGCCCCAGCTATGTCCCATCAGACCCACTTTGTTTTTGTCAATCATACCGGTCTTTAATACCGTTTCTACTGCAGGAATCACGCAATTGGCTGCGCTCATGCCCGGTTCATTGTTTTCATATACGATATCCGGACGGAAAACAAAATAACCATTACTGGTGAAGTTGGTGGTATTGTATGCGCTTCTCACAGAAGGGTTAACATATCCATGTACGGTATTGGACAAGAGTTCGTAGATGTATACGATCATGGGATATTGTTTGCCGGGCTCGTAATTAGCCGGATAGAACAATGCTCCCTGCATTTTTTTACCCTTCTTATTGGTGAAACTGATCAACTCGCTCTTGCCCCAATAATAATCTGCCTGCTGTGCATTAGTGGTGGCAACTTTGTTCTCTGCAGTAAAATTATTGGAAACATACAGCTCCGGAGAAATGTGATAATCCTGTTTGACATAAGTAAATACATCCGTGTTTTTTGCTTTACTGATCCGGCCTACCGACAGGTTCTCAAACAAAAGTGTACTAACCTGATTCTTATCTAATTTGGCAAAACCGTATTTTTTGGTTTTGTCGCCGTAAATAGAAAGATAAATGGGTTTGGAAGGATCGAGGAAGGGATCTTCAAAGTCGGTACGAACCACCCGGTGCATGATCTCATCTTTTTCGCCATTGGTCAGTTTGCGGCTGCCAGTTCCATCGGGTTTAACAGCCCAGATATTGTATTCGTCATAGAGTAATACCTCAGTATCGCCTTTAAGCCATCCGCCCATACCAAAAGGTGGTTTGCTGGCGGTATGATCGTCGCGGGTATTCCAGAAAGCAGTTTTAATATCCTGCGTGATGTTCAGTGTTTGACCGGTAGCTATATTATACGTCCACCAGTTTTTATCACGGAAAAAATACAGGAATTTGCCATCGGGTGAAGATTGTGGTCCTGTGAAAAAGCCGGACAGCATTTTTTCATACAGTAATTTCTCTTCGCCGGATTTTGTATTCACGAGATAGAAATCTGCATAATCTTCCTTGAAGGCAGGCTTATATTTTTTATCGGTAGAGGTAACGGCATAAGCCTGGTTACCGGTTAATAATGCAATGGGCGTATTTTCTTTGGCCAGTTGTTTCAGGGAATTGTCGCTCAGGTTCCAGGCAGTAAGGTAGCTGGCATCTTTGTCCTGGTTATAGGTAACTTTCTGGCGTGGCTGTATCTCAGCATCTTTCCAATGCCAGATGTCTACTGCTGCGGGCTTATCGTCGGTTTTGGCTGCAGTACTGGCTTCTGCTGTTTTGGTTTTGGTGGAGTCGGCAGGTTTTTTGTCCTCTTTAGCTGGTTTACGGGTCCAGGCTTTGAGTCCGAAAAACGCAGCACTCATGTCATCACTCAAACGCAGGTTAGAACCATTAAAAATGCGCATGTCTTTAGGGAAGCTGCTGAATGTAGCGGGATCCAGTGTTCTTAAAACCGGTGAGCCATTTAATTGCGTATAAGTATACACGACAGCATTTTCTTCCTCGTAGTCATTGTGTTTGAAAGTTTTGAAGAAAGCCAATCCCTCGCCTTCCTTGTGCCAGCTCAATTTGGAGAATTTAGCAGTATCACTGGCTACAATTTTCAGGCTGTATTGGGGGAGTGACAAGAGTTCTACAGAATTACCTGCAGTGTTAGCGGATTCAACCACATAAGCCAGGTAATTGCTTTTTTTATTGAAAGCATAATCGGTTACATTACCAATGGTATGCGTACTGCCATCGGCCAGGTTTTTTACCAGTAATACGCTGCCCTTGTCTTTATTTTCTTTGGGTGGGGCGAGGTATACAGCCAGGAATTTTCCATCCCTTGAGAACCCGTAGCGGTTCACATTCTGTATGATTTCTTTTTTACCTGTTTTCAGGTTCAGTAAGCCCATTTTGTATTCAATGGGTTTGCTTTGTTCGCGCAGTTTTTCGGCTTCCTTGAATGAGACACCAATGCGGTAAGCGATCCACTGGTTGTCGCCCGAAAATTCAAAGCTGGTAGCAAAGGGCAATTTATAAGTGGTTTTGTTTTGGGTATGTAAAACGTACAGGGTATCATTATCTTCCTGTGCGCTAATTACATAAGCCATCCAGCTGCCGTCGTCGGAAATATCGGTGCTGCCGATGGATTGCCATCTGCCGTAATCAGCAGCAGTCAGTTGTTTTTTCTGCTGTGCCTGCAGAACTGAAGTGGTCAATGAAAAAAAGACCAGAAGCAGTAGTAAAGAATATCTCATTTTGGTTGGTTTATCTGAACAAGATAATAAAAAATGAACCGAACGGGCTATACGAACGCGCTTATAAAAGCAAATGGAGTGATTGGGATAAATGTTTTGCCAAAGAAATGATTAAAAATTTCTATATAAATTGATTTCCTTGATGCTCGAAACAGTCATACTGGATAAGGTAAATCAGGCATCGCCTGACCCTAACAAATAAAGGTTCGGAACGAATGAGTTGCGCACTACTATTTAATGGAGTACAGTGTGCAGTGTATCTGGTATGGCTGGCTTGCCCGCGGAGATATACCTTACTCGGGAATGATTTTCTACCTGTAGCAGTACGAGTTTTAGGCTAAAATAATTTCATTCCGTAATGACCAATTGTGGTGAACAGTGCGCAACGGGTAAAGACACCAATACAACACCACATCAATAATTTTTGTACCGGAACATTAAATCCAACACCAACGCCAATACTCACGGGTGCGCCAACGGTCATGGTGCCAAAAAAACCAAGTCCGATAATACCATATTTCTCCCAAATAGTATAAATCAAACCTGTTTTGGGTTTTTCGGGTTTGGGTTTCCGGTACCGGGCGAAAAAGGTTCTGATTTTTTCACCCAGGAAAGTTGCTACAAATACACCGGCTAATCCGCCGATGAGGCTGGACAGGAAGATAAGCCATGCGGGTAAACCAAAGGCAAAACCCGCCGGGATGGCGGCATAAATTTCAAAAGTGGCGAGGCCGGCAACGGTTAAAATCTTCAGTGTCATAAGCAGGGGATACTAATTTTCTTCGTGTGTGAAAATAGGCAGATATGATGGTTAAACATGGATTGGAAAGATAATTGTTTGTGAAGGTTTTGGCTGTAGTTATCCCCTGCTTATGAACAGTATGCTGGTTGGGCGAAATGCGGGCTTGCATTTGCGAAGCCCAGTTTTTATTTTGTTCAGTCAACCTATTTCCCCCTTAAAACGATTGCTTATGAACACTCAAAAATTTCTGATTTCCGGCATTGCCGGAGGAATTGTTGCTTTTCTTGGTGGCTGGCTGATTTATGGGATCCTGCTGATGGATTTTATGATGGCCAATGCCGGAACCGCAACCAATGTGATGCGCGCCGATATGGATATGATCTGGTGGGCATTGATTGTGGGTAATATCTTTTTCGGCCTAATCCTGTCTTACGTGTACAACAAATGGGCTAATATCAGCTCTTTGGCGGCAGGGCTTACTGCGGGAGCCACAATCGGGTTCCTTGTTATTGCCGGGTTTGACCTGGTTATGTATGCAACCAGCAATGTGATGAGTCTGAAGGGTACGCTGGTGGATATCGCTGCCGGAACCGTGCTCTGGGCGCTGACCGGTGCTGCTGTTGGCTGGACCAATGGTATGGGCAAAAAAGCCTGATCATACAGCCCGTTTAAAAAAAGCGATCCCACCGGATCGCTTTTTTTGTTGATTGGTTGTCCGGGTAATTTCTGAGTGTTTATCTTCAATACCTTGATCCGACAATATGAACCGCATTGATCGCCTCTTTAGCATCCTGACCTTTCTGCAATCAAAAAAATTTGTACCTGCAGAAAAAATCGCAGAAAAATTCAACCTCAGTATACGCACCGTATACCGCGATATCAAGGCCCTGAATGAGTCGGGGGTGCCGGTAAGTTTTGAGCAGGGCAGGGGATATTTTATTGTGAATGGCTATTTTCTGTCACCCGTATCTTTTACCAGTGAAGAAGCCAATGCTTTGCTGCTGATGGAAGCCGTGGTGAATGGTTTCTCCGATCAGTCTATTCAAAAACACTACTCAAGCGCGCTGAATAAGGTGAAAAATGTTTTACAATCTTCCCAACAGGAAAAGCTGGAAACACTGGCATCCCGTATCCGGCTGCAGGTGCCGGAGTGTATGACTTTACAGGTTTCTTATTTATCTGTTTTACAGGAAGCTATTACCGGCCGGACCATGATACAGATTGCTTATCTCAATAAAAACCAGGAGCCCAGCGTTCGTAAAGTAGAACCCATTGGACTGATCTTTTATGCACTTGCCTGGCACCTGATCGCCTGGTGTCATAAACGAAATGGGTACCGTGATTTTAAAGTGGCCCGTATACAAAAGCTCACCAATACCGATACGCCGTTCATCCATCGTAAGCATATTTCGCTGGATACCTACATGAAGGATATACCGGTTGAATACTGACGCATGGTACCGGATAAGGGATAAAATATTTTTAAAACGACTGCCATAGGGTTGTCAGTGGCCATTGATTGTTTTGTGTTATCAATTAAAACAATCAATTATGACAATCATTCAAGCCTTCCAGCAGGAACTGGAAAACGAAGCAGTAACAACCCGTAAATTTTTAGCCCTGGTGCCCAATGACCGGTACCAGTGGAAGCCCCATTCCAAAAGCATGAGTCTCCAGCAGCTGGCCACACATATTGCTGAATTACCTACCTGGGTGGGGATGGTATTGAATACCGATGAACTGGATTTTGGTGCACATCCTTACAGTCCGAAAATCATTGACAATACCAGTGATTTGCTTGCCTATTTTGAGGCCAGTCTTGAAGATGGTCGCAACGAGTTTAAAAATGCCGACGAATCTACACTGGCCAAAAATTGGACACTCCGCAACGGCGATCAGATTTATACTGTAGAAACCAAGTATAGTTTTCTGCGGAACACCATGAGCCAGGTGATACACCACAGAGCACAATTGGGTGTTTACCTGCGACTGCTTGATATTCCCATACCGGGCAGTTACGGACCAAGTGCAGATGAGCATTCGATGTAATAAAAAATCCCCCGGAATAGTGCCGGGGGATTTTCATATCAGTACCTGATGGATTTANATCCACTGAACCGTCTGCATGGTGCAGTACAACGGTTAATGGTTGTCCCGGTGCAAATGAAGTCAGTCCTTCGATATCAATGGTATCGTCTTCCTGGATCTTCTCGTAATCATTTTTATCGGCGAAAGTCAATGCCAGCATACCCTGTTTTTTCAGGTTGGTTTCGTGGATGCGGGCGAATGATTTTACGAGGATGGCGCGAACACCTAAGTGACGGGGTTCCATGGCAGCATGTTCTCTGGAAGAACCTTCGCCATAGTTTTCATCACCAACTACAATGGAGCCGATATTGGCTGCTTTGTAAGCACGTTGTGTAGCAGGTACGGGGCCATAAGCACCGCTGAGCTGATTTTTAACGAGGTCTGTTTTTTCGTTGTAGAAGTTAACAGCACCAATCAGCATATTATTACTGATATTATCAAGGTGACCGCGGAATTTCAACCAGGGACCAGCCATGGAAATATGGTCTGTGGTACATTTGCCTTTTGCTTTGATGAGCAGTTTCAAATCTTTCAGGTCTGTACCTTCCCAGGGAGCAAAAGGATCCAGTAACTGCAGGCGTTTGGAAGCGGGGTCAACTGCTACCTGAACACTACTGCCATCAGCGGCAGGTGCCTGGTATCCGGCATCTTCCACTGCAAAACCACGCTGGGGCAGTTCCTGTCCATTGGGTTCATCCAGTTTTACCTGTTCTCCTTTTTCATTGGTCAGTGTATCGGTAATCGGGTTAAACGTAAGATCACCGGCAATAGCCAATGCGGTCACCAGTTCCGGTGAAGCAACGAAAGCCAATGTATTAGGGTTGCCATCGGCACGTTTGGCGAAGTTCCGGTTGAAGGAATGTACAATGGTATTACGCTCTTGCTTTTCAGCACCTACGCGATCCCACATACCAATACAGGGCCCGCAGGCATTAGCGAATACGGTAGCACCGATTTCAGCAAAAACGCCCAGGAAACCATCGCGTTCAATGGTATAACGAACCTGTTCGCTACCGGGTGTGATGGTGTATTGTGCTTTGGTTTTCAGCCCTTTTTCTTTTACCTGACGTGCCAGGCTAACGGCGCGGCTGATATCTTCATAAGAACTGTTGGTACAGCTGCCAATCAAACCCACTTCTACTTTGGTAGGCCATCCGTTGGCGGCAGCCATTTCTTTCATTTTGGAGATTGGCGTGGCCAGGTCTGGTGTGAAGGGGCCATTCAGGTGTGGCTCCAGTTCACTCAGGTTGATTTCTATAATCTGATCGAAGTATTTTTCAGGATTGGCATATACTTCGGGATCTGCATTCAGGTAATCTTTTACTCCATCAGCCATGGTTGCTACTTCTTCGCGTCCGGTTGCTTTGAGGTAACGGCTCATGCTTTCATCGTAGCCAAAAGTGGAAGTAGTTGCACCGATTTCGGCACCCATATTACAGATGGTACCTTTGCCGGTACAGCTCATTGCGCTGGCACCTTCACCAAAATATTCTACAATGGCACCGGTTCCGCCTTTTACGGTCAGGATACCCGCCACTTTGAGGATAACGTCTTTGGGGGCCGTCCAGCCGCTGAGTTTGCCGGTCAGTTTAACACCAATCAGTTTGGGCCATTTCAGTTCCCAGGGCAGCCCTGCCATTACATCACAGGCATCTGCACCACCTACACCAATGGCAATCATACCCAGTCCGCCCGCATTCACAGTATGTGAATCGGTACCAATCATCATACCACCGGGGAATGCATAGTTTTCCAGTACTACCTGGTGAATGATACCGGCGCCTGGTTTCCAGAAACCGATGCCATATTTATTGGAAACAGAAGCAAGGAAATCGTATACTTCTTTACTTTCTGCGTTGGCCACTTCCAGGTCTTTTTTTGCTTCCAGTTTGGCAGTAATGAGGTGATCGCAGTGTACGGTTGAGGGAACCGCCACTTTGGGTCTGCCAGCCTGCATAAACTGCAACAATGCCATCTGGGCAGTTGCATCCTGCATCGCCACACGGTCGGGCGCAAAATCCACATAGGATTTCCCCCTTTCAAAATTGCTGAGGGGCTGGTCACTGTGGAGGTGGGCAAACAGGATTTTTTCAGACAGTGTTAAGGGACGTCCCAGTGCTTTCCTGGCCGCATCTACACGGGCGGGCATCTCGGCGTACACTTTTTTGATCATTTCAATGTCAAATGCCATAGGTAGGTAAATTTATCGATGTACAGATGATGTTCCCGATGGAACCACAGACCGGGTTTCCAGCCGGGAAGGGTGCTAAACTTGCCGCGAATTTACGAAAAAAGGGAGTGGGGTAAAAAACTGTTTTTAAGGCTTCGGCCCCTGCATTTTTGATTTTTTTCCCCCGAATTGCATAATTTGCATAGTCCCCCACCGTTAATTGATTGATATATGCAAAAGATCCGCGAATTCCTTGAACTGAGGGCTTTTGGTGTATGCAGCGCCATTGGTGAGCGATTAGGGATTGCCAGCTCCCGTATCCGTATGTGGTTTATTTATATTTCTTTCCTCACCATGGGATCTCCCGTGATTATTTACATGATTCTGGCTTTCTGGATCAATATCCGCGACTATATCCTGGCGGGCAGGAGAAATCCATTGAGAAACTGGTAACCCACAGCCCGTTATTTACAATACCGCTTTCCGAAGCTTTACCAGTTGTTCCAGTAATGGCTGCAGCAGATCCAGCTTCAGCATATTGGCTCCATCGCTTTTGGCAACAGCCGGATTGGGGTGTGTTTCAATAAATAAACCATTGGCGCCGGTGGCAATGGCGGCTTTGGCAATGGTACCAATCAATTGCGGATTGCCACCCGTAACACCACTGGTTTGATTAGGCTGCTGCAGGGAATGGGTACAGTCCATAATAACCGGTACGCCAGTTTCCTGCATCCAGGGAATATTGCGGTAGTCAACCACCAGGTCCTGGTAGCCAAAAGTGGTACCTCTTTCCGTAAGCATGATTTTTTCATTGCCCGCTTTCCGGATTTTATCAACCGCAAACTGCATGGACGGTCCGCTTAAAAACTGCCCTTTCTTCACATTCACCACTTTACCTGTTTCTGCAGCAGCAACCAGTAAATCTGTTTGGCGACACAAGAAAGCAGGGATTTGCAGAATATCAATATATGGGGCTGCCATGGCCGCTTCTTCGTGCGCATGGATATCTGAAGTAGTAGGTAACTGATAGGTCTGGCCCACTTTCCTGATCAGCGACAGGCCATTGTCATCACCAATACCGGTAAAGGAGCTGGCGCTGGTGCGATTGGCTTTCCGGTAACTGGCTTTGAATACATAGGGTATACCCAGGTTTTTGCAGATGCCTGCAACCTTGTCGGCTACTTCCATTACCAACTCCTCGCTTTCCACTACACAGGGCCCGGCAATCAGGAAAAACTGTTGCGGGTCATAGGATTGTTTATGGAATAAATCGGTCAGATAGGAGGGGAGCATAGTATCAGTATTAAGCTGCAAAATTAAGCATATTTGACCAGTTCAAAACCCATTCAACCCCCGTTTAACTGTGGCTGATTCATGTTTTTTGATTTTCTTTGCTGCTCAACTAACGATTGTTTATGTCACAGGTAAAAGATAAAATACTGGTGATTGGTGCATCCGGACAAATTGGTGTGGAGCTTACCCTGGCACTTCGCAAAATGTATGGTAACCAGAACGTCATTGCATCCGATCTGCGCGAACAGAATCCCTTGCTGGAAGGAACGGGCCCCTATGTTAGCCTGGATGTAATGAATAAGGAAATGTTGCATGTACAGGTTATCCGACAAAACATCACACAGATCTACCTGCTGGCAGCTATCCTGTCGGCCACCGGTGAAAAAAATCCCAACCTGGCCTGGCACTTGAATATGCAGGGTTTGCTGAATGTGTTGGACATTGCGCGTGAAGAACAGTTGCATAAAGTGTACTGGCCCAGCAGTATTGCAGTATTCGGTCCCACTTCCCCCAAACAAATGTGCCCGCAGCAAACCATTATTGAACCCACAACAGTATATGGTATCAGTAAATATGCCGGTGAATTCTGGTGTAATTATTACCACCAGCGTTATGGTGTGGATGTACGCAGTCTCCGTTACCCGGGATTAATCAGTTATAAATCGGCTCCTGGTGGCGGAACCACCGATTATGCGGTTGAAATTTATCATGAAGCACTCGAACGCCAGCGATATACCTGTTTCCTGCGGGAAGATACCTATCTCCCCATGATGTATATGCCTGATGCCATCCGCGCCACACTGGAACTCATGGAAGCACCGGCCGAAAGGATTGGGGTACGCACTTCCTATAATCTTTCCGGTATGAGTTTCTCTCCCAAAGAGATCGGAGCGGAAATACAAAAACATATTCCGGCATTCTCCATGCAATATACACCGGATTATCGCCAGCAGATAGCAGACAGCTGGCCACAAAGCATTGATGATAGTGTTGCATCGCGCGACTGGGGCTGGAAACCGGAATATGACCTGGCGAAGATGACGGAAGATATGTTGGTGAACCTGAAGAAAGGGTAAGCAATACTACAAGTACAATATACCACGAGAGCCGCTTTTCAAAAGCGGCTCTCGTGGTATATTGTATATAAGTTGTGTGATTAGAAGCGGAATCCGATATTGACACCCAGTCCACGTACGCCAGCCCAGGGACCGTCGGATTGTACAAAAGCACCTGTTGAAGTAACGGTACCTTTGAACTTGAATGGTTTAGCATCCAGACTGTTGATTTCCTGCTGCAACGCATCTCTTTCCTGTTGGGTTGGGAATGATTTTATCAGGCTCAAATCGCCTTTGCTACTACCATAATGACCACCGATGATCCAGATATCTAACGTGAGTACTTTGAATATACGATACTGTGTACCAAACATAATACCTGCGCTGGTAGATTTGATTTTTCCGGAAACAGGTGCTTCTTCGGTTACATTGCCAGAACCATTGTTGTAAGTATATTTAATGGGAGCAGTAACATCAAATGAGGCAAAACGCATATATGGGGCTACATAAAATCCACGCAGGTTGCCTTTACCCAGGTACAGACGAACTTCCGGTGTAAAAGCGGTATTACCCAACTCGAATTTATTAAAATTGAAATCGGTTCCATCCAGTAAACTCTCGAAAGTGCTTTTGAAGGGAAGACTACCTTTGGCCATGGTTCTGAAACCCAGAGAAGCAGATATACGGCCGGCAATTTTTCTTTCATAAGTTATATGAAAGTTTTTGGCAACCAGTGAACTCAGGTTCAGCTTTACAATGTTTTTACCGCTTAAGACAGGTACTTGTGCTTCCGACAGGAACGGGATGCAGAGTAGTAGCATCAACATTTTTTTCATACAGTTGTTTTTAGAGGTTATATTGAGTTACAGTAATGCCAAATCGGCTACAGTTCTGTTTTCCAGAATCGACAGCATATCATCTCTTACTTCAATCATCACTTTGTTCAATCCGCATTTTTTCTCATTGCAGTCCTGGCACTTCTCATAAAAATTAAGGCTTACACAGGGTAGAAGGGCAATCGGCCCATCCATGAGGCGCATGATTTTGGCCAGGGATATTTTTGCCGGGTCGGTATGAAAAAAATAACCACCACCCTTGCCTTTTTTACTGGCCAGTAAACCGGCTTTCTTTAATTCCAGCAGGATGTTTTCCAGAAACTTCAGGGGGATTTTTTTCTTCTGCGCGATCTCAGCAATCAGCACAGGCTCATCTATTTTCCGCTCAGCCATAAAGGTAAGCGCCTTGAATGCATACTGTGTTTTCTTAGAAAGCATGGTTACAACTACCGATTACCAGGCAAATAGGGTTTAGCCAGACCTGCCTGTCCGGATTCCGGGGGAAAAATATTCATTTTTTAGCTAATTACATACCCAAGGGTCAAATTTCCGGTAAAACGCAGCTGTTCACGGCTTAACAAGTGTAAGGTATACACAATGGTGATTATAAACCCAGTACTTCTTTCATACCGAAGATGCCTTTGTTGCGGCTGGCAAATTCTGCTGCTAAAACGGCGCCGCCGGCAAAACCCTGCCGGTTATGTGCTGTATGCGTGATTTCAATATCATCGATGGGTGACTGGTATTTGATGGTATGCGTACCGGGAGCGGGATCAATTCTTTCGGAGATGATGCTGAGGTCTTCCGCATTGTTGCTGGGTTGGTTTACCCATTGCTTTTTCCGGTGGATATTTGCCAGTATCTGTTCAGCCAGCGTAATAGCAGTACCACTGGGTGCATCTTTTTTCTGTGTGTGGTGAATTTCTTCCATGCTCACTTCATAGCCGGGATAACCCTGCATCAGTTTGGCCAGATAGGTATTCAATTCAAAGAAAAGGTTTACGCCAATACTGAAATTACTCGCATACACCAGCGTGCCCTGTTGCTGAAGGCAATATTGTTTTACCGCTTCCAGCCTGTCGAGCCACCCAGTAGAGCCACAAACAACGGGTAAGCCGAGTGACAAACATTTCATCACATTATCAAAAGCACTGTGTGGGCCGGTAAATTCAATGGCTACATCGGCCCGGGCAGCATTGGCCTCATTCAGGTCGGCTGCATTATCCAGATCAATCTTCAGTACAACTTCATGTCCCTGTGCTACGGCTATTGCTTCAATGGCTTTGCCCATTTTGCCGTATCCTACCAATGCTATTTTCATGTGGGTGTATTTATATGCCCTGTTGGGCACCAAACAAAGTTAATGCTTAATCAGCGCGCCGGAATGGGTTTGGGCGTGGGATTCTTGAGGCTTAATACCAACCCGAAACCGGGCGACCGGGTTTGCGGGTTGAATGTGGGACTCACACGCATACTCAGATCATCGCTTACATCAAAATCCTTGAGGTGTCCGAATACCGTTGCGTCTACTACCTGTAATCCCCAGGCCAGGATAAACCACAGTACAGAGTAGTCGCGATCGCGACGGAAGATATTCCGGTAGTTTTGCACTGTTTCTATTGTCCTGTTCTGCAGTTTTGGATCAATCAATGGCAGGTCTGTGCTGTCTTTGGCCGGCCCCGCCGCTTTCAAAAGTGCTTCGTATGCAAATTTTGATTTTTTGTACCAGCTGTTATTGTAGAAATATAACCCGGCAGGAATCGCCAGCACACCATATACAACCGGTATTTTCCAGTATTGTTTGTTATAAGCCTGTCCCCATCCCGGAATGATGGCAGACCGAATAGTAGCCAGTCTGGGTTGGTGCGGTTTATTTTTTTGGGGTACAACCGAATCAGCAGCTGTAGCTACACGGGTACTGTCTGCCACAACGTTTAATAAACTTGTTTGTGCCAGTTGCTGTTTGTCGGCCTGTGCTACGGCGGACAAGGACAAACAAACCCATAAAAGACATATAAGCTGTTGCTTCAGGTTCATGCGCTTTAACTCACGGTAACATGCATGGCTTCCAGTATTTTATTGAGTTCTTCCAGAGAATAATACTCAATGGTAATACTGCCATAACCTTTTTTGTTGTGGGCCATTTTTACCTTGGTGCCAAAATGTGATGCTAAGTTATCTTCAATTTTTTTGTAGGCTGGGGGTAGGTCTGTTTTTACGGAAGATTTAACAGCGCCGCTTTTTTCGGCCTGGTACATTTTACGCACCAGTTCTTCTGTTTGTCTTACGTTCAGGCCTTTTTGCTGTATCTCTTTGAATACAAACAACTGTTTATCGATGGTGTCTATATTCACCAATGCGCGGGCATGTCCCATAGAGAGGGAGCCATTCCGGATGGATAACTGAATATCGGGGGGTAATTTCAGCAGGCGGATATAATTGGTTACCGTGCTTCTTTCTTTACCCATTCTTTCGGCTACCTGTTCCTGTGTATAGCTCAACTCTTCCATCATGCGTTTGTAGCTCAGTGCAATTTCAACGGCATTGAGGTTTTCACGCTGCAAGTTTTCCAGTAATGCCAGTTCCAGTAATTGCTGATCATTGGCCTGGCGGATATAAACCGGTACATCTTTGAGGCCGGCAATCTTGGAAGCACGGAAACGGCGCTCACCGGCAATCAGCTGGTATTTTCCACCGGCAATTTTTGATACCGTCAGGGGCTGGATGATATCGTGCAGCTTGATGGATGCCGCCAGTTCATTCAGGGCCTGCTCATCAAAATCGCGACGGGGTTGTTTAGGGTTGATCTGGATATCGGTAATGGGAATACGGGTTGAAGTAGTAGCCTGTTCCACCACTTCTGTTTTTAAAGAGCCTGCAGTTGTTTTAAGGTCTGCATCAATATTCTGCAATAAGGATCTGAGTCCTTTTCCGATGAGTTCTTTATTCTGTTTAGGGTTGGTCATGCTTGCCATTTTTGTTTGCACACCGTTGCTCAAATGCCGGTGCCGCTATGCTTTACTCTATGATTCTTTCTTCGTTCGACATTTTTGTCATGCCATTATTCTGCAAAATTTCCTTGGCCAGGTTCAGGTAATTGATGGCACCCTTACTTTCTGCATCATACAGGATTACAGGTTTACCAACACTGGGCGATTCGCTGAGGCGGGTATTGCGGTGAATAATGGTGGAGAAAACCATTTCGTCGAAATGACGCCTTACTTCACTCACCACCTGGTTGCACAAACGCAAACGGCCATCATACATGGTCATCAGAATACCTTCTATCTGTAAAGCAGGATTCAGGCGGCTTTGTACAATTTTGATGGTATTCAGCAGTTTACCCAGGCCTTCCAGCGCAAAAAACTCACACTGTACCGGTACAATCACGCTGTTGGAAGCCACCAGTGAGTTAACCGTGATCAATCCCAGTGAAGGAGAACAGTCAATGATCACAAAATCATACTGGTCTTTCACCGCGTCCAGGATGCCCTTCATAACATTCTCCCGGTTGGGGTAATTGATCATTTCTATTTCTGCCCCTACCAGGTCGATATGGGAAGGGATGATATCCAGGTTTGGGATTTCACTTTTAAGGATCACATCGGCTGCACTGGTATTATTCACCATGCAATCGTATAAACTGCTGGTAATATTGTGCAGGTCGAAGCCTACGCCGGTTGTACTATTGGCCTGCGGATCCGCATCAACCAGTAATGTCTTGTATTCTAATACTGCCAGGCTTGCTGCCACGTTAATGGCTGTAGTGGTTTTACCCACACCCCCTTTCTGATTGGCTACGCCGATAATTCTCGCCATAATATTGTTTTCCTGTTTCCGGTTATCGCGGATATTTTAATACTTATACGTCAATGCTTGTTCCGATGGCTGGCAACAATAAACTTTTACCTGCCGCTTCAAACGATTGCTGTGCCGCTTTTTTATCGATTTTAATGAACCCGAATGTGTCGTAATGTACACCAACTACCTTATTGCACTGTACAAAATCGGCACAACGGATGGCATCCTGTACATCCATCGTAAAATTGTCCCCAATCGGCAGTACGGCAAACTGTAAGTTTGCCCATACGGGTATCAGCTGCATATCCAGGGTCAGGGCGGTATCACCGCTGTAATAGAAATTACCCTCGGGTGTGAGAAACAGGAAGCCCATGGGATTCCCGCCGTATGAACCATCGGGTAAACCACTACTGTGCTGCGCCACCACACATTTTACGGTGCCGAAATCAAATTGCCATTTGCCGCCGGTATTCATCGGGTGACTTTTCTCAATACCCTGCTTGCTTACCCATTCATGGATTTCCCAGGCACTTACAATGGTAGCACCGGTTCTTTTGGCTATGCCAATGGCATCGGCAATATGGTCGGCATGACCATGTGAGATAAAAATATAATCTGTTTCGATGCTGTTGATATCAATATGCCGGGCCAGTTCATTATACGTAATGAAAGGGTCGAACAGTATTTTCTTACCGCCAATCTCTACCTGAAAACAGGCATGTCCGTAATAGGTCAATTTCATGTCTAAACAGCTTTGTAAGTCGCCAAAAATACGCTTTCGAACACATCTTTTGAAACAATCTTGCGGGAGGGGTGCCCGGTTTTTCCGGATGGGGTGATGACCGGTGCCGAATGCCTGTTCCGGAACAGTATTCCTGTGGTTTTCAGCGGCAGAGCGCCTGAAATACAATATTTTTAAACTTCATTCGTCTTTTGATCTAACAGAATCATTGTATGCGAAACTCGGGAACCTGGTGGGTGATTGCCCTCATTATGCTTTTACTGGACCTGTATGTGTATCAGGCCCTTCGATCCGTTACCCAGCAAACCAGTGACCGGGCCCGACTGTTGATTCACGGGGCCTACTGGCTGGTATCGGCCCTGACCCTGCTGGCCATGCTGGCTTTTCCGTATATACAGTCGTTACAGACTTCCAAACTTTTCCGCAACTATGTTTTTGCGATTCTGGTGGGTTTGTTTTTTGCCAAACTGGTGGGTGCTGTTATTTTTCTGGCCGATGATTTCCGGCGTGGTGCTTTATGGCTGATGAGTAAAATATTTCCGGGAACCGGTGCACAATTTATGGGTGAGGGCAATGGTATTCCAAGATCGGTTTTCCTGAGCTGGCTGGGCCTTGGCCTGGGTGGGGGTTTATTCGGTACCCTGCTGTACGGATTCAGTAATAAGTACCGCTACCAGTTACGTAAGGTTAAACTGTCTTTCCCCAACCTGCCCGAAGCATTCCGTGGATTAAAACTCATTCATATCAGTGATATCCACAGCGGCAGTTTTCAGAACCCGCAGGCTGTTCGCAAGGGTATTGACCTGATTATGCAGCAGCAGGCCGATCTGATCCTGTTTACCGGCGATCTGGTGAACGACCGCGCCGAAGAAATGAAGGATTACCAGGACCTGTTCGCAAAACTGCAGGCACCACTGGGTGTATACAGTACATTGGGTAACCACGATTATGGTGATTATGTGTCCTGGCCCTCCCGTGCCGATAAAGCCGCCAACTTAGAAGCATTGAAGCAGGTTCATGCGCATATGGGCTGGCGTTTACTGATGAATGAACATGTTGTGTTTACGAAAAACAACCAACAGATCGCATTACTGGGTATTGAAAACTGGGGGGCCAAAGGCCGTTTCCCCAAATATGGGAAAATGAATGAAGCTTATCCCGGCACCGAATCCATCCCCTTTAAAATTTTAATGAGTCATGACCCCAGTCACTGGGATGCAGAAGTGAGGACCAGCTATCCGGATATTGACCTCACTCTATCCGGACATACCCATGGTATGCAGTTTGGTATTGAAAATCCTTATTTCAAATGGAGCCCGGTACAATGGATGTACAAACAATGGGCGGGTCTGTATTCGGAAGGCCGTCAGCAATTATATGTGAACCGGGGCTTTGGATTTATTGGTTATCCGGGAAGGGTTGGTATACTGCCCGAGATCACCCTTATTGAACTGGTTTGAGTTGAATGGGTAAGCTTACCATGAGGTAATCCCAACTGATTTGAATGGCGGCTTCCTGCTGCCTGGTGGGTGATACCGTATAGGTTAACCGTTGTACCTGTTTCTTGAGTTTAACCGGTTTGACAATGACCCGAACCAGGTCTTCGGCTGCATTGTACTCATCGGCCAGGTGCTGATCGAATTTACTGTTGATGATAAGTGTCCACGTTGTTTCACCGGGAATGGTGAACAATGCATATTTACCTGCTTTGATTTTTTTTCCGTTGATGGTAACATCCGTTGAAAAATCAACCGTAGTAGCTTTATGTGCACCGGTTGCCCATACCTGGTTATAAGCAACCAGACCACCCCAGATCATGCGTCCCCGGACACCGGGGGAACCATATTCAATATGGATATGGGTGCCTGCAACGGTAGCCATGGCTGTTCTCTTGGGACTGGTTTTAACGGTATCCCTGGTAATCAATCCTGCATTCACACTATCGGCGTACCCTGAAATGGTATTGTGCTGGCTATGATCCTGTGCATGGGCAGTGGTATAAACTGCCAGTAATAACAGGAGGATGGATGCTTTCATCGGTCAGCTAATTTGCTGCAATGATAGACAAATACCCATGGCTGTTTGTAACAAAAGCAAAAAATAATCGTTTGAATCAGGTATCCGATCCCTGCGGCGGACCCCCTGATGGATATGCGGTATCCATTAATTATGAATCTCTTATAGATTTGCGCCAATTTTTAACCCGGGCCGGCAGTTTTTGGCACGGTCATTGAAATATTATCTCAAACAATAAATGAAACCTTATGAAGAAAGTATTAGCAGTAACAGCAGCCCTTGTGGTATTCACAATTGGCACTTATGCCCAGGGTGGTGTAAGGCTGGGAGCCAAAGTAGGAGCCAATCTTAATAAAATATCCGGACAATCGTTCAGTGATGGTTTTGATCTCGCTTACCATGTGGGTGGTTTTCTGGAGATTGACTTTAATAAAAAATGGGGTATTCAACCCGAATTACTCTGGAGCCAGAGCAGTACCAAGCGTACCAGCTTTAATACTCTTTATCCGGCAGACGTCAATCCGTTTAATAATAACGAGAAAGTGAAACTGGATTACCTGAGCATCCCGGTTCTGCTTCGCTACAATGTAGGTGGTATCCTTACCCTCAATGCAGGCCCGCAGTTTGGTATTCTGGTGAATCAGGATAAAACCCTGCTGAAAAACGGCGAAACAGCATTCAAGAGTGGTGATTTTTCCATGGTAGCAGGTGCACAGCTCAATTTCAAATACCTGCGCGTGTATGGCCGCTACAATATTGGCCTGCAGAATATCAACGATATCGATAATAAAGATAAATGGACCAACCAGCAGATTCAGCTGGGTCTGGGTCTGCGGTTTTAAAATCCAATATCCGTTACGGAAAATGAAGCAGGTTGCTATCAGCAACCTGCTTTTTTATATTTTAATGCGGAGTGTTTTTTTGATGGCGGCTACCCGGTTTTTGAATGCCTGTAAATCGGCGGTTTGCTGTTTGATAAAACTATTGTCTTCCAGTTTTCCAACAATAGCATTCATCTCGGCAAAGCTTTCATATACCATTTTGCGGAAAGGATTGCTGTAATCCTTGGCACGGGAATCGTAAATACCTTTTGTCATCCATTCGCGGGTACTGATGATGGCATTGAGTAAACTGCTCAGTTGTAAAAGATCCAGCTGCTGCCATTTGAAACCGGCGATATCTGCCAGGGAAGCGAGTGCATGCATTGTTTTTTGTGCTTCGTACTGTTCACCCGCTTTGGTATAATAACTGTGTACTTCATCCCATGATTTGATCTTACCTGTTTTGATTTTCTGTTTCAGGTCCAGCAATCCCTGTTCGGGCATGAGTTGTCCGCCTATGTTCACCCATTTACCTCTTTTCATTTTTGCCGGTAATCCTTCAATCAGGGTCGACAGGTTTTTGGCTTTGGTACTTTCAATCAGTTTCAGGAGGTGCAGGGCGCCATAATACTGGATAAGATCACGGAATACCTGATAAGCTTTTTCTGTTTTAACCAGTACAACTTTGCGTTTACTGTTTTCAATCCCCGTAACGGTAATTTCCAGTGAAGCCACTGTTTTGGGGTCGGTGGTAAGTAATTGCTTCCCGAGCTGAATGGCTTCTTCCCTGGTGAAACGCCCATTTCTTTCCCGCCGGAACCAGGCTTCACCGGTAGCTTGTTCCATAATGGTTAAGGCCTGGAACATTTCTTCAATAGTATCCGGTGCCAGGTAATCGTATTCCAGGTATTGGATGCGTTCGGTTCTTTTATCGCGGTCGAGGTATTTCCAGGCATTCCTGGCCAGGGCATACATATTATACATGAACCAATAAGCAGGCATGATCACCAATTGATCGCGGCTCAGGTCATTATTCACCAGTGAAAAGGGGATGGGTATATCCAGTTCGGCCGGATAATCGCCTTTGGCCAGAATGGTAAAGCTGGCAAAACGGGAATTGTGTTTGAGGCTAACACATAAACCTGGCCAGAATCCTCTGCCCATAATAACTTCCCCGTCTGCACCACGACTATTGTGGTTGGAACCAATGGTGGCACCGGCAGCAATATTGCTTTGCCCCATCACCAGCGCCGCACAGAGGAAGGAATTATTATGATGTTGTTCATGTGCCGGGAAAATGAGGGAGTTGAGTACTTCGCAACAGGAAATGGTGGCATTATGGCCCAGATAGGAGTTGATGAGCCTGGCGCCGTATTTGAGTTGCGAATGATTGGACATAATGAAGCGAACCGCTTTCACGCCATAAAACATTTTACAACCAAATCCAATGATGCCATTCACTGCTTCGCAACCTTCTCCGATCTGTGTTTTACCTTCCGGTCCGGAGTTGATGGTAAGGTTCTTTAATTTATTGGCGCCCTTGATATAAGCGTCCGATCCGATCCATACATCTTTGAGGATACTGGTGTTTTTGATCACGGTCCGGTCGCCGATCTTGCCATAATAACCCCGTTTATTATCGTAACGGTTCTCTGTAAACAACTGAAATTTGTCCTGCAGTGCTTTGTCGTCTTTAAACCTGCTCCAGAGATATGCATCACCGGGTAGCATACCGTTGAAAGGCATAACACGCCTGCCTGTATTTTCGTTACAGATCTCCATCCAGATACGCACCGATTCATCTTCTCCGCTTTTGACAATGCCATTGCCAAATTTGGCATGGTTGGTGGAGACGATTTCATTGACGTTGGAAATGATCACTTCGCTGCCAATGATGTAGTGGGAGAGATAGCTTACATTTTCAATGACTACATTGTCGCCAAAATCGCAGCTGATGATGGTGGAATTATACAAACCTACGGGTGCTTTGAGGTCGCTGAAGCTGAGGCAATAGGGTTCCAGTTTACCGATGCGAACGAGTCCGTAGAATTTGCAGTTCTTTACCAGTTCAGGGTTGAATGCATCCGATACCAGTATTTTATTCCAGTCGTCGCTGGTATTCCGGTTACGAACCAGTACTTCTATTTCGTAAGCATTCAGCTGCCGGTATGCAATCCCGTTACGGTTTTGCATATTACGCAGGTAATATTCATCTTTTCCTTTGGGAATATAACCGTCTTTGATAAAGCCATAACCCAGTGACAGGATCGATGTTTTGATGATCTGGTTTTGCGACATGTTGAAAACTTTGGCCCAATAATTATTCTACCGTTACACTTTTGGCGAGGTTGCGCGGTTTATCTACATCCAGTCCTTTCGCAATACCCACATAATAGCTCAGCAACTGTAGCGGGATGACGCTTAACAGCGGCGCAATGACTTCATCGGCATCGGGTACAAACATCACATCGTCCGACATGCCGGGAATTACATTATCGTTGGCAGTGGCAACAGCTATCACCATGCCTTTACGGGCTTTGATTTCCTGTACATTGGAAACAATCTTTTCGTAGTAAGAGTCTTTGGTGGCAACAAAAACAACAGGTAGTTTATCATCAACCAATGCAATGGGGCCATGTTTCATTTCCGCAGCCGGATAACCTTCTGCGTGTATGTAAGAAATTTCTTTCAGCTTCAATGCACCTTCCAGTGCTACGGGGAAATTATATCCTCTGCCCAGGAAGAGGAAGTCGGTAGCGTCTTTGTATTTGTTGGCAATTTGTTCGATGCGACTGGTATCGGATAAGATTTCTTTTACTTTTTCCGGAACGGCTTCCAGTTCTTTCATCAGGTGCAGGTAACGGGTTTCATCGATACTGCCTTTGGCATAACCAATTTTCAATGCCATCATAGCTAATACCGCGAGCTGGCCGGTAAATGCTTTGGTACTGGCAACGCCTATTTCCGGTCCCGCATGGGTATAAGCACCCGCATCACTCAAACGGGCAATACTGCTGCCAACGGCATTCACAACGCCGAAAATAAATGCTCCTTTTTGTTTGGCACTTTCCAAAGCTACCAGCGTGTCGGCAGTTTCACCGCTTTGGGAGATGGCAATGATTACATCACCTGGATTTACCACCGGATTGCGGTAGCGGAATTCAGAAGCATATTCTACTTCTACCGGAATGCGGCAGAGCTCTTCAATCTGGTATTCGGCAATCAGTCCCGCATGCCAGCTGGTACCACAGGCAACAATGAGTATGCGCTGGGCATTCTTTAAAGCTTCAATATGATTGTCAACACCACTCATGATGATTTGTCCGGATTGCGGCAATAACCGTCCGCGCAAACAATCGAAAATGGTATCGGGCTGCTCATGGATTTCTTTGAGCATGAAATGATCGTAACCACCTTTTTCGATGGCGGCCAGTTCCATATCCAGTTTAGTAATGAAAGGGGTTTGTTTTTCATTACCCAGGTTTTTAAGGATCAGTTCATCGGGACGGATGATGGCAATTTCATAATCGTTTACGTACACAACTTCTTTGGTGTATTCGATGATGGGGGAAGCATCACTGGCCAGAAAATGTTCGCCTTTACCAATACCAATCACCAGGGGACTTCCTTTACGGGCAGCAATAATGGTTTCCGGGTCATCGTGTGAAATCAGCAGAATACAATAGGCGCCTACAATTCTTTTGAGCGCGATACGCAGTGCTTCTTCCAGGCTGCAATCGTTGTTCTTCTTGATGTCTTCAATAAAATTGAGCAGTACTTCTGTATCGGTATCGCTCTTGAATGTGTAACCTTTCGACAGCAGTTCCTGTTTGATGGGGGCATAGTTCTCAATGATCCCGTTATGGATCATGGCCAGTTCACCACTGTTGGATACATGCGGGTGGGCATTGCGGTCGCTGGGTTCGCCGTGGGTGGCCCAGCGGGTATGGCCGATACCAATATGTGCGTGTAAATTTTTGCCTTGTACCGATTCCTCCAGCTCAGCAACTTTTCCTTTCTTTTTGTATACAGACAGCTGGTTGTCCTGCAACAGGGCAACCCCCGAACTATCGTAACCACGGTATTCCAAACGTTTTAATCCTTTGAGTATAATGGGATAAGCTTCGCGCTTACCCGTATAACCAACAATACCACACATCTTTTTTTGGCGTTTTAGTTTATGAGAAAATGGCTAGTTTGGACTCTGGTTAGAACCCAACTACAAATATTCATCATAAACTTAAATAATTATATGCCCTATCACTTCGATTTTTCAAACGCGTATAATCTGGAGAATGATTGCGTTTTACTGCGTCCTTTAGCGGTGGATGACTGCAACAATTTGCGTTATTTTTCCCAGAATGAACCGGATATCTGGACTTACTCTGCCCAGAAAGCGGCGGGTGAGGAAGCATTGATCCGTTATATTGATGTTGCCCTGGCAGCCCGAGCGCGTGGGGAAGAATACCCGTTTATCGTTTTCGACAAACGCAGCAATACGTATGCGGGTTGTACGCGGTTTTACGATATACAACCGCAGCATGATACCTTGCAATTGGGTTATACCTGGTACGGCAAATCCTTTCAGGGCACGGGTTTGAACAGGCACTGTAAGTTCCTGCTGCTCTCTTTTGCATTCGATACACTGGGTGTTAAGCGGGTAGAGTTCCGGGCCGATCTGCTCAATAAAAGAAGTATTGCCGCTATGAAAAGTATTGGTTGTGTTGAAGAAGGTATTCTGCGCAGTCACCAGGTAAAAGCCGATGGTACCCGCCGTGATTCAATTGTACTAAGTATCCTGGCACAGGAATGGGCGGATGGGGTGCGTGATCGTTTGCTGGCGCAGACCCGAATCAATTAATGTTGGAACGCTGATCAAATCCCTGCTACCTAAATATCGGTAATTGTCTGCTCTGCGGAAAAACACAGTTGCACGGTGATGGGTTTTTCGTATTTTTACATTCTATCAGTTGTTAATCCCCCCCGCTGATTCTCAAACTATTGTTCTATGCAGCAGCGGCTTATTATTACCAAAACAGACGATATTCGTCAACTTGCCCATGAGATCAAATTCTTTTCGATGCGGAAAAGAATGTTCAAGATTCAACTTGCCGAGGTAGGGGAAACGGATAATCACAGTATCGAAAAACAAGTGGTGCGTCTTTATGCCATGAGTCAGCATCCCATCATGAACACACTTCCACTGTTTAATATTCTCGCGTATTTATTCCTGGTGAGTTTTAATGTCGTGCCTTATGCACAGGTAGGTATTGTGGCAACCATAGCACTCTATGCTCCTTTTTCAGTACTGGTTACGGTTATTGCAAGGGTGTTGACCATCTGGTATGCCCGCAAGAGTATGTTGCGACTTGCCGATCATTTAGATCACCATCCCCATTACAGTTTTGTATAATTTTTTATCAGAGTAGCAAGCCTTGCAGGAAGAGGTAAGCGAAGCTGAAATAAATGATCAGTCCGGTCACATCTACCAGTGTGGCTACAAATGGCGCTGATGATACGGCCGGATCGGCTCCCAGTTTTTTCAGGAAGATGGGCAGCATGGATCCGGAGAGTGTTCCCCATAATACGACGCCTACCAGTGAGAAGCCTACGGTAGAAGCAATCATCATCCAGTGCGCTCCATAGAGTTCGGGGAATATGGAATGCCATACGGCAACACGAATAAAACCAATGATGCCCAATACGGAACCCAGTAATAAGCCACTGGTTAATTCCCTGCGTAGTACACGCCACCAGTCGGCAATAGTAATTTCACCCACGGCCATGGCTTGTATAATGAGGGTAGAAGCTTGAGAACCGCTGTTGCCGCCACTCGAAATAATCAGGGGTACAAAAAGTGCGAGTACCACGGCTTTGGCAATCTCATCTTCAAAATAGCCCATGGCTGTAGCGGTAAGCATTTCTCCCAGGAACAGGATCACCAGCCAGCCGATTCTTTTGCGGAACAGTTTAAACAGCGGAATATCCAGATAGGGTTCATTCAGTGCTTCGGTACCACCGATCTTCTGCATGTCTTCACTGAATTCTTCGTTGGCTACCCATAACATATCGTCGATGGTAACTATGCCCAGCAGTATATTGTTATCATCCACCACGGGCAAAGCCACACGATTATTCATTTTAAAGACCTGGTTGGCATGTTCCTGGTCGTCATTCACATTCAGTGATACCACACGTCCGTCGATGATTTCGCTGATGATTTTATCGGGAGCCGCGAGAATGATATCGCGTATCCGGATATCGTCTACCAATTCACCTTTCTCGTCAATGACATAAATAACATCAATGGTTTCACTGTTCTTGCCGAATTTGCGAATCGTGGCAAAAACTTCTGTGATGGTATTGTATGCGTATACATACACATAATCGGGGGTCATCAACCGTCCCACGCTATCTTCCGGGTACCCCAGCATGGCCAGGGTAATTTTCCGTTCTTCAGGATCCAATAATTTAATCAGGTCGCGGATGGCTGCATTGGGTAATTCTTCCAGGAAATCGGTACGGTCATCTGCCGGTAATTCATTCAGTAATTCGGCTGTTTTGGAAGAGGGTAGTTCGCGTACAATATCTTTCTGCTGCGAAATATCCAGGATTTTAAACACACTGGAAGCCCGGTGTATGGCCATATTGGCAATGATTTGCGACTCATATTCGGGATAATCATTGATCAGTTGTGCCACGTCGCTGATATTCTGGTGATCCAGGAATTCCCGGATGGCCAGTTTGTTTTCTTCAGCAATGAGCTGCTCAAACTGTTCGTTGATATCTGGTTGCTCCAGTTCCAGTGACATGGCTGCAATTTAGGAAGAATCATGCAACCAGTGTTCGCTTCGGCACATACCAAACAATTGTTATCTTCATTCCATGATATTACCCTGTTTAACCATAGCCCCCTCCGAAGAGCGAGGCCGGGGTGTTTTCACCACCGAATCGCTGGCAACCGATACGGTTATTGAAATATCTCCCGTACTGGTTCTGGCCCCGGAAGACAGGGCCAGGGTAGAACAAACAGTGTTGTTCAATTATATTTTTGAGTGGGGTGCCGATCTCAAAAGCGCCTGTGTGGCATTGGGCTACCTCTCGGTATATAACCATTCCTACCAGGCCAACTGCATTTATGAAATGGATTTTGAACAGGAGCTCATGCAAATCCGGACAGTAAAACCCGTGGCAGCCGGGGAAGAACTTTTCATTAATTATAATGCCATGCCGGATGATGATACACCGATATGGTTTGAAGCCAAATAAAAAGCAGGCATACCTGTTCAGGTGCCTGCTTCTGTATTTCAGTTCGTTTTATCCTATTCCCAATAATGATAACCCATTAAACGGGCCAGTTCAATTTTAGCCAGGCAAAGCTGGTATTGGTATTGTAAACGGCTGAGCGCAGCGCGTTGTACATTGGTGCTGGCATTGGTAATTTCGAGGTTGGTTCCGGTTCCGTTTTTAAACCTGTTGGCAGCCAATACCTGTGCAGCCCTTGCCTGCTCCAGCTGACCTGCGGTATTTTTAATTCTTTCCAGGTTACTGGCAATATCAGTGAAAGCCTGCTCCAGTTCTTTGCGATATACACTGTTTAATGTTTCCACGGCCAGTTCCTGCTGCTGCACCATTCTTTGTTGCACCTGTTGCATCTGTTTGTGCTTACCACCATTATAAATAGGGATAGAGAAGGAAATGCCCGCATAAAAATTGGGACGCAGGTCATTGATATAGGGTACATACCCGTTTTTGGTACCCACTGCGGAACGTAAACCTACCACGGGTTTTTCAGCCAGCTTGCTGATGGCCAGATCGGCTTCTGCCTGTTTGATACGGTCGCGTGCCAGTAAAAAATCGGGGTGCTGAGTGGCAGCAATACCAAGTGCAGAGCTGAGATCAGTCAGGTTAATTTCAAAACCAAAACCCATTTCATGATCATCGCGGGAACCGGTGGTGAACTCCAGCAGGTTGAACTGCTTTTCCAAGTTGTTCTGTAAATCCACTTTCCGGTTTTCCTCATTATCTATCGATGCCTGGATATTCAGCAGGTCGATTTTTAAAGCTGTTCCGTTTTTGAGCTGACTTTCCACCATTTTTTTATTGTCCTGCAGATAGGCCAATACAGAATCCTGTATCGCAATGGCAGATCGCAGATAGGAAATATTATAGTATACGGTAGCTACCTGTGAAGCAAGTTGATTCTTTACATAATCTACATTGTGTGTGGCGAGGGATAAGTCCTGCTTCGACTTGTCAATATTCGCCTTTAAGCGCCCGAAATCGAATAATACATAGTTGGCGTTTACAGCTGCACTCAGATTGTGTACCGGTGCAAACTGAAAACTTTCGCCGTTCAGCGGAATGGCGATCTTGGGCAGTACATACGCATACGAAGCATCACCGGTTACATCGGGATAACGGTTGAGCTCGGTCAGTTTTAATTTATCGGTAGCGGTCTGTATACCGTTTTCCACTTCTTTTACTTTGGGGAAATATCCAAAGGATTTGTTGATCAATTGTTTGAGTTCGCTACCGGTATTCACCTGTGCAACTGCACTGGCAAACACAAAGACCGATAAGCTGAGGGTCCAATATTTTTTCATGGTTGATTGTATTAAATTCATTGCTTGCATTAATGGGCTTCTGCTGCCGCTGCACGGGTGGCTTCCAGCTCAGCAGCTGTTTTTTTCTTGTTCCGCAGGAATACCACCAATGGAATAACCAGGATAAAGAAAATGGTAATCAAACGGAAAGTGTCCAGGTAACTGAGGTAATATGCTTGCCGCTCCACAGACTGATTGATCACTGCCAGTGCTTTGGTAGAAGCACCGGCTATATCACCTGTTCTGCTGGCAATACCCTGGGCAATCTGGTTGGTTCTTTCTGTAAATGTGGCCGAACTGCTGGTAAGATTACTCACCAGATCCATCCGGTGTTGCGCATATTGCCGTGCGATATAATTATTGGCCAGTGCAATACCAAAAGCACCACCCAGCTGACGGATCATATTATTCAGTGCAATACCACTGGGATACTCTTTGGGTGATAAACCAGCCACAGCCTGGTTGATCAATGGTAATTGTACCATGCTGATACCAACGGCGCGAATGGCAAGCGGCAGGAAGAATGCCCACTTGCCAACATCCGGACTAATAGACGCACTCATCCAGCTGTATGCGGCAAATAGAATGAATCCTATTACAACAAATGGTATTGCCGAAACACCCTTACTCATGGTCTTGCCAATAATGGGCATCATGACCACAGCAAATAATGTAGGTGGCAATAGGGACAAACCTGTTTCAAAAGCGGTGAATCCAAGTACCCTTTGTGTGAGTACCGGATAAACATATACAGAGGTAAAGAGCCCCAGCCCTGCTACAAAAGTGAATATGGTAGTGAAAGCCAGGTTGCGGTTTTTCATCAGACTCAGGTTCACTGCCGGTTCTTTTACCGTGAGCTCCGTATAAATAAAGCCAATCAGTCCCACTGCAGCAATGATGCTGCACCAACGGATGGTGGCACTGGCAAACCAGTCTTCCGCTTCTCCTCTTTCCAGCACATATTGCAGGAACCCGATGCCCAATATCAGGAAAATGATACCCGTATAATCAATATGTATGGTTTTCTTCTGCTTGCCTTCATCGGGATGCTTTTCTATAAAGGAAATCGAGAGCAGTGTAGCAATGATACCAATGGGGATATTGATCATAAAGATCATCGGCCAGCTCAGGTGTTCAATGATATAACCGCCCAATGTGGGTCCCAGGGTGGGCCCCAGTACCAGACCCATACCAAACATACCAGCTGCGATCGGACGATCCTTGGGTTCAAATGCATCGAACAGGATAGCTTGTGAAGTAGAGAGCAGGGCGCCGCCGCCGATACCCTGTACAAAACGCCAGATGATGATTTCCACCAGCGAACCCGATTGTCCGCATAAATAAGAGGCAATGGTGAAAATGATCATCGAAGCGATATAATAATTCTTCCGGCCAAAATAACTGGCCAGGAAACCGGTGAGTGGTATGATGATCACATTGGCAATAGCATAGGAGGTAATGACCCAGCTGATGTCTTCAATGTTCACGCCCAGTCCACCGGCCATATCGTTCAAAGCCACGTTTACGATCGTTGTATCAACCAGTTCCATCACAGCTGCGGATACGGTGGTGAGGACAATGACGAATTTGGCTAAACCTTTGAGAGCCATACAATATTATTTGGTGCTGATAACTATGGCTGTACTCAGACCAGCCCTTAAAATAGAACGGTATTTTTCAATATCGTTGATCGCAATTTTCACCGGAACACGCTGTGTTACCTTTACAAAGTTGCCACTGGCATTATCGGGCGGCAATAAGGCAAAACGAGCGCCGGTTGCTTCACTAAGGCTTTCTATACGGCCAGTCAGGTGTAAATCCGGATACGCATCCAGTTCTATGGATACCGGCATACCCGGATAGAATTTCCGGATCTGCGTTTCTTTAAAATTGGCTACAATCCAGTAAGTGGTATCATTCACAATCGAGAAAAGCGGTGTGCCTGCCTGTATGTACTGTCCTTCTGAAACAGTTTTCTTACCAATCTTTCCGGCTTGCGGTGCATAAATGCGGGTATAGCCCAGTTTGAGTTTCGTTTGCTCGATGCGGGCTTTTTTCACATCCAGTGCGGCCACGGTTTTGCGTACAGCTGTTTCCAGTACCGCAATGCGACTTTCGGCAGCGGTCAGGTCGGTTTGACTGTTGCTGAATTGTTGCTGTGCTGTCTGGTAATTAAACCGGGAATCTTCCAGTTGTTTTTTGGTGATGGCCTGGTCGGCAAATAAATTTTCATCACGCTTCAGATCGTCACTGCTTTTCTTCACACGTAAATCACTCAGGGAAATATTGCCTTTATTGATTTTGAGTGAAACCATGGCATTGTTGAGTGCTGCTTTGGCATTCTGAACATCAGCTTCTGCCTGGGTAAGGTCAGCTTCCTGCTCGGCCAGCTGGGTTTGCAGTTCTGCATCATCCAGTTCCAGTAAGAGTTGCCCGTTTTTAACCGAGTCATAATCTTTGATCAGGATGTTTTTAACATAACCAGAAACGCGTGGCAATACCGGTGTGATCTGGGTTTCAACCTGTGCGTTATCGGTTGTTTCGTGATTCAGGGCGAACTGGATTTTCTGATAACCGAAATAACCACCGGCTATCAACACCACACCCAGGATGATAAAGCGGATGGGTGATTTTTTTTCTTTGCTTGCTGTTGATGACATATTAGTTGTCTTTATTGTTATTATTTGAGTAAGTGGGCACGCATCAGTTGCTTGATATGTGTTGTAAGTCTTTTTTTGAAAGCTTCATCGGTATAGGGATCGAATGCATTGTTACCGGCAATGGCCAGGCGGCAGAGCGATTTGGACAGCATTACCTGGTTGATGGAACCGATCAACGACACAATGGTCAATTCCACATCAACTTCCCGGAATTCACCTTTGCGGATCCCGGCCTGAATGATGGTCATGAGTATTTCTTTGTTACGGGCAAAAATGCGGGTGATGTTTTCGTGCAGGTTCTCCCGCTTCACGAGTAATAATTCCAGGGTAATGGTGCGGTGAAACTTGTGCTGGAGTAATAAACGGTTCACATAATGGTCAACCACCGCATCTACTTTTTCAATTTCCGTAGGGGTTTCGGTCGCTGCCAGCTGCTCCAATTTCTCGCGGATGAAGAGGGAACGCTTTTCAACAAGCGCTTCAAATAATTTCTCCTTGGAGCCAAAATAATAGTTCACCATGGCCACGTTCACACCTGCCTGATTGGCCAGTTCACGGACCGATGTGCCCTCAAAACCATTCTCAGAAAAAAGGTCAATGGCCGCATTAATAATCTGCTCTTTTTTGTCTGCACTCATGGCTGTGATTTATGGTGCAAAGTTTAAACACTTGTTTAAATTAAACAAACGTTTGATTAATTTTTAATCAATATTTTTATTTGTATAGTTTATTGAATTGAAAATCAATATTAAAAAAGCAGGGAAATTAGGCGAGGATATCCGCCAGGTTTTTGCGGATATTATCGGCGATCTTTTGCATAGGCAGGTCATTGTCGTCTTTGCCAAAGGGATCTTCAATTTCTTCGGCAATAATTTCCAGGCTGCCCAATACGTAAAAGATAAATATCACCACCGGTATGGTAATATAGCCGAGGCTGAGCGCAAAACCCAGGGGCAGGGTCATGACATAGAAAAAGATGAATTTTTTAATGAAAGCACTGTAGGAATAGGGTATGGGGGTGTTTTTGATTCTTTCACAGGCACCACAGATATCGAGGAAGGATTGCAGCTCATTATTGAGGAACAGCAACTGGTGGTCACTGATGATTTTATCGCGGTGCAGTAAGTGAATTTTATTCATCATCACTGTAATGATCTGATTGGGGATATGTTTGCTGGTATCAAAGCCCGGTATTTCAGGATGTGCATCGGTATCCAGTGCAAGCCGCGTTTTTTCGTTTTGTAAATGCGCCCTTAATTCGGTTGCAAACAGGGGAATGATTTTCTTGAAGAAGCTGCGGTTGCGGTCATCGTCATTGGCCAGTATACTGTTGAGTTTTACTGCGAGGTTCCTGCTATTGTTCACCAGGCCACCCCATAATTTCCGACCCTCCCACCAGCGGTCATAAGCCGTGTTGGTGCGGAATACCAGCAGCATGGAAATAGCAAAACCCAATAGACTGTGCATGGTAGTGATATTCTTGGCATAATTACTCTGGGAGAGTTTCAGGTAATTGGCTTCCAGGTAAACGATTCCCCAGGAATAGAGACCAATAAAAACGATGAGGGGGAATAACTGCCGGACAGTATCTGCTTTGTGAAACCGGAACAGGAAACGCATCCAGTCTTTAGGGTTATAGCTGATCATGCGTAAAAATAGGCCGATTCGGCCAGTTGTCATAGCCTGTTTCTGCTTCAGGTAACAAATTCATAACACCTGTTGGTATGGTAAAGATTGAACTTTGTCAAAATCTTCCATTGCAGCACTTGTTGAATAAAGAGGCATTTGGTCCGAATTTTCACTGGGGCGTTGCCATTGCGGCGGCCCAGAATGAAGGGGCCTGGAATACGGATGGACGGGGACCGTCGATCTGGGATCAGTTTGCCCGGCGGCAGGGTAAAATAAAAGGGAGCGCCAAACCTTTTGAGTCGGTGGATTTTTATCACCGGTATAAAGATGATTTGCTGCTGGTTAAAGCATTGGGATTTTCCGTTTTCCGGTTTTCTGTTTCCTGGAGCCGGATTCTGCCGGAGGGTATTGGCCGCGTGAATAAAGACGGCATTGCTTTTTATAACCGCGTAATTGATGAATGTTTGCACCTGGGTCTCATACCGTATGTTACGCTGTATCACTGGGACCTTCCACAGGCTTTACAGCAGGATGGAGGCTGGGCCAGTCACCAGATGCTGAAATGGTTCACCCGGTTTACCCAGGTTTGTACCGATGCATTCGGTGATCGGGTGAAACACTGGATCATCCTGAATGAACCCATGGGTTTTACTTCGCTGGGTTATATGCTGGGTAAACACGCACCCGGAAAAACAGGCCTGCAACAATTTTTTCCGGCTGTACACAATGCCCTGCTTTGCCAGGCCGAAGGTGGACGACTTGTTCGTGCATCGGTATCAGGCGCAAAAATCGGGACCAGTTTTTCCTGCAGCGAAGTGGTTCCATATACCAACCGGGAAGAAGATGTGCAGGCTGCTAAACGTATTGACCTGCTGCTCAACCGCCTCTTTATAGAACCCTTGCTGGGCAGGGGATATCCGCAGGAACCGGGATTTACATTGATGGATAAAATGCATATCCATAATAAAGCCTGGAAATACACTGAGCGGATGCAGTTCAATATGGATTTTATTGGCCTGCAAAATTATTTCGCTACCACCATTCGCTACAACCCCATCATACCTTATATACAGGCTTCGGAAGTGAAAGCAGCTGTGCGTAAAGTACCGCATACCGCTATGGGTTGGGAAATTAATCCCGATAGTTTTTACCGAATGCTCAGGCGTTTCTGGCGCTATGGTGGCGTGAAGGAAATTATGGTTACGGAAAGTGGTGCTGCATTTCCCGATCAGTTACAGGCCGGCCGCATAGCAGATCAGGATCGGATTCATTATTTCCAGCAATACCTCCATGCCCTGCTGCGGGCTAAAAAAGATGGTGTGAATATCAGCGGTTACCTGGTATGGACCCTCACCGATAATTTTGAATGGTCGGAAGGATACAAAGCCCGGTTCGGACTGGTGCATGTGGATGTCAAAACCCAATTGCGCACGATTAAGGATTCAGGCTACTGGTTCCGTGATTTTCTGCAGGCCTGAAATATTTAACGGGTTTGCTTAGCTTTAAGGACTAAATGCCTTTCATGCGATATACCCTGTTGCTCTGTGTTTTATTAAGTGCCTCACTTATGGGTTCGGCACAATCTTTTTCCATACCTGTGCATAGCGCTTATCTGTTGCCGGAACAGGAAATGGTTTTGCAGGCCTCCAATGGCGGATCGCAATACGCCTGGACCAGTACCAAAACCCAATTGCGTTTCTATACCCAGCTGGCCGATACCGGTACCCTGCGTATCCGGCTGGCCTTAGTGCCGCTGCAACAACCCCTGACTTTACAGGTTCAGGTGGGAAAGCAAAAAACAGTCACCGTACGGGTTCCTGCCAAACAGCACTATGTGTCATTGGGTAAATTCCATCCGGATCAGGCAGGTTTTTTGTCTATTCAATTGGCTGCACTTGGCTTGCCTCCCAAAGGGCTGCTGGTAAAATCATTGGAATTAGAGGGGACTGCTGCAGCGGGTATGAAAGCCAATACCAAAGAAAGACGTAATGCGGCTTCGGTGCACCTGCGTTATCCATTGGCGGATTCCATCCGCGCCATTGCTTTTTACGATGAAGTAAAAGTGCCCAAAGGATATGATCCGGTTCACAGCTATTATATGGCAACCGGTTTCAGCCGGGGTTATTTTGGCATACAGGTGAACAGTGCTACGGAAAGAAGGGTTATTTTTTCCATCTGGGATGCCGGTAATGAAGCGGTGGATCGCAGTAAAGTGCCCGACTCCCTGAAAGTGCATTTACTGGCCAAGGGCGATGGGGTAGTAGCCAACGATTTCGGTAATGAAGGAACAGGCGGACATAGTCATTGGGTATATCCCTGGCAAACAGACAGCACTTATCGGTTCCTGGTAACGGCTTTACCGGATAGTGCTACGGCTACGACTATTTACACCGGCTATTTCTACATTCCCGAAACACAGCGCTGGAAATTGATCGCTGCATTTCGTGCGCCCAAAGACGGTAACCGCTTGAATCGTTTGTATTCGTTCAGTGAAAATTTTTCGGGGGAGAATGGCTATTTAAAACGTCGTGCCTATTATGGCAACCAGTGGGTACAGCAGGATAATGGCCGCTGGATTGAATTGAAAGAAGCCATTTTTACCACCGATGCGACCGGCCGTGCGGGCGACAGAACCGATATTGGCGCAGGTGTGGAGGGACAGGCATTTTATCTCTGGCATGGCGGTTTTGAACCGGCCAGTGCAGCACAGCAGCAACAGTTCCAACGCGAACCCTCCGGTAAAGCACCGGTGATTAATTGGTTTAAAGATGCCGATAGCCTGGTGCAGGCACAGCGCGACTATTCATTGATTGCAGCTTCGGTAGCCAGTGGTAAGATCGATACAACGGGCAGCGTAGAACATGTGTACTACCAGTTCCTACAACAGGGAACGGGTGATTATGTATCCGTTACTGATACTGTTACTGTGCATTATAAGGGCTATCTTTTATCCGACGGTACGATATTCGACCAGACAAAAGACAAACCAGCCAGGTTCCCATTGCGCCGGTTGATCCGTGGCTGGCAACTGGTATTACCCAAATGCAGGGTAGGCGGACGCATTCGCGTGATCATCCCTTCGGCCATGGCATATTCTATCCGCACCCGCAGCAAAGATATTCCACCGAACAGCGTTCTGGCTTTTGATATAGAAGTGGTGAAGACTGAGCGGGGAGGAAATGGTGAGTAGTGAATAGTCGGTAGTGAGCATGATAAGACAGCAGTCATAACTTTGATTAAAGTGACAGTTAAACAGCGTTATCACTCGCTATTCACTACTCAGTACTGACTACTCACTCAATTACTGCAGGCCCTCAGTTACTTACATTTTATGCAGGTTTTAAGCTGTGGGCTTGCAAAACACTGATTTTCTGTCTAACTTAATAGGGTCTACAAAACCGCTAGCCATGAAAGCTGCCCGTCAACTGACGATTGCCATGTTATTGGTAGTTGTTATTACTGCTCTGTATGTAGGGATTTATATGATTGTGGATCCATCCGGCACATCCCTGCACTTGCCCCCATACCTGCTCAAAGGAACCATGTTTGCCGATTTTCTCATACCTGGCTGGATCATTACCGGGGCCATTGGTATATCCGGCCTGCTTTGCATTATTGCCATTGTGCGCAAAGTGTACAAGTATCACATCATGATTATTGTACAGGGGATTATTATCTGTGCGCTGGTCATTGCTCAAATGGTTATCATTGGCGAAGAGTATATGCTCCAGTATCTGCTGCTCATGATGGGTATGGCGATTGCTATACTGGGGGGCTTATTGAGTCAGTCAACTGCTTATGGACATCAGCAGCAGCAATTGAAAAACACCAGAAAATAACCGTTGGTTTATTCTTTTGATTGCATGGCCAGGTACACACCATTGGTCCAGCCAAAACCATCCTGGTTGGGATATTCACCACCTCCGGCATGCAGGGAGGTGTCACAAACATTGTATTTCTCCATCATTTTTCCGGTTGCTGCGTAGGTCTTCTCGTTTAAACGCATCCATCTTTCGCGAATGGTATAGGCAAGGTTGGTATGTCCGTAATCCAGCAACCCTTTGTAGGCAATCCATTGCAACGGAGCCCAGCCATTGGGAGCATCCCATTGTTGTCCGGTTGTATAGGGTGTGGTTACAAGTCCTCCATCACATAAAAATTGTTCCTCTACTACTCTTGCGCATGTTTCAGCCTGCTGCTGTGCGGCAATACCTGTAAAAAGCGGGAATAGTCCTGCCAGTGTATACCGTGCTGTAGTAGTTTGTGTAACTCGGTTATAATCGAAAAAGTAGCCACTGGATTCCTGCCAGCAATATTGCTGGATGGCTTTTTCCCGGCGCAGTTTACGGGATACCATATCCTGCGCCTGTTCTGTAAGCGAGAGCTGTTCATACACCTGCAGCAATAATGATTCCAGGCGGAAGAGCAGGCAGTTCAGGTCAACCGGAACAATATCGCAGGTATGAATCGTATGCATGTGGATGCCGTCTGCAAACCAGCGGCTGCTGAAATCCCATCCGGATTCAGCCGCAGCACGGATATGCCTGTATGTGGTTTCCGGTGGCGTACTTGCCAGGCTGGCAAGATGGGTATCTTCCGCAAATGCTTCAGGGCGTGGACTGGGCTCATCATCCCAATAACGATTGAGTATTGCACCATCCGGCAAACGAACCAGTCTTCGGTATACCGGGTGATGTTCACTAAGATGTGATTCGCCATCCATCCAGAAACGATATTCGGTTTCCAGCGCATCGAGGTATTGTTTGTATACCTGTTCTCCTTTAATGCCTGCCAGCAGTTGTACCATGCCCGAAAAAAAAGGGGGTTGTGAACGACTCAGATAATAAGTCCTGTTGCCATTGGGAATATGTCCGTATGTACGGATCAGGTAAGCAAAATTCTCCACCATCTGTTCAATCAGCACCGTTTCATTCGAAACCGCCAGTCCCAACATAGTGAAATAGCTGTCCCAGTAATAAATTTCGCGAAAGCGGCCACCGGGAACAATATACGGCGCTGGCAACCGGATAAGTGTACCACCGGCATCGGATTGATTTCTTTGCAATACCTGCCAGAGTTGTTTTAGGTGCTGGTGCAGTGGTAATCCGGCCGACTCATAATGATCTTCCCGGGTAACAGGCAAATCAAAGTAACGTTCTACAAACTGCAGCAAGGAGAAACCGGGCTGTTCCTGTTCAATGGTATAAGCGTCCAGTATGGTCTTGCTGTTCGTTTTAGGATTCGCATCTACAAAGTATTTGGAGTCCGGGAAAATACCGGAAGATTGTACCGCTTCATATAAGGGTGATAGTGCCGTAATGTGAAAAGTATCCATATCCGTTATTGTTTAGCCGCTACAAATTGTTTTTGCAGTCTGCGGAATACAAACAGACAAATAATCAGGATAGCCATTGGAACCAGCGAAAAATAAAACGCATTTTTGCCGCCATAGTGTTCAAAAATATTGCCGGTAATAATGGAACCGGTAGTGCCGCCCAATGCAGAGAATAAGATGATCAGTCCAGACATCATCCCATGTTGCTTTACCGGCAGAGTGCTCAGGATAACGGAATTAACAGCAGGATATACCGGTGCAAGTAATAACCCGATCAGCGGGAATATAAAGGCAGCAATGGGAGCGTTGCTCCAGCCTGTAATGGTTTTTCCGGCCTCCTGTTCAGCCAGCGGAATGGCCGTGAGTACCAGCAGGGCTGCCAGTACTAAACAGGCTGCCAGTACCAGGAACCAATTAAGTTTTTTCAGCACCATACCTGCCAGGAAACGGCCCAGGGCAGTAGATCCGGCCAATATACTGGCCATTTGTATGCTCAGTGCCGCTGGTAATAGCAGCACTTTGTTGTTGAACGTAGGAAGCCAGCTCATGATACTCTGTTCAATCAGCACATAAAAAAATGCACAGAGTATGAAAACAAGCACGACCGGTTTGGCCAGTAAGGCAAACATCTGCCTGAAATCGCCACCACTGTTTTGATCCTGTACCGCTGATTCATCAAGCCGTGCACTGAGTAATAACAGAAAAGCTGCCAGTGATATACCGCCCAGTAAATAATAAACCTTCAGCCAGGCAGTAGATTGGAGGTTGGTGTCATCCACAAAATAACTGAAGATGAAATAGCCGGCCAGTATGCCCACCATAAAGAAGGATTCAATAAAATTCATGAAACTGATATGTTCCTTCTCGCTATGGGTAACCAGGCCAATGGTACTGTAAACCGACATTTTGATCAAGGCAAAACTGGCACCAACGGCGGCAAACAGCAGTTTCGTTGTTAAGAAACTGGCCGTGAAAGGCATGATAAAACAAACCAGGCTTACAAAAGCTAGCGCGATCAGCATGGCATTGCGATAGCCGATACGTGTGATGTAAGAAGATATGAGGAAGGAAACTGCCGCAATACTGAGGTCTTTAAATGCTTCGAGGACCGATGCACTGCTTTCCGGTACACCAAAATTATGCTGCACCTGCAGAATGACTGTCCCCACGCTATTGAGCAGTATGGCAAATACAAAATAGTTCAGGAAAAGTGAGGCTTTTATTTTCCAGTTTTGCATGGTGGTTGTTTTGGTTAGTGGCTGACTTGTATGGGTAATAATTTAAGACATACAGGATTGGGTACCGCTATTTGTGATTGTTCAGTTAATGCACCTGTTGCGGTATTCACAGCATAAATTACAATATTGTTGGTATACTGATTGGCTACCAGTAAATGCTTGCCGGAAGGATCAATAATAAAATTGCGCGGCCCTTTGCCCGGTATCGCCTGATAACCGTTGGCTTTGAGTTTACCTGTGCCAGGGTCTATGGTAAAAATAGCCAGGTTGTTCTCTTCGCCACGGTTAGAAGCGTATAGGAATTTTCCATCCGGACTGATATGGATATCGGCGCTTCCGGGCTGGCCTTTGAAATCATCGGGGTGGGTAGCTATGACCTGCAGGTCCTCAAGTTTACCATTGCGATAGGTATAGGATTTAATGGTGCCTGATAACTCTTCCAGCACATATACGAATTGTTTATTGGGGTGAAATACCAGGTGTCTGGGCCCACTGCCCGGAGCAGCAGCCACATAAGCCTGCTTCGATGTGCTTAAAGGCTGTGGGTTACCCGGGTTAAAATCATACAACATAACTTTATCCATTCCCAGATCAGGTACCAGCAGTTGTTTGAAATCCGGGGCAAAAAAAGTGGAATGAACATGGGCTTTATTCTGACGCTGCTTATTGGCACTGCTGCCTTCATGTTGTATGATTTGTGCCGCGGGCGCCAGGCTGCCGTCCGGATTGACCTTCAAGGCCGATAAATTGCCGCCGGTATAATTACCTGCAATAACCCATTTGCCGGTCTGATCGGTGGTTACAAAACAGGGATGATCGCCTCCCGATGCCTGTGTATTCATGAAATGTAGGCGTCCGGTTTGTGCATCAAACCTATAGGCACTCACCCGGCCGGGTTGTTTACCGCCCGTTTCATTCACCGCATATACATATTGCCCATTGGGTGCCAGCGACAGAAATGAGGGGTTACTGCAACTGTCTGTATTACTCACCCATTGGGCAGTACCGGTTGCATTATTAAAGCGGTATACATAAATCCCTTTACTATCGCCACTGGTATAGGTACCCACAAATAAATAATAATCCTGAGCGCCAGCGGTAAAAGCCAAGCAATAACAAGCGAAGGCAAGCAATATCCTCATATAAAATGGTTAATACTGTAATATAAAGATTGCCACCCAAAATGTGTAGCATCCTGCCTGAATTGCTGGCTTAGGGTTGAATTCGGTCAATGAATTGTCAAAAAATGTCAATATCCGGTCCTTTTGTAAGGGATACGACATTTCCGGGTCTATCTATAACAATGGTATTTATTAATATACTAATTTAGTAGACTATTTGTATTTTTACCGTTCAATCAAAGGATATGCAAAAATGGTTATTGGGTTTTGTTGGGTTATTATGGAGTGGTTTTGTGCAGTCGCAAAAAAACGTAAGTCATTGGCGAGCGGAGTTGCTCCGGGGTGATGGAAAAAATATTGTTTTCAATCTGCAGATAGTACAACAGGCTGGTAAGACCGTTTGGTATGTGATCAACGGTGCTGAAAAAATCAAAATCGATAAAGTTCGTACAAAGGGTGATTCGGTCTGGGTTGATATGCCGGTTTTTGAATCGGCTTTCCGGATTCGGCGGGTAAACAAACAACGACTGGAAGGGGTATGGATCAAGGAGGGGGCTGTTACCAGATTAGTCATGCCATTTGTTGCCCAGGCGGGACTCCGTGAGCGTTTCCCCGAAGCCAAGACCACGCAGCATCGGATAGCTGGCAGGTGGGCCGTAAAATTTTACCGGAAAGACGGGTCATCCCGGCCGGCCATGGCAGAATTCAAGCAAACGGGTAACAGCGTAACTGGTAGTATTCTTACACCTACGGGTGATTATCGTTACCTGGCTGGTGTGATTGATGGCGATTCGTTGCGTCTGTCTACTTTCGACGGGAGTCATGCCTACTATTTTACGGCAGCTGTTGACAATGATCATACCATCCGTAGCGGTTATTTTTATGCGAGTGCAACCGGTGTTGAACCCTGGGAGGCCGTACGGGATGCCAATGCCAGTTTGCCGGATCTGGCTGCTATGTACCTGAAAGATGGGGAGGAGAAACTGAATTTCCGTTTTCGCGACCTGAACGGAAAATGGGTTTCCATCAATGATGAGCGATTCCGGAATAAAGTGGTTATTGTACAGATCATGGGTTCCTGGTGTCCCAATTGTATGGATGAAACCGCTTTTCTCAGCTCCTATTATAAACAGAATCGTCAGCGTGGCGTGGAAGTGGTTGGATTGGCGTATGAGTATTCGGAAGACTGGAATCGTTCCAAAGCCAGTGTACAGAAGTTCAAGGACCGGTTTGATGTACAATATCCTTTGCTGATTACAGGTGTTACGGTAAATGATTCCCTGCGCACGGAAAAAACATTACCCCAGCTAACACCCATTCGTTCTTTCCCATCTACTATTTTCATCAATAAGAAAGGAGCTGTTGTAAAAATACATGCCGGTTTTGCCGGACCCGGCACCGGACAGCACTATGAAAACCTGAAGAAAGAATTTAATGCTACTGTGGATGCCTTATTGAAGCAGTAACAGCTTTATCTGGTTCTTTTGATCACCTGTTGATGCAATACCAGTGACAATAACCCAATGAGTAAGCAGGAAACCAGCCAGGCAATTCTGCTATGTGTCCAGTAGGGTATGATGGATGCTATACTAATCGCAATACCGGTAGCTGTCCACCACCAATGGTGTATGAATGGTTGTGGGTTACCGGTATAGTTCACATGGATATGGTCTTCCCGTTTAAACAATAGCCAGAATTTCTTGATATCCCACACCAGTAAATAGAGTACACCCAGTAATAGCAGAAGCGTAACTTCCCGCGTACCTACAAAGCCAATATCCCAGGTGATCAGCACAATGGGAATAACCACGGGCATCAGTAACAAGGCACCCAGACTGGCAAATCGTTGGGTGGCCAATAAGCCGCCTCCAATTAATTGTGCCAATGATACACCCATCCACAAAGCTTTGATACGCATAAATGCCTGGAAGGCAAAAGCAGGTGAGAGGCTGTTTTGGGTAAACCGGCTAACATCATAATCCATTCCAATCTCTGCTTTCCAGGTAAAGGCAAAAACAAAGGTTCCGCCAATCAGGAGGCGTAAATAAATGGTGAACAATTGCAGTATCCGGACATTGTGTAACTGATCAATAAATACAAATATTCTCTTCATAGCGATATCATGTGTCTGTAATTGTATGCATTGCTGTTTTGTTGGCATAGCCCTATATGATGATCGGTAAGTTTTATTTTTTAAAGGCTTCCGGGATGATCTGGCAGTCATAAAAAAGCCCCCACAGTATTGTGGGGGCTTTTTTTATGAAACAGCTAAATATACTACTTAGCGTTTTTGACATATTTCTCTAACCAGGTTTGTTGCTCCCACAATGTATGCAGGATATTTTCTTTACCGCGATAGCCGTGGGCTTCGTAAGGCAGGAAAACAAAACGAACAGTACCGCCATGACCTTTGATCGCAGCAAATAAACGTTCACTATTGATGGGATAGGTGCCTGTATTGTCATCACTATCACCATGGATCAGCAGGATCGGTGTTTTGATCTTGTCGGCGTAGCTGAAAGGACTCATTTCATAATAGAGCTGAGGGGCCTGCCAGTAGGTACGGTCTTCATTCTGGAACCCGAATGGCGTGAGGGTACGATTATAGGCGCCACTGCGTGCGATACCCGCTTTGAACAGGTTGGTATGCGCCAGGAGATTGGCAGTCATAAACGCGCCATAGCTATGGCCACCTACGGCTACACGGTTTCTGTCGCCCACACCCATACCCGCCAGTTGGTTAATGGCTGCTTCGGCATTCATTTTTAATTGGGCAACGAAATTATCGTTGGGTTTTTTATCGGGACCAGCAGATACAATAGGCATTTCAGCATTGTCCAGAACGGCAAAGCCCTGTGTTACGAAATAAATGGGAGAGCCCCAGCTGATGGTGGTAAAGCGGTACTGGCTACCCCTTACCTGGGCGGCATCGGCAGCGCTGTTGAATTCACGGGGATAAGCCCAGATGAATACGGGCAGGGGACCATCTTTATCCTTGTTATAACCCTTGGGCAGGTAGAGATCACCGGTCAGGTCAACCCCATCGGCGCGTTTGTATTTGATTTTTTCTTTGGTAACACCTTCCAGTTGCGGATAAGGATTGCCAAAATTGGTAATGGCGCGATCGGCAATTTTGGTCACCAGGTTTTTGATGTAATAGTTGGGTGCATCCTTCTGCGACTCACGACGGGTGAGCAAGATGAGTTTATCGGCATCCAGTACATCATTCACGGTTTCAAAATAACCTTCCTGACAACGCCAGATGATTTCGTTCTGTTTGGTATTCAGATCAAATTTAGCGAGGAAGGGGAGATCGCCCTTGGGAGAAGACCCGGTTGTGTTATTCATCAGGATTTTGGTTCCGTTATCTACGGTTTGAATAACAGGACGACCAAACTGGTTGCGGGCGAGTACGGGTGAACCGGGACTGTTATACGCATCGGTCTGGTTACGCTCATACATTGTTTCAAGTGTATGGGCAGTGCTATTGAAACGGCTTACACGAACCATTTGCTTGGTCCTTGAAATTTCGGTAACCATGGCCAGGGTTGCATTACCCCAGGTAGTACCGCCATAACGCATTTTTGTTTTGAAGAGTTCTTTTGCTTCACCGGTAAAAGGAGCACTCAGTGCATATACCGCATCGTGGTATTCCACCTGTTTGCGGATCAGACCGCTATCGAGGGGCATGGCCCAGGTAATGGTAGCCGCTTCATCATCGCGCCAGTCGAAACTGCGGGGTGCATTCTGTGTATTATCATATCCGGAAGGAGTTCCTTCGGAAGAGGGTAATTCAGCGAGCACTTTAATCACTTTACCGGTAAGGTCGTTAATGGTTACCGTGGAGGGGAATCCATTGGCTGTTACCAGGTAAGAAAATGGCTTACGGATGGTGCGCAGCATCATGTATTTGCGATCGGGAGAAAGACTGATGGTAGAAACAATACCAGGAGCGCCGAGTTTGGTTTCTACACCATTTTTGATTTGCGTGAGCTGTGATGTTGCATAAAACTCAAACAACTGTTCATCATAAGGCGATTTGATCAAATCCTGGTAAGTAACACTGGGGGCAGCTTTGCCCAGGTTTTGCTGAACGGTTGGCCCCTTGGGTGTAATGGGTCTTTTGGGCGCCTGTGATGCAGCATGGGTAGTGGCTTTGTAGATAATCGTCTGATCATCTACCCAGGTATAACTAACACCCAATACGGTATTCAAAGGCTGTTTGTTGACACGCGTTGCTTTCTGTGTGGCAATATCTATCACATATAAGTCAACACGATCGCCGCTGGTTTGCGTAAACGCAATTTTTGTTTCAGAAGGACTCCAGGAAACATTACCTGCCAGTACATTGGCGGGTAAACCGGTAATATTATAAGTCTTATCGGTTTTGATATTCTTCAGCGTAAAATTATTGATGAAGTTCTGGCGGCTGGGCGAAAAATTATTAGGGTTCAGACGCATACCTGCAATACGCAGTTCTGGCTGTCCCAGTTCTTCTACCAGCGGATAGCTGTTGCGGTCGCTCAGCAACATCCATTCTGCCTTGCCATCTACTTGAACGCCGGGGGCCGTTTTAGCCAACAGCAAATCGGCAATATCTTTTGCCGGTGTCTGGTAACTGGCTGCATCCTGCGCCTGCGTTACAAGCAAACAGACCGCACAGAGCAAAGAGAGGAACCATTTTTTCATAATCGGATTGGTTTTGTTTATAGTTTATGGTTTGTGGTTTATGGTTTATGGGTGGAAGTGGATAACTAACGAATACCAAATCGCATCATTGATAAACGCGCACATAATCCACCAGCATTTGTTGCGGGAAGATGGATTCATCTACCCCTTTTTGTCCACCCCAGGAACCGCCTACGGCAATATTCAGTAACAGGTGGAAAGGCTTATGAAAAGGCCAGGCGTCGTTGCCGGTATGTTCATTCTTGAAATTGAAATAAGGTTTATTGTCAACCAGCATGGTAATGGTTTCGGCATCCCATTCCAGCGAATACACATGAAAATCATCGCTGCAATCCGGAACGCTTACGGTAGCGGTTTTTTGTGTGCCGATACTGTGAAAATATTTTTTGGTGTGAACCGATGCGTGTACAGTCCCCTGGTCGTAACCCACATGTTCCATAATGTCAATTTCTCCATCGTCGGGCCAGGTAATTTTGGGTGTGGTTGCCAGCATCCAGATGGCAGGCCAGCTGCCCCGCCCCCTGGGTAGTTTCGCACGCACATCAATCCGGCCATAGGTCCAGTCTCCCTTTCCCTTGGTAACCAGTCTGGCCGATGTATAAGGATTATTGTCTTTTGTTTCCCGGACGGCGGTAATGACCAGGTGTCCTTTTTCCACGCGGGCATTTTTCAGGTTCCGGGCGGTATAATACTGCAGTTCCTGGTTGCCCCAGCCATGGCCGCCCACATCATAGCTCCATTTGGCGGAGTCGGGGAGACCGGTATAATTAAACTCGTCGCTCCAGACCAGTTTGCGCTGTTGAGCCTGCAGGGATCCCAGGAAAAGGAGGGCAGCAGGAAGTAATGACCATTTTTTCATAGCTGGCTGGTTGTTAAAGCGAAGTAATTTAAACAGAAAAGCCCTGATACCCTACGAAAATGGCGTTGGACGGAAAAAATTTGTGAGAAAATCGGTAAATACATAGTTTTGTGCCTGCAATGGCAATATTTGTACATATCCACCATCATCATTACTTACCCCGCGGGTAGGCTGTTGGTGTTTTGTACCTGACATAAAACATTGAATGGGCTTACCGGTGGTAAGCCCATTTTTTTTTAATACCGATAATATGAAATTGAAACTCGCAATCCAGAAAAGTGGCCGCCTGCACGATGATTCCATGCGTCTGCTGAAAGAATGTGGCATTGATATCAGCAATGGTGTAAACAAACTCAAGGCTGAAGCCACCAATTTTCCCCTCGAAGTATTTTTCCTGCGTGATGATGATATTCCGCAATATGTGGAAGATGGTGTAGCCGATATCGGATTCGTTGGAGAGAATGTGGTCTATGAAAAAAAGAAAAAAACTACAGTTGTGGAGCAGCTGGGTTTTGGTAAGTGCAGACTCAGTATTGCTGTCCGCAAACAGGAGCAATACACCGATGCCGGTTTTCTGACCGGTAAAAAAATTGCCACCAGTTACCCGGTTATCGTTGCCGCTTTCCTGCAGGAGAAAGGTATTGAAGCCGAAATACATGAGATCAGTGGCAGCGTGGAAATTGCCCCCGGTATTGGTTTGGCCGATGCCATCTGCGACCTGGTATCCAGCGGTTCTACCCTGTTCATGAACGGATTGAAAGAAGCGGAAACCATCCTTCGTTCACAGGCGGTACTGATACGCAACAGCGATCTGTCTGAAGAACAGCTTGTAACCCTGAATCGACTGTTATTCCGGATACAATCGGTTAAAAAAGCCAGGAATAATAAATATATCCTGCTCAATGCACCCAATGAAAAATTACCGGAAATCATCGGCCTTCTGCCTGGTATGAAAAGCCCTACGGTATTGCCCCTGGCAGAGCCGGGTTGGAGCAGTGTACACAGTGTGCTGAATGAAAACGATTTTTGGGATATCATTGAACAGTTGAAAGCCGCCGGCGCAGAAGGTATACTGGTTGTGCCTATTGAAAAAATGATCGTATAAACCTTATTCACGACTATGGAACGGATTCTTTATCCCGATAAAAACAACTGGCCATCACTGCTGGCACGCCCGGTACTGGATCATAAAGCTTTGCAGCAAACGGTGCAGCAAGTATTGGATGCTGTTAAAAACGAAGGCGATGCAGCGGTGCAGGCCTATACCCAACGCTTCGATGGGGTATCACTGGATGGTATGGAAGTGACTGCAGCAGCAATGACCGAAGCTGCGGACCTGCTTTCCACTGAACTCAAAACGGCTATTGAACAGGCGGCTAAAAATATCCGCTTATTTCATGAGCAGCAGCAAAGCAAACCGGTTATCACGGAAACCATGCCCGGGGTACAATGCTGGCGCAAAAACCAACCCATTGATGTGGTAGGTTTATACATCCCCGGCGGTACAGCACCCTTATTCTCCACCATCTTAATGCTGGGTATCCCCGCTTCCATTGCCGGATGCAAGGAAGTGGTATTGTGTTCTCCGCCGGGTAAAGACGGACAACTGCATCCGGCCATCCTTTTTGCTGCAAAACTGGTAGGCATCCATCGTGTTTTTAAAGTGGGTGGGGTACAGGCTATTGCCGCCATGGCCTATGGTACGGAAACCATTCCGAAAGTGTATAAGATATTCGGACCGGGTAACCAGTATGTAACCTGTGCCAAACAATTGATTCAACAAGAGGGAATAGCGATTGATATGCCCGCAGGACCCAGTGAGGTCTGCGTACTGGCCGATGCCACAGCCCAGGCCGATTTTGTTGCAGCAGACCTGCTGAGCCAGGCAGAACACGGCGCCGATAGCCAGGTATTACTGGTCAGTACCCATGAACCACTCCTGCAGGCGGTGGAGCAATCCATTGCCGTACAACTGGCAAAACTGCCACGCAAAGAACTGGCCGCCGCTGCACTCGCCAACAGTAAAGCCATCCTGGTACGGGATATGACGGAAGCCATGGAACTGGTGAATGCTTATGCTGCGGAACACCTGATTATCGCTTCGGATGATGCAGAACAGCTGGCAGAAAAAGTGACCAATGCAGGTTCTGTATTCCTGGGCCATTATTCTCCGGAAAGTGTGGGCGATTATGCCAGCGGCACCAACCATACATTACCCACAAACGGATTTGCCAGAGCCTACAGCGGCGTGAGTCTGGATAGTTTTGTGAAAAAGATCACTTACCAGCAACTTACCCGGGAGGGATTGACCAATATTGCACCCACCGTGGCAGCCATGGCAGCAGCAGAGGGACTGGAAGCACACAGGCAGGCTGCATTGATTCGATTATCTTAAAGTATTATTGATACCATGTTTAATTTAGACGCCATCACAAGGCAGAACATTAAGAAGTTAACACCCTATTCATCGGCACGCGATGAATTCAGTGGTGAAGCCAAAGTATTTCTCGATGCCAATGAAAACAGCCTGGGTTCACCACTGGTAAAATGGTATAACCGTTATCCCGATCCGCATCAGCGCAGGATCAAGGAACAACTGGCAGCCATCAAACAAATACCAGCCGAACAAATTTTTCTGGGGAATGGCAGTGATGAATGCATCGATATCTTATTCCGCTGTTTTTGTGAGCCTGGAAGGGATAATGTGATTATCTGTCCGCCCACCTATGGTATGTATGAAGTAAGTGCACATATCAATGATGTGGCCATCCGCAAAGCACCGTTGCTGGACAATTTCCAGTTAAACCTCGCACACCTGGAAACACTCACGGATGAACATACGCGCATCATCTGGCTCTGCTCACCCAATAACCCCACCGGTAATTCCCTCGACCGGGTAGATATTGAAACCGTACTCAACCATTTCAATGGTCTCGTTGTAGTAGATGAAGCCTATATCAATTTCGCCAGGCAGCAATCATTTATCCGCGACCTGATAGATTATCCGAATCTCGTGGTATTGCAGACACTCAGTAAAGCCTGGGGGCTGGCCGGTTTACGCTTGGGGATGGCATTTGCATCGTCGGAGATTATTGCTATTATGAATAAGGTGAAACCACCCTATAATATTAACCAGGCAACACAGGAACTGGTGAGTAAGGCGCTGGAGGAAGTTGGACAGGTGAATGATATGATCCGGTTATTGGTGGATATGCGGGAGGCCCTGGCAGCTGTATTTGCTTCCATGCCTACGGTAGAGCAGGTATACCCATCCGATGCCAATTTCCTGCTGGTAAAAATACAGGATGCCCGTAAAGTCTATGAATTCCTGCTCGGTAAAGGGATTGTGTTGCGCGACAGGAGTAATGTGCAGTTGTGTGAGGATTGCCTGCGTATAACAATTGGTACGGAAAAAGAAAATACAATTTTGGTAGATGCCATGCAGGAATGGTATAATCAATAAGAATCTGATGGTTTCTCTGTTTTGATTCGTAATTTTCAGTCACAAATTCAATCCATGATGATGAAAAAGCTTGTTCGTATGGTATTACCTGCTGTATTGTTTGCGCAGGTGGTAACCGCCCATGATGGCAAACCCAACACTTATTTTAATCCCAATACCGATCCGGGTAATGGAGGGCTAACCCTTCCCGCAGGTTTTGTTGCCAGCCGGATCGCTGAAAATACCGGCCGTGCCAGGCATATTGCAGTTACGCCAGCCGGGGACATCTATATTAAGCTGGAGCGCTTGGTGAATGGCAAAGGCATTTACCTGTTACGGGATAAAAACAAAGATGGCATTTTTGAAGAAAGCCAGGGTTTTGGTGATTATATCGGAACAGGCATTGCTATCAAAGACGGCTATCTCTATGCCTCTTCCAATACAGATGTATACCGTTACAAGCTGGATGCCCAGTACCATGTACTGCATCCCGATCAACCCGAAAAGATCGTTACGGGTTTGCTGGATAAACGTCAGCATGCTTCCAAATCCATTGCACTGGATAATGCCGGCAATATTTATGTCAATATCGGCGCCCCCTCCAATTCCTGTCAGGAAGTAGATCGTACCAAAGGATCCAAGGGTATGATGCCTTGTCCCATACTGGATTCAGCCGGTGGTATCTGGCAGTTTAAGACCGATAAACTGAATCAGACCTATGCCAATGGGCTTCGTTATGCAACAGGCTTACGCAATGTGGTAGGGCTCGATTGGAATCAGGCACAGAACCAGCTCTATGTAACCATGCATGGTCGCGATATGTTGTATACTTTATATCCGGAAATGTTTGATTCTACCGTTAGTGCAGAACTACCTTCCGAAACCATGTATGCCATCAAACAGGGTGATGATGCCGGATGGCCCTATGTCTATTATGATCACCTGCAAAAGAAAAAGATATTGTCACCCGAATATGGTGGCGACGGAAAAAAAGCGGGTGGTGAAAAAGCAATTGATCCCATTATGGCTTTTCCAGGACATATGGCACCCAATGCCTTGTTGTTTTACACCGGTAACAGTTTCCCTGCCCGGTATAAGAATGGCGCATTCATTGCGTTCCATGGTTCCTGGAACCGATCACCCCTGCCACAGGAAGGTTATTATGTAGTGTTTGTTCCTTTTGAAAATGGTAAACCTACGGGTCAGTGGGAAGTATTTGCCAACGGGTTTGCCGGTGCACCGGTGATCAAGAATCCACGCGATGCACAACAGCGCCCCTGCGGCCTCGCACAGGGCCCCGATGGATCCCTGTATGTATCGGATGATGTGAAAGGAACTATTTATCGTATTTCATACAACGGAAAATAAACCAGATGAGACTGTTCATTTATTTATTGGGCGGGCTGGCAATGGCCACTGCATTCAAGCCTGTTAAAAAAAACATACAAGTGCCAGCTACGCTGAAAGCTTCCATCGAAAGAGGCAAGACAGTCTATGTACAACGTTGCATGGCTTGTCACCAGGCCGATGGCGGTGGTGTTCCCCGTATGAATCCACCGCTGGACCGGGCAACGGCAGTAGTAGCCAATGATAAAGCCAAACTCATTCGCATTGTTATCAAAGGCATGACCGACCGCGTGGAAATTGATGGTGAAATGTATGATAATAATATGTCGGCCAACCCGGATCTTACCGACACACAAATTGCGGATGTATTGAATTATGTACGCAATAACTGGAGTAATAAAGCCAAAGCAGTGGTAACAGCTGCAGAAGTGAAAGCTGTTCGGGCCAAATTGAAATAAGTAATGAAAAGAATATTATTCATAGACCGGGATGGTGTAGTGTTGCAGGAACCACCTGTGGATTTTCAGATTGATGCTGTTGATAAAACCAGTTTTGTGCCCGGTGCTATTACTGCCTTATCACATATTGCAGCAGACCTTGATTATTATAAAGTGATGGTAACCAATCAGGATGGACTGGGCACCGATTCATACCCGGAGTCTGATTTCTTCCCTTACCATAACCTCATGCTGCGTACGCTGGAGGGAGAGGGGTTTGTGTTTGATGAAATGATCATCGACCGAACATTTGCAGCAGCGCAAAAACCCACAAGAAAGCCCGGAACAGCTTTATTAACGCACCTGATGGATCCGCAACAGTTTGACCTGGCAAATTCCTATGTGATCGGCGATCGCTGGAGTGATCTGGCACTGGCGAAAAACCTTGGTTGTAAAGCCATTTATTTTCGTTCTGCCTTGCATAGCCTGACACCGGAACAGGAAACCGAACTGCGTCCTGTGATTGCATTGGAAACCGATAGCTGGACATCCATTTACGCTTTTCTGAAAGCGGGATTGAGGACAGTGGTGCACGACCGGAATACCCATGAAACGCAAATACATATAGAACTGAATGCAGATGGCAACGGACAATCGAAAATAGATACCGGGATTGGTTTCTTTGACCATATGCTTGATCAGATTGCCCGACACGGGAAAATGGACCTGGTGGTAAAGGTGAAGGGCGACCTGCACATCGACGAGCACCATACAATTGAAGATACTGGTATTGCTTTGGGTGAAGCATTTGCCAAAGCGCTGGCAGACAAAAGGGGAATGGAGCGATATGGTTATGCCTTACCCATGGATGAAGCCGAGGCCAAAGTGCTGATTGATTTCGGCGGAAGGAACTGGATTGTATGGGATGCCAGCTTTAAACGGGAAAAAGTAGGTGAAATGCCTACGGAAATGTTTTTCCATTTCTTCAAATCCTTCAGTGATGCGGCTAAGTGTAATTTGAATATCAGTTGCTCAGGTGAGAATGAACACCATAAGATCGAAGCTATTTTCAAGGCATTTGCCAAAGCAATCCGGATGGCGGTTCGCAGAGATCCGTTCTCTAATCAATTGCCATCCACCAAAGGCGTATTGTAGTTATTTCCCCTTCCCCAGCAGAATAATGCGCAGCGTATGCAGCATGATCTTGAAATCAAGCAGCAGTGATGCATTCTGAATATAAATAAGATCGTACTGCATGCGTTCAATCATTTGCGCCACAGTGGAAGCATAACCATATTGTACCATGCCCCAGGAAGTGAGTCCGGGTTTCATGGTCAGCAGGTAACGGTAATAAGGGGTTTGCTCCAGTATCTGATCAATATATACCTGCCGCTCAGGCCTTGGTCCGATCAGGCTCATATCACCTTTGATGATATTCCACAATTGCGGCAGTTCATCCAGTCGCCATTTACGCATGATTTTTCCCCAGGAAGTAATACGCGGATCGTGGTCGTGCGATAAAGCCGGGCCGTTTTTTTCCGCCCCTGCTACCATGCTACGGAATTTATAGATGCGGAAGGGCTTGCCCAGATAGCCGATTCTCTCCTGGTAATACAAAATGCCACCCGGTGAACTGATGGCAGTGCGAATGGCGATAAAAATTAATAAAGGCAATAGTACAATGGCGGCAGTGATGGACAGCAGCAGATCAGTCAGTCTTTTGATATTCTGCTGCCAGTAACGCAATGGCCGGGTACGGATATCCACTAATGATGCAGCGAAGACATTATTGGTTTTAACGGAGCCGCTCACAATATCCAGCGGATCTGCTGCTACTTTGATGTCTATACCGGTTTCAATGAGTTTGGCTACCAGTTCTTCGCGGAGATTGCGTTGCTGTGTGTCCAGGGCCAGTACCAGTTTTTCAATCTGTAGCTCCTGAATTCGTTTGTTTAACTGATCAACCGGTCCCAGGTAGGGAATCCATTCAGTCAGCCCGCCAGTGCTTTCATTTTCCAGGCTCAGGAATCCCAGCACTTTATAGCCAAGGTATCGGAAGTTTTTATGGATTTCCTGAAAAGCTTTCACGGCCTGGGGATTATTGCCAACAATCAGGGTGTTAAATGCAATATTTCCTTTGAGGATATCATACTTGATGCGTGACAAGACCAGCATGCGGAAGAGAAAAACCGTGGTGAGGGTGAGTGACAGGTTCAGCAAAATAAAACCAATTATCCCCTCAGTATGTCGGTAACAGACTACACCCAATACAACCGATCCAATGCAGGTCTGTAACAAGGTGCCGGTGAATTCATTCAGTCTTGATTTTTCGTACAGTGGTTGCTGGTAACTGCCCGTGACTGCAAAGAATACAATCCATGCCAATGGATATACAAGCCATTGGAGCAGGGGTGTGTACAGCTGCCGGAGCAGGGCTTCCGGTATGCGTGACTGTAGCAGCAGGGGCATCAAAAAAGCAGTAAGTAATACACCAGCATAGTCGCTGAGCACATACCAGGATGACTGCTTGGGATATTGCATGCCTTATACCAGGATGCTGGTATTATTGATTTTTTCCAGGATTTTATGGGCTACTTCCATGGCCAGAAAACCATCGATTTCGCTTACAACAGTTGGTTTGTTATTCACAATGGCATCTACAAATGCTTCCAGCTCCAGTTTGATGGCATTGAGGGGTTGTATAGATGGATTGGCAATGGCAATGGTCTTTTTACCGTTGGATGTTTCAATATCGAACGAAAAGACATTATTATCCGTTTCCTGTTTGAGTTTGATGATCTCTGTTTTCTTTTCCAGAAAATCAATGCCGATATAGGCATCTTTCTGGAAGAGACGCATTTTGCGCATTTTTTTCATGCTGATGCGGCTGCTGGTGAGGTTGGCAACACAACCGTTGTTAAATTCAATGCGCACGTTGGCGATATCCGGTGTTTCGGTCATAACAGCAACCCCACTGGCAGAAATATTTTTAACATCACTTTTAACCAGACTCAGTATGATGTCTATATCATGGATCATGAGGTCCAGTATCACACTTACTTCAGTTCCGCGGGGATTGAACTGTGCCAGGCGGTGCACTTCAATGAACATGGGATTCAGGTTCAGTTCTTTCACGGCCAGGTATGCGGGGTTGAAGCGTTCTACATGGCCTACCTGCATTTTTACATTGGCTTCACGAACCATATTCACCAGGTCGCGCCCTTCCTGGATGGTGTGGGCAAGGGGTTTCTCCACAAACACATGTTTACCCTTACGGATGGCCATCATGCAAATGGCGAAGTGGTGATCCGTTGGTGCAATAACATCAATGGCGTCGCAGGCATCAATGAGTTTTTCTTCGTCGCTGAATCGTTTTAAGCCATACTCTTCAACCGCAATTTTTGCATTGTTATTATCGGGATCAAAAAAACCCACCAGTTTCACGCCTTCAATTTCTTTCCAGTTATTCAGGTGAAATTTTCCCAGGTGACCAACACCAAATACGCCTATTTTGAGCATAGCAAGGATTCTCGTTTAAAAGGTAAAGATAATCAATCGGTACTCCGAAAACCCAGCCCGGGGCTTTTGTGGATATTCTTGCCGGGTTTTCTTCTGTAATATTGTAGAAAGCGGGTAAGCATGGTTATATGGCTTCGCAAACAACTGATCCGGTTATGCGGGTATGAAAACTACCTGTTATGGCTTTGCCGTTTCAATACCTGGCGTCTTTCCTTGCCGGGCAATTATGAAGCCCCTTTCCGGTATTTTGTGACCCGGCTACCCGATACAGGATGGGTAATTGATATGGGGGCGAATATTGGCTTTATGTCGATTTACCTGGCCAGCCGCAAACCCGGTTTGCAGGTAATGGCAGTTGAACCCATACCCCAGCATTGCAGGATCATTGAGCGGGAAATACGGCGCAGAAAAATGCATCAGGTGCAGGTGGTTCAGACAGCTGTGGGGAATTATCGCGGACAGGGAGTGATGGCAATACCGGTTCATGAGGGACTGCCCAGGCATGGCTGGGCACACCTGGTGGAACAGGCTGCACAATTGGGTGATACACCCCTGATCGCCGTACCCATGCAACCGGCTGATGAGTTGATGCCGGTTCAGGCAGATCTGCCCCTCGTAGGTATTAAAATTGATGTGGAGAATGCCGAATACGAAGCGCTCCTGGGTAGCAGGGCATTGCTGCAACAGTATAAACCTATGGTGCTGGTTGAATTGTGGAATAACGACCGGAAAACGGCTTGTATGGATTGGATGCAGCAATTGGGTTACCGGGCTTATGTTTGGGATGGTACTTCCATTACCCCTTACCAGGGACAGGATAGCCTGGATTATTTTTTTATAGCAGACTGAGTATGCAGACTTTTTTTTGGATCATGGTGGCCGTTATTGTTTATACCTATCTGGGGTATGGATTGCTGCTGCTATGCCTGCGTTGGTTGTACCAGCTGTTCTCCCGGAAGACCAATAACAACGGACCAGTGGCCGATTGGCCGGAACTGACCATTGTAATTGCAGCCTATAATGAGGCAACAGTTATTCAGCAAAAACTGGACAATTGCTTTGCCCTGCGCTATCCTGCCGGGAAGAAACATATTATTTGTGTTACCGATGGTTCCACCGATGGTACGGATAGGCTGGTGGCGCTTTATCCGGAAGTACAACTCCTGCACCAGCCGGAAAGAAGGGGTAAAGCCGCCGCCATTAACCGGGCTATGTTGCAGGTGCAGACCGGCCTGGTGGTGTGTACGGATGCGAATACGCTGTTAAATGAAACAGCACTGGAAGCACTGGCAGCCGGCTTCCGGGATGAACGAATAGGAGCGGTGGCCGGTGAAAAACAAGTGCTGCCTTTACGCAGTGCCCCCGCAGCATCGGTGGAAAGTATTTACTGGCAATACGAGTCGCTCCTCAAAAAAGAAGATGCCCGCTTACATTCAGTTATGGGTGCAGCAGGGGAATTATATGCCATCAGAACTCGGTTATTCACCGCTTTACCCGAGGATACTATCTGTGATGATCTGCGGATTACCATGCATATTGTACGACTGGGCTACCGGATCGGGTATACGCCCCTGGCCATCAGCCGCGAATATGCATCCGGAACAGTTGTTGGCGAGTACCAACGCAAGTTGCGCATTGGTGTGGGTAATATTCAGTCGCTGGCCTGGCTACCCTTTACGGGTTCATTGATTTTTACCTGGCAATTGCTGAGCAGGAAATTATTGCGTTGGCTGGTGGTTCCCTATCTGCTGATGCCAGCCTGGTTATTGAATGGCTGGTTGCTGGCACAGCCCGGATCGTCCAATGGTTGTCTGCTGGGAATATTCCTGTTACAAACAGGCTGGTATCTCTGGGCTTTGCTGGGCTGGTGCTGCCGGAGTATACGCAGCTTACCCGGTATCTTTTTTCTGCCTTTCTATTTCTGCCTGGCCAACCTGGCCATGATACATGCTTTATTGCGTTACTGGCGGAAGTCACAGTCGGTCAACTGGACTAAAATTCCCCGGGAAGGCTTGGTAGAATGAATTTTTTTTCATAACATTACGTAAAGGACTTGTCCTTTTTTTGCCGTCCGTACCCACCCTCCGGTGAAAACACCGGGATCCTACCCAAAAAATACCGTTTTTTTCACATGCTCTAATGGATTAGTATGCAGTTACTAATGCATTAGCATTATACCCCTAACCCCAAAAACTGACGTATGAGTAAAACGCTACGAATGCTTGTGCTGGTTTTTGTCTGCCTGGCGCTGTCCATGACAGCCATCAGTCAAACCCAGTACTATGTTTCTCCCACCGGTAACAACAGCAACGATGGATTGAGTGCAGCTACTGCCAAAGCCACCATCCAGGCTGCTCTGAATGCAGCTGTTGCAGGCGATGTCATTAATGTTGCCGCCGGTACCTATGCCGAAAATGTTACCATCAGTAAATCCAATGTAAAATTATACGCCACCAATGGCCGGGCGGCTACCACGATTCGCGGTACCCTGGCCGGTGGACTGGGTACCATCCGGGTTACTACCGGTGTGAACGGTGTGGAGATCGGAGCACCAGGTAAGGGATTTACCATTGTTGGTTTTGATGGTACCGGTGCTGCTGAAGCAGCGGCCCTCTACCTGATCGGAGCGCATACCGATATTGTTATTGCCGGTAATGAAATCGTTGCCAATGGCGATCATGGTTTATTGTCTGATAATAATGCGGCGATCGACAGAATTACCATCAACGATAATATTTTCTCCGGGAAAACATTTCTGGGAGCTGAACCCGGTGATTGCGGATTCAGCAATCAGTTTGCAGCTGGTAACAACACCCCCCGTCAACTCGTTGTAATGGGTGGCGGTGCTGGTGTTACCAATTCGAAAAACGTAGTCTTTACCAATAACCAACTCATCGGTACAACAGGCGGTTATAACAGTGCTTCCGGTTGTGAGCAGGGTAATAGCCTGGTTACAATAGACGTGATCGGTGCTACTATTACCGGTAATACGTTTAATGGTGTTACTACCCGCGGTGCTTACAGTCTGCGTGCCCGTGGTAAAGCCACGAGCATCAGTTGTAATACTTTTTTATCGGGTGGTTTATCGGCCAGCTGTACCCATATCTTCCTGGGTAGCGCCAACCCCCTGACCGGTGCTTCACCCGCCAGCCTGGAAGGCATCGCCCAATCCAATGCATTTCCCAACGGGGGGGCTTACCTCACACCTAATGTTGCCGCCACTTATGTGATCTTCCGCGACCTGGCACAAGCCAATGCTGCAGCAGCCTCTCTTAATGCGGGTCAGACAGCCATAGCTGCCGCTGCCGCAGTGACACCAACCATCAGCGCCCCAGCCAATATTCAAACCACAGCCGATGCCGGTAATTGCGGAGCAGTGGTTAATCTGGGAACACCGGTTACCAATGCCAGTCCCTGTGCGGCTATAGCAACTATCAGCAATAATGCACCCGCAGTATTTCCGGTAGGAACAACGGTGGTTACCTGGACAGTAACCGATGTGGCCGGTAAAACAGCCAGTGCACAACAAACGGTTACAGTAACAGATAATGAAAAACCCAAGATCCGTGCAGGCCGCATCAGCCGCTTGAATGATGCAGGTGTTTGTGGTGCAACCATTAATCTGCCACTGCCCGCTGCCACAGATAATTGTGGTATTGCATCCATTACCAATAATGCTACATCTTCTTTCTTCCCCATTGGTATCACTACCATCATCTGGACGGTAACCGATGTACATGGCAATCAGGATACTTTATCACAGCGGATCACGGTGGTGGATAATGAACTGCCTGTATTTACAGCGGTAGCCAATCAGCAGTTCTGTAGCAATGGTACCGGTCAGTATACCGTACCGGCTGCTGTCGCTACCGATAATTGTGGTATTGCAGGATACAGTTATACCGTTACCGGTGCAACCACCCGCAGCGGTGAGGGTGCAGACGCAAGCGGTAGCTTCAATATCGGACAATCAACCGTTACGATTATTGCCCGTGATAACAACAATAATACCCAATCCATCAGTTATACCGTGCAGGTGTCCGCATTGCCATCCGCTTCTTTCACCATAACAACCGAAGCATGGTGTAATACCGTAAACCTGACTGCTGCCGGTGGTAGCACGTATAGCTGGAAACAAGGTAATACCGTAGTATCTACCGATGCTATACTCCGACTGGGACTGACACAACCGGATGGTGTGTATAATCTGGTTACGACCAATGAAGCCGGATGCAGTTCTGCTCCTGCCAGCTACACGTACAATAAGCAACAGTTTGCCGTGAATTATACACTGCTGGGTTATACACAGGTAAACCTGGGTAATGGCAACAAGCTGCTTAACGGAAGTCTGGGTGTGATGAATGCCGGCGGTACTGCCAGTTTTGAAAACAATAGTTCGGTGAATGCCACCGGTGCTTTTGTGAAAGCGCCCCGCGTTACACGCAATGGTTCCAATATCGACATAGCCAGTACCATACTGGCGCCAGCTACAGTTGCATTACCGGTGATGCAGTACAACAATACCAGTACCAAATCATTGCCCAATGCAACGGTTGCTGCCAATAGTACGACCACACTGAATGGTAATTATGCCAGCCTTACGGTGCGTAAGGGTGCGAATGTGGTGATTAATGGATCATTGTTTGGCACCATCAGCATTGAAGCGGGAGCCAAAGTTCGTTTCACTGCGGCATCACTGGATATTGCCAACCTGAATATTGATAAAGGTAGCAGCAGCTTTACCGAATTACGCTTTGCAGCCGGTAGCAGCATCAGGGTCAATGGTAAAGTAACAGTGGGTGCCTATACACGCATCAACCCCGATAACCAGCAGGTAACATTCTATATGGGTGATAACAATAAGGATGAAGAAACCTTTACGGTAACCGGAACCAATATCAGTGTAGTAGCCAATATTTATATACCCAATGGTGTATTAAGCCTGGTGTCTGACGATAAGGGCAGAACGGTAACCACCATAACCAATGTGAATATGGTAGGTCGCTTCATTGCTGAAAAAATAAAAAGTACGATTACCAATGCAACCTGGAGCAGTTACAATTGCAGTAACCCCGCTACTGTGGCCAGTACAGCTTATACCGGTACCGCTTTGGCTGCAACGGATGATAGTCCCTCGCAGCAGGACCTGGAAGTAGCAGTCATGCCCAACCCCAGTACAACCTATTTCACCCTGAAAATTACAGGCCGTTCACAGGCGCCTGTACAGCTAAGGGTGATGGATGCTACCGGCCGTGTGGTAGAAAGCAAGGCCCAGGTACAGGTTGGTTCTACCATACAAATCGGTCATAGCTTCCTGCCCGGAACTTATTATACCGAACTGGTACAGGGTCAGCATCGCAAACTGATTACCCTGCTCAAAGTGCGCTAAAAGCTTATCCATAGCCCTTGTTTAGCCCCCTGCCAGCTGGTGGGGGGCTTTTTTATGCATCGGCCCGAAATGTTAAAGTATAGTTAATGGATAAAGACTTACCCAACCCTTTTGGGTTCACCCGGGGTACTCTTATTATACAAGCATGATAACCATAAAATGAAAACAATGAAAAAAGCCATTCAACAGCACGTATATGTCCTGGTAGCCTTACTGGCCCTGGCTTCCTGTACCAAGAAAGACCTGGTTCAGCCCGGCATACCACCTGTGCCTCAACAGCCCCAGCAGCCATCGGACACAATTGTAAAACCAGATATTCCTGCCGCGCAAATCATTACCATCGGATTACAGGCGGTGATTCGGGTTGGTGACCTGGTATACGATCAGGTGCCTGCGCGACTGGACCTGACTACCTGGGACAGCAGTAACAAGCCTTATGTACGGTCCATTCAGCTGGAACCGGGTAAAAATGACCTGAACCTCGATGCCCGTCATATTCGCTTTCAGTTCAAGCTCACCAAATGGGGACAGACCGATGAAATGACCCTGGAAAGGGACAATATTCAGCCCGGCATGCTGTACCAGATGGGTGGCGCTGCTGCGGTGAAAAAACTGAAATACGAGATTACAGCGGTGTGGGTAGAAGGTGCTTACCGCAATGAAAGCAAGAGTGAATACCAGTATGGTAACAACGGGCAGTTAACCGCTGTAAAATATTACCAGCGTAAAAAAGACGGAGCACCGGAACATACCATGACGGAACACCTCATTTATGCAGGAAATCGGGTTACTGAGATACGGAAAGTAGATGTGGAAGGCGGACTGGTAGAAAATATTTTCTTTACCCGCGATCAGCAGGGAAAAATTACCGCTATGCGTAAGGAAGCCGGTGGCATTACCACCAGCGCTACGGTTCACTATACACCGGGTACCAATGGAAGGGTAGATGTGCGTATTCTATACCGCTACAGTCACAATAACCGCGAACTCACCTACAATATGATGTTTGTAAACGGTAACCTGGTATCGGGTGCTGCTACCAACGACCTGCACCAGAATGAATTGGGAAGATATGCGTATGATGATCAGATCAATCCCTATGTTCACCTCAACTGGCCCGATTTCAATTTCGGCAGATCGTCCCGGAATAATGTGAACTGGTCACAGAAAGATTATTCCGGTGCTTATCCGGTAACAGATCCGGTAAACCTGCGCTATACTTATGATGCACAAGGTTATCCTGTATCGGTACTCAAGGATCACAAGGGGCATAACTCCGGTCAGATCCTGTACACCACCAAAACCACTTATCATTATTAATTACCCATGAACGGGGAAATGCTTCCCCGTTCATTTTCCCGGGAATAGTTTTACAAATTGTATGAAAAAGATTATATATATCATTAGCATCGCCTGCTTCATCTGCTCCTGTGCCAGCGTAAAAGTAGCTGTGCCGGAAGCCTTCAGCCAGGAAGCTACATCCATGAAAGTAAAGGGCTTGAATGGCTGGATGTTTAACCAGCAATTGAGTTTCGGTACTTACGTAACATCTACCGTAAAACGTGGATGGGATTTTACGGGCAATAGTCAGTTTACCCGTTTCAGCCTGAAGCCGGAAGATATTGTATTGAGTGCGTTTAATATCTACTCCGATAAGGCCAGTGTAAAGCAGCGGAATCGGTTTCAGTATACCATTCAGGATGCCCGACTGGTTGCAGAAGTATTTGCGCAGGAAAAATTCAGTGAAAAGCAAATTGTATACAAAACCAATCTGGCCTGGCTGGATAACCTGACCAAAACGCAGCAATGGGATTATGCGTTCAATGCTACGATTGTACCATTGAATTTCAATAAGGGAGATGCCTGGTCCTTGGTGATGGTCAATCAGTACGACGGAAAAGCGCCCGTGAAAGAAATGGGTTATGTAACCAATGGCAAAGAGAAAGTAGAGATCAGGGGATTGTATCTCTCCAAAATCGTATCCCGCTCGGGTAAGGAGCAGAAAGTGCTGGGCGGGCCAATCCTCACTGGTTATGAATTGCGCTGGGACGATGGGGTAGTAGGTGTGATTGACCTGATGGATAACCAGATCTGGCTGGCCAATAATCTCGAAGCTTCCGAAAAAATTATTCTATCAGCCGTTTCTTCTGCCATTATGCTGAAGCGTATGCAGGATGTGGAACAGGACAAAGACCGTTTGAGTGATCGTTAATGGAGTTAACGGCAGCTGATATTGAACTCTTGTTGCGCGACTGTGTGGCGAATAAGCGCAAGGCCCAGGAAATGTTGTACCGGCATTTCTACCGCTTTGCCATGACCATTGCCATGCGCTATTCCCGTGATGAGCTGGATGCCGCCGATATCATGAGCCAGGCATTTGTAAAAATCTTCAAACATATTCACCAGTACGATCCGGCGAAAGGCTCACTGCATGCATGGATCAAACGAATTGTGGTGAATGAAGGGCTCGATCATATTAAATCCCGCACCCGGTTCAGTGAAGCCGTAGAACTGGAAACGATGGCTGAACCTGCCATAGATAACCGCGCTTTGGAAAAAATGGGGGTAGATGAATTGATGGAACTGATCCAGAAATTACCCCCGGCTACCCATGCCGTATTCGTACTGTATGCTGTGGAAGGATATACCCATCGCGAGATTGCAGAACAATTGCAGATCAGTGAAGGGACATCCAAATGGCACCTCAGCGAAGCGCGAAAACAATTACAAAAAGCACTCGCATTAGTAACCTGATATGAATCAAAGAACCACATACGAAGAATGGATTGCCGGTAGCCTGGAGCAGATTCCCGTGCCCGATATGGCCGATGCCATCTGGGCCAGGATTGAGCAACAGCTGAACCTGGATATGCCCCAGCAGGATGCCGGCGGCAATGGTGGCGGTAAGCTACCCGGATTCTCTGCACCCGGACAGTGGTTCCTAACTGCATTGATGGCCGCACTCATTGGTCTGTATTTACTCAAACCCTCTAAACCATCTACCTATATTCCTGCACCCGCACAACAAAATACTGTTTCAACCATCACCCACGACAGCATCGCAACTCCGGCCGAAACAACAACGCTGATTCGCTCCAAGGCCGATATACCCATGGAGGGTCCGCCACCGGAAGCTTCCGGTCAGACCCATAGCACCGGCGCAGCAAATACCCCACCGGAGAACCAGCCGGTCCATGAAATACAGCAACCACAGGAAGCCCTGCAGCAACCCCAGACAAATACAGTACCCAATACCAGCCAACAGTCTGTGGTAACCGGTAAACCCAATACGGTCAGCAGCCTGGTTGATACAACTGCCAAAAAATCAAGGGGTGTGAAAGGTATTGGTAATGGCGATTATAAAATCACGCCGGTGAAGAAAGAGAAAGAACAGTGATAAAAAAAGAAAACCCCAATAAGGGGTTTTCAAAAGCGTTGAACCGTGGAATACGGTTGTAAACACCGAAAGATTATTTCTTCACGTGCTTGTTTACGATACCTGCCAGTTCAAACATAGATACCTGTGCTTTGCCGAACAGTGATTTCAGTTTGGCATCTGCATTGATCATACGCTTGTTTTTCTTGTCCTGGAGGCCATTCTTTTTAATGTAATCCCAGATCTTTTTAACGATCTCGGTTCTGGGCAGCGGTTTGCTACCTACTACTTCAGCCAGTGTAGCGCTGGGGCTCATAGGAGCCATGAAAGCAGCATTTGGTTTACGCTTGGCAGCTTTTTTAGCAGCTTTTTTGGGAGCAGCTTTCTTCGCAGCTTTTTTAGGAGCAGCCTTTTTGGCGGCTTTTTTAGGAGCAGCTTTCTTAGCGGCTGCTTTTTTGGGGGCTGCTTTTTTAGCAGCTTTCTTAGCGGCTTTTGCCATGGTGTTTTAGCATTTATGGGTTAGTAATAGAATGATTGCAACAAGTTACAACAACTTTGCATTCAAATCTCCTTTTTTCTATTGGGAATCGCCCTGAAAAAACCGCTTTTTTTATGCACAGTTCCCCACGTAAAACGGGGATAACCTCCCCCGGAACGGCTTCTGTGCAAGGGTTTTACCATTTTCTCCCGGGGAGAATCGGTTTTTGTAAAGATTTTGACTGTAATTTTCCGACGCCTTAATGCCCGTTTTCAGCGGGAAAAGAGCCGTTTTTTTATGCGTAATACCACCAAACTAAAAGCCATTCTACAGCACTATCATGCCGATTTTTCGATGGAAGACCAGGAAACATTTATCCTGACCCTCTTTCATAAAACCGATGGCTCCTCTCAGGAATTCCGGGGAACAGCTTATACCAGCCTCATCGGAAAAGCCTTCAGCTATTGCAACAAACAACAGAAAGCTGCCACCACTAAACCCGCCAAAAAAGATTGAATCAATGCTGTTATCCACTTTACTTGGCCCTGCCTCATTGCCATGAACATAGCCTGATATACCAGCCATTCCTTACTAAGCCTTTAGCGAAATCATAACCGGTATTGCTACTCCCGATGGTCCGTTTGTTGTGCGATTTGTGCTTGTATGTACAACCGAATGACAGGAAATTTATCACTGCCTGCAACAGCAACTATAGTAACTTTAGCCCCCGGATCACCGCTTTTCATGCAGCCCTGTTTTAGTTGGATGAGTAAGTGGATGTCAATGCAAACAGATGGAAAACTACTTTCAAGAGCTGTCGGCCCGGCTGGCCGGTGAATTGTTTTACGATGCCTCACCCGCCCACCAGGTTCAATTACTGGCTTATGCTACAGATGCTTCTGTTTACCAGGAGAAACCCGTAGCCGTTGCCTTACCTAAAAACAAAGACGATATTCAACTGCTGGTACAGTTTGCAGCTGCCCACCAGGTAACACTCGTACCCCGGACCGCGGGTACCTCACTGGCCGGACAGGTCGTGAGCAATGGGTTGATCCTGGATATGTCTAAATATTTTACCGATATCATTGAGATCAATGCAAACGAAAAATGGGTGAAAGTACAACCCGGCGTTATCCGGGATGATCTCAACAAACACCTGCAACCCCATGGTCTCATGTTCGGTCCGGAAACTTCTACCTCCAGCAGGGCCATGATCGGGGGTATGATTGGCAATAATTCCTGCGGCCTGCACAGCATTGTCTGGGGCGATACCAGAACCAATCTCTTAGCCGTAGAAGCCATCTTAAGCGATGGAACAGAAGTGGTATTTGGCGAAGAAGAACTGGAAGGGAATGACTACAGTCCGTTCAAACAAAAAATATACGACGGTTTACAGGCAATGCTGTCCGATGAAAACAATCGGCGGGTTATTGATCAGCGATTTCCTAAGAAAACCGTTAGCCGTCGCAATACAGGTTATGCCTTGGATAGCCTGGCTGCCATGCAGCCTTTCTCGCCGCAGGGTGAACCCTTCAATCTGTGTAAACTGATCGCCGGATCGGAGGGAACCCTGATGATTATCACGGCCGCCCGGCTGCGTCTGATAGACCTGCCGCCGAAAGAAACCGCATTGGTCTGTGTGCATTGTACTTCCGTGGATGAATCCCTGCGGGCCAATATAACAGCCCTGCAACACCAGCCCATGGCTTCTGAACTGGTAGACCGGCTCATCATGAATTATACCCGCAAACATCCTGAATACAAAAAGAACTGCTTTTTTATTGAAGGAGATCCCGGGGCCATACTGATGGTGGAATTCATGGCCGACACACGGGAAGCCGTTACACAGCAGGCCATAAGATTGATTGATGATTTAAAACAACAGGGTTACGGATACGCTTTCCCCGTGCTCTACAACCAGGAAACCAAATATGCCTGGGATGTACGTAAAGCGGGATTGGGATTACTGCGTAATGAACCCGGCGATATTCAGCCGGTAAACCTGATTGAAGACTGCGCGGTATCTCCCTATGAACTGCCCGATTATATAACCGACCTGCAGGCCATGCTGGATAAACATGGGGTGCGCGCTTCTTATTACGCACATGCAGGCGCAGGGGAGCTGCACGTAGAACCCATGATCAACCTCAAAACAGCAGCGGGATTACAGCTGTTCAGAACCATCCTCGCCGAAACAGTGGAGCTGGTGAAAAAATACAATGGCTCATTATCCGGAGAACATGGCGACGGGCGCTTGCGGGGTGAATATATTGCTGCGGTGATGGGGGAAGAAGTATATGGACTGTTCCGGCAGATCAAACAACTCTTCGATCCGCAACATATTTTCAACAAAGGCAAAATAATCGATACGGCACCGATGGATACGGCATTGCGTATGAAAACGGATGGCCGGGCAGCGACAGTAAAAACCCATTTCGATTTCTCCGAACAGGAAAGCCTGTTGCGTTTGGCTGAAAAATGTTCCGGCTCCGGCGATTGCCGGCGCAGTGAAATGACCGGAGGAACCATGTGCCCCAGTTTTATGGCCACCCGGAATGAAAAAGATACCACCCGCGCCAGGGCCAATGTGTTGCGACAATATTTAAGCAATGAGCATGATCCCGAACCCCTGGTACACGAAGAAATCAAGGAAGTGATGGATCTCTGCCTCAGCTGTAAAGGTTGTAAAACAGAATGTCCCTCGGGTGTGGATGTTGCCAAAATGAAGGCAGAATTCCTGCAGCAGTACTACGATAAAAAAGGCGTACCCACCCGCGCAAAACTCATTGGTAATTTCACCAGCCAGATGAAACTGGCCAGTGCTTTTGCTCCGGTATACAATTTTATTTACAGCCAGAAATTCCTGCGCGCAACTGCCAATCGGCTGGTTGGGTTTCATCCCCACAGATCCATGCCCCTGCTGCCCGGTTTTACCTTAAGGCAATGGTGGAAAAAACATACCCCCGCCAACCAGGCTTCCGGTAAGCAGGTATATTTTTTCTGCGATGAGTTCACCGATTACTACGATGCTGCCATTGGTCAGAAAGCGATTCTCCTGCTGGAAGCACTGGGTTATGAAGTCATCATCCCCCATCACCTGGAAAGCGGAAGAACCTATCTGTCGAAAGGACTGGTACGGAAGGCCGCAGCGATCATCAATACCAATATTCCCTTACTGGCAGCTGTTGCCACCACCCATACCCCGCTTATTGGCGTAGAACCCTCTGCTGTGTTAAGCTTGCGGGATGAATATATTGATCTGGCCACCCCCGATAACCGGGAAACAGCCAAAAAAATAGCAGCGAATACTTTTACCATCGAAGAATTTATTTCCCAGGAAGCTGCGTGTGGAAACATCAGCAGCGATTCCTTTACAACAGAAAAACGACTGGTGGCCATACATGGTCATTGTTACCAGAAAGCCCTGTCATCACAACACTATAGCAGCAATATGCTGAGTCTTCCTGCCAACTATATTGTACAGGTTATCCCATCAGGCTGTTGTGGTATGGCCGGCTCATTCGGGTATGAGAAAGAGCATTTTGAGGTATCCAATAAAGTAGGGGAGCTGGTGTTATTTCCCACCGTACGCAAACTGCCCGCAGATGCCCTTATTGCCGCAGCGGGAACCTCCTGCCGCCACCAGATCAAAGATGGTACGGCCAGGCAGGCATTGCATCCGGTAGAGATTTTGTTTGATGCGTTGAAATGAGTGAGTTTGTATGCTTCGGACGGATGAGGTCGTATACCATATAAGATAATGTGTGGGAGATTAAAGCAGTATTGTTTTGCTCAGAAGGGATATTTTACAAAATATCTTTTTGTGTGACCGAATAAGTTTTGCGAAGTGAGTGCCGGAAATAAAGACGTTCAGCGTGTAGTACTATACTTAAAAGTTGTTATAAACTTTTTCACCAGGGATTATTTCTTTTTCCCTTTAGCTATTTGTTTGTTCTTTTTTTGTTCAGGTAAATAATTTTCGGATGACACAACCTTTTTACCTGTTTTTATTTCAAGGTCTCGTCTTGCTTTGCCAGCAACTGAACCACCTTGCTTCGCTGCAATTTTATTTTCAATAAACCCCTTTGGGTTCTTTGTTTGCACAATTGCAGTGGTAGAAGCTTCGCCCAGCATTGAAAAAATCAATTCAAGATCGTTCATGTGGTCACGAAGATTTTGACTTTTTAAACCTTTTACTTTTTTATGTTGGGAAGGGGTTAGTCCAAAAGTAGCTTTTGAAATTTCTGCTGTCAGGATAGCATAATCTTTTTGTTCTTTCACGCCTCTGTTTTTCCATTCTTCCGTTAGTTCTTCACGAATGGCAATGCTTCGCATCCTTTTCTCTATCCAGTCATCCGGATAATCTTTAAGTTTGTATAGCTCTCTTGTTCGTTGTGTGGCCAATTCAGGGTTTTCAATTTCGTCTAATCTGTCAGAGCCAACTTGCGCCAACCACAATTTGAATGGCTCAGCTTTGGGAGATGGGATGGATTGAATGATTCGCAATAACCCATGAGCATTGGCACAATTTAATTGCTGTTTTCCTCCGGCTGTGTCAACTGAAAGGGGGGTGACAAGTTGTCCCCACCCTTTCGAAAGCAATTCGTCCCGCTTACGCATTTTCTTTATATAATCTGTTGGATTGGGTGAGTCTGTTAATACCTGAACAACATCTGTCACTACAAAATACCATTTCTGTTCAGTCTCATTCCAAACTGACCGTATTTGCCTGCTTTCAAAAAGCTTGATATTGCTCATATTTCAAATTTAGCAGGTTTTGGTTAATGAATATCGGGTATTAGTCTTTCTTCTTCTCATGAGACGAAATGTCTCCTACGGACCTTTGGATATAGCTTCCCTTGGGATACAATACCTTGAAATTTGGTTTCAAAATTGCGTTCGGGCAAGGAATTCCTATCCTCTTCCAGATCCATCAGTACCAATCTTAATAACGCATTGCATTAAAGGCTTTGCAAAGGTTGATTAATCGGTGATCCCAGTTAGAATCCTCCTGTGGCGGGTTGCTTCCCAATGACAATCTTAATTAGCTGAAGCTGTATGATTCGGCCAATTTTTACTACTTAATGATAGTAGCTTTTTTCGTTCACTAGGAAATAGAAGCAATTAGTTTTTTGAAACGGTATCGGCAATTTTTAGTGTTTCGTCTTGCTGTTTCAGATAGCCTTCAAGCGATCTTGTGTTTGGAAGATTATCCCTTTGATATTTATCGATCAGGGGCAAAGTCCTGACAACTTTTAAAACATTATGCAGGTCTGAAATGGTCATTTGTTTGGTTTCAATGAGCTTTAAAAGTTCATTGTGTCTTACAACCTTTGAATTGTAATGTTCCAATTGAGCCGATAAAAGACTGTTTATTTTGTTTCTTAATACACTGTCTTTGATGGCTGACACTTTTCTGCTCGCTGAAATGAAATAGGACTGGTTCTTTCCGTTGAATTTGTTAAATAATTTTGTACTGTCACTTTTGCTTTTATTGAGCTCATTGATCTTGTCTTCCAGCTTTTTCAACGTAATGTCTTTGCTTACTAGTTCCTGATAAAGGCTTTCGACCAAATCGTCATAACTCCGGTCCGAAACTATTTCGTAAGAAGAGCTTTTGTCTTCCAAGGCTTTAGGTGTTTCCTGTTTTAGCTGCTCTTTTGAGCGATTGTTGCTGCAAGAAGCAAGCCCCAAAACTGTAATGGTTACAATGAGTAGTTTGGTTATCATACAATATGCTTAACGTTAAAGATTTTGCCAAAGTTGAACCATCTGAGATCCTATTACTGACTACGCCTGTTCGGTGCACACAGTTGGCCATTGCAAACCCGATATGCTGTTGCCCAACTTTTGCAAAACCACTGTTAGCGGCAGCTTTTTGTCGCACTATTAGTACTGTGAATTATTTATTTTCAGCAAGCACACATATATCCCGTTTTTATCAACATATTTGGCCTGAAAGTTCACTTTGTTTTCCCGGAAGTATACGGCTTTTGGATCTGTTTTTATTGCATTAATTAATGCTTTGGAAACAGCTTCCTTCAGCACTGTTGTGTCGAGATTCTCTTTATCAACAGCGACTGAATAATTATATTGAAGCGTCTGTCCAGACAACGCGATGACATTGTCCAATTTAGTTATACTGTCAAGCGGAATAGGAGCATGTTTATTAATTTCTTTAGCAACTTCCATGAGCTGGCTATCGATACTAATCGGAGGTACTTTAAAAACCACTTTCATGATCGCTGAAATCAGCATTACAATAATAATCCCATAGGCAATTCTAACAAGTGTACTCTTCTTTTTAACGATCTCGTACATAAGTGATTTTTTATCTTTTAAGTTGCAGCCAACTCATAAATAATCGAACTCTTTCACCAATCCTAATCCAATAGATAGTTCGACGAAAGTATGTTTCGCATATGAGTAAATTTAAATATTAAATGGACAATGGCAAACCCAGGATATTATTCGTATTATAAATAAATATCAAATGTGGCTTATGACTCCGATGCAAGTCCGTTATAAGTCCGATACAAGTCCGATGCCTCTCCGTTGATCCCCTACTATTCGCCTATGGATCCTTCGGGTTTCCGCCTATGATCCCCTTACCATTCTATTGCGGTAAGCGCCTCATACTAAGGGTGTTCCGGTATGTCGGCTTATTTGTTTTCGCTGACTGATCGGTTCCGGATCAGACTAGGGCTTTAGACGGACCTTAGTGTCATCGGTTCTGCAGCGCTTGTAACCGATGATTGATCGCTTAGAACCGAGCACAACCGATCAACAATCGATGAATCAGTGCCTGGGAGCGCTCCGTGTACGGTCCGTCTAAGGTCCTTGTCCGGTGAATAACCGATGGGTACAAGGGTTTGGGTTGATTGAACCGATGAACTGATGAATATTTAGACAAGTTTATCCTGACTATCATACGGTTAGTAAGGCTTGTACAAGGTGTACAAGGTTATTTGGCTGATTTTGGCTATTAGTTTTGATCCGTTAGGCAGCGTCGGATTAGGGAGCAGGGGGGAAAGAGCCATAAGAAAATGATGTTCATTCACTTAAACAAAAGCAATGCGAAGCGATAACAGGTATACATGCTGCAAGTCACGATTTACAACGTGCCATAAAACAAAAAAGTCCCACATTGCTGTGAGACTTTCTGCGGATCCCCACAATGCTATGGGGAGTACAGGGCGTATTCTTTTTGATTTACAGGAAATCGGAGACTATATTTTTGGAATGGCCTATCAGCGCTTCTAAACGTTCCCTGGTCGCCTTTTTAAGGTTCTTTTCTCGCAACAGTGCTTCTTGTTTTGAATTCAAAACTTCAACATATACTAGCTTCCAGGGTAATAGATGGCGGGTACTCAATGTTGTGCCTTCATTGTGTTGAATTAGTCGACGAGATGGATCTTCAGAAAATCCTTTGTAGTAACTGCCGTCTACTTCGCTTTGGATGATGTATACGTAATATGGCATATACTAAAATAGCATTCATTTATGTAGTTGAGATTTTCTGCGGATCCCCACAATAGAATGGACGGGACTCGAACCCGTCCCCACAGTACTGTGGGGATGCCAGGGCTGCATTCTTTTTATTTAGATCTTTAAAAGGGTATAAAACAAAAAAGC
>JAACZQ010000027.1 GCA_009996675.1 Chitinophagaceae bacterium
TTTATGGTAAATTTTTACATATATTAGTATTTACAATCTGCCCCCAAGGATTGATTCACCATAAAACCAACACTTATGGCAACCTTAGCAGGACCTTTCGGATTCGAGGGCAAACTGGGCAGTTTATCGGCTTACCGGCGGACCGGTATCAGCAAAACCATTTTACGGGTCAAAGGCGGACCGAGTCGCAATAAAGTCAAGCGATCGCCGGTATTTGCCCGAACCAGGGCATTGAATAATGAGTTCAGCGGAGCTACGCAGGCGGGTAGTGCATTCCGTACCCTGCTGGAGCAGTTACGGGTAGTGGCCGATCATAACATTTCGGCACCGATCACAGCTATCATCAAAAAAATACAGGGCTGTGATGAAGCGCATGAAACCGGTTTCCGTTCCATTCTGTTTTCGCAGCATGATTATTTGCTGCAAGGGTTTCAGCTTAACCGCAAAACCAGCCTGGAACAAATGATCCCCGGCCCCATTCAGGTGCAGGCATCCCGTACAACGGGTATCATACAGGTTGATATACCAGCACTGAATCCCGACAAAACTTTTTTCCCTGCAAGCGGACAATCACTGTTCAGTCTGGTAGTAACCGCGGGCTGGATCCCCGACTGGCATGCCAGCGATAAAGGATCTTATGCCCCGGTGGGTAATGCCCTGATCCGCGATTTTCAGAGCCCCTGGCATTTTACCGCCAATGCACTGGAAGCACAGCAAATTGAACTTAAACTCCCTTCACCCGGCAAACAAAAGGAAGCTTATGGCCTCTGCATTGCCATCGGACTCCGCTTCGGTACCCGTATTACCGATGTGCTGGTGAAGGAAAGCAAATATGTGGGGGCAGGGAAAGTGGTGACAGTTGTGTGAGGGGAGTGAAAAGTGAAAGGTCAAATGTGAAAGCAGTGTTCTTCCTTTTGACCTTTCGCCTTTCAATTTTCCCTTGATTATCAATCAGATTGCCCATTTTCGCAAGCCGAAAGCTTGTGCGAAATTTTTACTAAATTTGGTATGTGAAAAAGGAGAATAATATACTGGAAACTTTGGCTACCGGAGCATTAGCTGTTGTGGTAGTGCGAACGCTTTTCAAAGCATTTGAGAAAGCGCAGGAAACCGAAGTGCCATTATTGGTGGAAGAAGATGGTGCATTGTATGAAATCAACCGGGGCAAACAGAAAAAATTTATTCGCAACCTGCCTCCGCGCCCCCATATTCATATCCCGCAAAGCTTCACCCTAAGCAATGAGCAGGGTTAAAAGAATGCGTGTTTTTGCCGGGCCAAATGGTTCCGGTAAAACAACGATTATTCTGGGCTTGAGAAACCAGTATTCTTTTGGTGTATACGTGAATGCCGATGATATTGAGGCGGCTTTCCGAGAATCGCGCCGGTTAGAACTTAAGCCTTTCGAGCTTTCGGTTACCACAACCGCAATACAAGATTTTTTTCGCCAGTCAACCTTTGCACCTCTTAAACTCAACCAGCCGGATCTCTGGAAACTTTTCTATGTAGAGGACGGCTTTCTCTGCATGAAAGAGGGACAGGACATCAATTCTTATATCGCGGCAGATATTGCTGAATTTTTCCGGCAGACTTTATTGGAAAATGGACTTTCATTTACTTATGAAACCGTTATGAGTCATGCTGGTAAAGTTTCGTTTATGGAACTGGCTCAGCAAAAAGGTTATCGGGTCTACCTCTATTATATTGCCACCAATGACCCCGACATCAATATCAACCGTGTACAAATCAGGCGTGCACAAAAAGGCCATGATGTGAATCCGGATATCATCAAAAAACGATACTATAAAAGTTTGGAACACTTAAAACAGGCTGTGGCAAACACCGACCGGGCTTTTTTATTTGACAATTCAGGCAAGAATTCAAAACTCCTGGCCGAAATTACCGGCGGGAACAGCGTTACCCTAACCATAGATTCATCAGAAATACCCAACTGGTTTATTGATTACCTTTTATAAACTGTGAAAGATGAAAGGCCAAATGTGAAAACAGTGTTCTTCCTTTTTGACTTTTGACTGTGACGTTTCCCCACATATCCGTATATTGGAGTAGACAACCATCGCCATATCACATGAGAAAATCCTTCATCACCCTCTCCCTCCTGCTGGCGGGTTCGGTTTGGGCTGCCGCACAATCTTCTGCCGGAAGCTGGCAAAACCTGTTTAATGGTAAAGACCTCTCGGGCTGGAAAAAATTAGGCGGCCGCGCTGAATACAGTGTTGAAGATGGCATTATCGTAGGACGCACCGTTGCCAATTCCCGAAATACTTTTCTCGTAACAGAAAAAACCTACCGCGACTTCATTCTCGAAGCCGATATATGGGTGGAAGATGCCGATGGCAATTCCGGTATACAGGTAAGGAGTCATTTCGACCCGCAGGCTTTTAATGGCGAAGGAAAGGTATATGGTCGTCAGTGTGAGGTAGACCCTACCCCACGCAGATGGACCGGTGGTATTTATGATGAGGGACGCAGGGAATGGTTATACCCCATGCAATTGAATCCCGCCGCACAACAGGCTTACAAAAAGAATGCATACAATCATTTCCGGATTGAATGTATTGGCAATGAAATGCGTACCTGGGTAAATGGTGTGGCTGCTGCTTATGTGGTTGACACACTGGATGCAGAAGGTTTCATTGGTTTGCAGGTTCATTCGGTGAAAGGGCCCGAGCAGGCCGGTAAAAAAGTATGTTTTAAGAATGTTCGCATACAAACTGCCGGCATGAAGTCTACTCCTTTCCCGGCCAATGTATATGTAGCCAATTTTGTTCCCAATTACCTGAACAGCTACGAGCAAAAAGATGGCTGGCGTTTACTCTTTGATGGTAAAACAAATAAAGGATGGCGGTCGGCCCGCAGCAATTCATTTCCCGAACAGGGCTGGGCTATTGACAACAATACCATTCGTGTACTGGGATCTGATGGTAAGGAAGCCCGCAATGGCGGTGATATTGTCACCAATGATGTATATGCTGCTTTTGATCTTTCTTTTGAGTTTAAACTGAGTCCGGGTGCCAACAGCGGCGTGAAATATTTTGTTACGCTGGCGGAGAACAGCCAGGGTTCTGCCATTGGTCTCGAATACCAGGTACTGGATGATACTTTACACCCCGATGCTAAACTGGGCAGGAATGGTAACCGTACACTGGCATCTTTGTATGACCTGATTCCTGCCGATAAACAAACCCGTTTCCTGCGCCCCATTGGTCAGTGGAATATAGGCAGAATCATTGTGTACCCCAATCATAAAGTAGAGCATTATCTGAACGGGGTAAAAGTATTGGAGTATATCCGTGGTTCCAAAGCTTACCGCGATCTGGTTGCCATCAGTAAGTATGTAGTGTGGAAGGATTTTGGAGAAGCGCCGGAAGGACATATTCTCCTACAGGACCATGGCGATGCCGTTGCTTACAGAAGTATCAAGATCAAAACCTTACATTGGTAGTAGCTGATATCATTGTTCACCAAAACAATTCATCATGTCATCATCACGCAGGGATTTCATCAAAAAAACCGCGCTCACGGGCACTGGTTTATACCTGGGTGCCCATGCTTTCAGTGCCAGGAGTTACAGGAATATCCTGGGGGCCAATGACCGGGTACGTGTGGGCGCTGTGGGTTTCTCCGACCGGCACCGTTTATCGCACGCACCTTGTTTCCTGCATCACCATAAAGAACTGAATTTTGATTTTGTAGCGGTATCCGATATCTGGAAGCAAAGAAGAGAAGAAGGTGCGGCTTTCTGGAGGGGTAAAATGGGGCATGATATTGTTGCCTGTCGCAATAATGAAGAAATGTATGACAAGAAACTGGTGGATGCCGTATTCATTGGCACGGCAGATTTTCAGCATGCCCTTCATGCCATTGAAGCCGTGCGTGCCGGTTGCGATGCCTATGTTGAGAAACCTTTTGCTGAAACCATGCAGGATAATCGCGCCGCACTTAAAGTCATCAAAGCGAGTGACCGCGTCATACAAATTGGTTCGCAAAGACGAAGTGGTAATAATTACCATGCTGCCAATGAATTCATCCGTTCGGGTAAATTCGGTCCTATTACCATGGTAGAACTTACCTGGAATGTAAACCAGCCCGGCCGCTGGCGCCGCCCTGCCCTGTTGAAGCAATTGAAAGAAGAAGATACCGACTGGGCTCGTTTTCTCATGAACCGTCCGAAAGACCGTTATGATGCCCGGAAATACCTCGAATACCGTTTATTCTGGCCTTATTCATCGGGTATGCCGGGTCAGTGGATGAGTCACCAGATTGATACCGTGCATTGGTTCACGGGTCTGCATCATCCCCGCTCGGTGGTGGCCAATGGTGGTATTTATATGTGGAAAGACGGACGGAAAAACTGGGACACTATGACGGCCGTGTTTGACTATGGTCCGGCCAATGACCCCACATCGGGTTTCCAGGTAACATTTGCTTCGCGGATGCATAATGGCGATGAGAATCCTGCGGAGATCTATTATTCCAATGGAGGTGAACTGAATCTTATCACCAATACTGTGTCGCCACGAGGCGGACTGAACAAAAGATTTGCCGATGAAATGGGTATGCAGCCCAACCTGCTGCCGGCCCAATCGCTGGCCGTGGCTGCGCCTGCCGTGGCATCGGCCAATACCGGTGGTGATGCATTGACTTCGGCCCATGTACGCAACTGGATGGAATGTATTCGCAGTCGCCAGGAAACCCATGCGCCGGTGGAAGCGGGTTATCATCATTCTATAGCCACCATCATGACCAATGCCGCAGCGCGTACGGGTTATAAAGCTGTTTTTGATGAAGCCCGGCAGGAAGTGCTGGTGAATGGGAAAGTGTTTGTGTATTAAAGAAAGTGAAAGGTGAAAAGTAAGCGGTGAAAGGGCGCAATAGTTACCATTTTTACGTTTTTGCTTTTTTAATCTTATAGTTTGTCAAGTTTTTATCACCGTATTTTGTAATTATTCCGAGGGCTATTGCTTCCTTTAAATCCCTGCTGGCTGTTGGAGCAGATATGTATTGGTGTACCTGCATATAATCTTTACGGGTAAAGTTGTCGTTTGGATATTTTTTGATGAATAATTCTATTCGTTCTACCGATGTTAATGGCTGCCTTTGTGTTAGCATTAGCTCAGCTAATGCTTCATCGATAACAGCCAGCATGAATTCGATAAAAACTGTACAGTTTCCTTTTTTGTCCGATTGAGCAAGAGCCGCATAGTATTCCTTTTGTTTTTGCCTGATTATCGACTCTACAGGCAAATAAGCGAATATCGGATATTGACTGGCCAGGATTACATTCTGCCACAGGCGTCCCATTCTGCCATTCCCATCTGTAAAGGGATGTATAAACTCAAGTTCATAATGAAATACGCAGCTTTTGATCAGTATGGGATCTTTATCCTTTTGCAGATAAGTAAAAAGTTCATTCAACAATGCTTTAAGCATACTGGCTGGCGGAGCGATATGGGTGAGGGTTTTGCCTTTTGCAATACCGACAGATGTTGTGCGTAATTTCCCGGCTTTGGGTATTAATCCTTCCATTAATAGTGCGTGTGCTTGCATGAAAGATGCCTGTGAAATAGGTTTCCATGTGTCGAACTGCTCATACACTTTAATAGCATTCTGTACTTCCAGAATATCTTTTTGTGGTCCGATCACTCTTTTGTTTTCAAGAATATCTGTTACCTGATCAATATTTAGTGTATTACCTTCAATTTCCAGAGAAGCCTGGATAGTCTTTATGCGGTTCTGTTTTCGCAGTGCAGCTTTGGGTGCTTCGAGTTGGGCAGCAGTTATATACCCCAGTTTTTCAGCAATACTGGTTAACAAGTCTACTATGGCCAATGTAATATCATAAGGAGGCTTCATGATAGTATCATATGATACTATCAAAAATAACTAACTGATCCCAAAATCAGGAGCTGTTCATGAAAAAAAAATCCAACCCCAAACCATAAACTAAAAACCATAAACTAAAAAGACCTCAACATTACTGTTGAGGTCTTTTGTCGGGAAGACAGGATTCGAACCTGCGACCCCCTGGTCCCAAACCAGGTGCGCTACCGGACTGCGCTACTTCCCGGTTTTCCGGAGACTGATTGCAGTCTCTAAAAAACGATCCGCCTTAGCTTACGCAATGGCGGATGATGCGGTGAGGGCGGGATTCGAACCCGCGGTACAGTTTAACCCGTACGGCAGTTTAGCAAACTACTGATTTCAGCCACTCATCCACCTCACCGGGCTGATTTTAGCCTTTCCCCACTTTTCAGCGAGGGCTGCAAAAATAGGCAGTGAACAGTTATCTGCCAAAAAATAAACCTCCGTAAATACGAAGGTTTAAAAATATATTCCAGCTATTGCTTAAAAATGGACTTACATGGCCGCCAGCTGTACTTTCTGGGTCAGTTCCATGACATTTTCCCGGAAAATAGAGTCGGTATCCATCAGGTCTTTAACTGTTTGGCAGGAGTGGATTACCGTGGTATGATCCCGGCCACCAAAATGCTCCCCAATGGTCTTCAATGAGTTCTTGGTAAAGGCTTTGGCCAGGTACATGGTAATCTGACGGGCCTGTACGATTTCCCGCTTACGGGTTTTCTGCAGCAGTTTATCGTAGGGTACATCGAAGTATTCACAAACCATTTTCTGGATGGCGTCGATGGTAATTTCCTTGCTGCTGGTTTTCACAAAATTGCGCAGCACTTTCTTGGCCAGTTCTACATCAATATCTTTCTTGTTTAAAGACGACTGGGCCAGCAGGGATATCAGGGCGCCTTCCAGTTCACGCACATTGGTATTGATATTATAGGCCACGTATTTCACCACTTCCTTGGGCATATCCAGGCCATCATTCTTCATTTTACGCTCCAGGATCTCGATACGGGTCTCGTAATCTGGCACCTGCAGATCGGCGCTCAGACCCCAACGGAAACGGCTCAGGAGACGCTCCTGCATACCATCGAGGTCCTTGGGTGGTTTGTCGGACGTGAGTACCAGCTGCTTACCGCTCTGGTGCAGGTGGTTAAAGATAGCGAAGAAGGCATCCTGACTTTTTTCGGCCCGGCTGAAGAACTGTACGTCATCAATGATCAGTACATCAATCAGCTGGTAGAAATGAATAAAATCATTGATGGCATTGTTGCGGCTGTGGTCCTGAAACTGGTTGATGAATTTCTCACTGCTCACATACAGTACCACTTTACCGGGATGGAGTCTTTTGACATCATTTCCAATCGCCTGCGCCAGGTGGGTTTTACCCAACCCTACCCCACCATATATAACCAGGGGATTGAAAGAGTTGGCTCCGGGCTTTTCGGCTACGGTTTTACCGGCACGCCTGGCCACCCGGTTACAATCGCCCTCAATAAAGGAATCGAATGTATACATGTGGTTCAGCTGCGGATCGATCTGCATTTTCTTCAGACCGGGTATAACAAATGGATTCTTCACCGGATTATCAATGACCAGTGGAAAATTCATTTCATTGTTGTTGTAGGTTTTCATGGAACTGGCAGGAACATCCATGGAGCCGCTGCGTCCGTTGGTTTGTCCGCTGTCTACCATGATGCGGTATTCAAGGCGGGCTTCTTTTCCTAATTCTCTTTTCAGTGTTTTAGCGAGCAGGTTTACATAATGCTCTTCGAGGTATTCATAAAAGAATTGGCTGGGAACCTGTATCATTAATACATTACCCTTTAGCTCAACAGGACTAATGGGCTCAAACCATGTTTTAAAGTGCTGCCATTCTACAATGTCTTTGATGATCTTCAAACAATTGCTCCAAACTGATTCAGCATTTTTAGCCATACAAAAACCAAGAATTTTATAATGAGTTAACGTGTTCTCTTTCTTCGCTACAAGTCCATCCTCGCTGCCTTCAAGTTATCCTATTTTTCCCACATGTGGAAATGTTGAAAAAAAATAGGTACAGGGGTGCGAATATGTAGACTTTATGTTGAAAAAAAAATTTTTTATTCCCTTGTTTTTTTCCCTACAACCACAGTATGGGCTTTTGAGAGTTTTTTTCTCCTCCCGCTGCTGAACTGGTAATCCAGTCTGCCCAGCTGTATACCGGCAAAACCCACCTGGTTCACCAGCACATCCCCCCCGTTTTTATTGGTATATTTCCGGGGTTCCTCAAAAAAGCGATGGGTATGGCCGCCAATGATCAGGTCAATGTCGTAACTCTCTTTGGCCAGTATTTCATCACTTACCTTATTCTCGCTGTATTTATCGCCCAGGTGTGATAAACAGATGATCATATCACAGCCTTCTTTCCGCAGTTTTTCCGCTGTAGTATTGGCTGCCACAACCGGATCCAGGTAACGGGTGCCGGCGGTCAGGTTATCGGGCACCAGTCCATCCAATTCTATCCCCAGTCCCAGTACCCCGATCTTCAGGTCGCCTTTGCGAAATATCTGGTAAGGTTTGCTCTTCCCTTCCATCACTGTACCGCTGAAATCATAATTACAGATGATCAGGGGAAAAGACGCATGCTGCAACTGGGTGGCAAAATTTTCCAGCCCGCCGTCGAAATCGTGGTTACCCATGGTAGCGGCATCATACCGCATGGCTGTCATGGCTTTGATTTCCGGTTCACCCTTATACACATTAAAATAAGGGGTACCCTGGAATATATCTCCGGCATCCAGCAGTAATACCTGTTCTTCCTGGCTGCGGATCTGTTCAATGAGGGCCGCCCGGGGTGCTACCCCACCCAATCCCTGGTTGCGGCTGCCGTCCATGGGAAAGGGGTCGATACGACTGTGTACGTCATTGGTATGCAGGATGGTGAGTTTACGGGTACTGTCTGCCGCTTCTGCCGGTAATGCCGGTAAAACGGTGGATGCCAGTACGGCCGCACCTGTATTTGTCAAAAAAGTTCTCCGGTTAATTGCCATTGCTTACCCTGTTTTCTTTGATTGGTTCCAGTATTTTACCCGAAGCCGTCAATGCAGTAATATATTCAGTCATGGCATCCCGCATGAGGTATCCCATACTTATCTGCGGAATGGTTTTCAGCATGTCACAATTACTGCCTCCGTTGGCTATATAATCGGAATTGGCTACTATATAAGTTGCATTCAAATCCAGTGCTTTCCCATTGATGATGATATCGGTGGCTTTTTTATTCCGGATAACGAGGCTGGAGCCGCGGGATAATGGCCAGCCGCCATCGGCAGCCGTTACATCCAGGAATTGCTGCAATACCGTTCCTTTTACTGCCTGCAATACCACCAGGTTATCGAAAGGCATCAGTTCAAAAACTTTACCGACTGTAATCGGCCCTTTGCTCAGGTATGAACGGATGCCGCTTCTGTTCATGACAGCCAGATCTACTTTGCGGCCGAATTTCTTTTCTGCCATCTCGCGGAAACAATCGGCCATAAAATTACCCACTTCACATTCGGGCATGGATACCGAATAATTATTTGCACTGGTACCAATCACCCGGTTCATCACACTATTAATATTAACAGCATAGGGTTGTATCAATGCCGTCATGGCTGAATCCGAAGGCAGTGTTTTTTCTATGCGGTATTGCGCATAGGCCAGCGAGGCAGGTTGATAAGAAGTTGTGCAGGATGTAAGCAGTATAATTAGGGCAGCAAATAAAAATTTTCTCCTGAACATGGCGTCGTTGGTTGCAACTGGTAAGGTACAATAATATTCATACCACCGGGGATAATTTTTAAGCTTAAGGAAATTTTTAAGCTTAATTTTGTCTCTTAAATTCTAACCCATGTCGTACGAGATTACCGGTAAACTGGTAGCTAAATTTGATATTGTTCAACGCACTGAAACTTTTAAAACACGCGAGTTCGTGATTGAAAAATCCGAAGATATTGGTGGCAGAGTTATTACCAATTATATAAAGTTTCAATGTGTTCAGGACAAGACTGCCATGCCCGATCGTTTTCAATTGGGTGATGATGTGAAAGTGATGTTTAACCTGAAGGGAACCAAATGGACCAAGGATGGCCGTGAGAATTATATCACCAATCTGGATGCCTGGCGTATGGAAGCCGTGAAGCTGGGTCAGGATGGCGGCGCCGGTGATTTTGTTGAATACAATGATATGCCACCGGCATCTGATGTAGTAGACGACCTCCCGTTTTAAATACAGCAACAAGTATTGCTATCAATGCTTTTTAGGATCAATACCTAACAGTATGCAAACAACCATTTCGCTGAAGCTCAAGCCTTCAGAAGCTGCCGATGATCGCAGCATTCGTCAATATATTGCGCAGGCGAGCGGACAACCCGCTGAATCCATTACGGGTTATTTTATCCGCAAAAGTTCCATTGATGCACGCAGCCGGCAACAGGTATGGATTAACCTGAGTGTTCAGGCTTTTATCCAGGAACCTTTCCACCAGCGTCCGGTTTCACGTATCCATTTTTCCGATGTATCGCAGGCCACCAGACAGGTAATCATTGTGGGTGCAGGCCCTGCGGGTTTGTTTGCAGCACTCAAACTCATAGAAGCCGGTATTCGCCCGGTGATTCTGGAACGCGGTAAAGATGTGCGGGCACGCCGCCGCGACCTGGCAGCCATGAACAAGGAGGGTATAGTGAACCCGGAGAGTAATTATTGTTTTGGCGAAGGTGGCGCAGGTACCTACAGCGATGGTAAGCTCTATACACGCAGTACCAAAAGAGGTGATATCAACCGCATACTGAACCTCTTACACCAGTTTGGTGCCGATGAACGCATTTTATATGAAGCTCATCCGCATATCGGTACCAATAAATTACCCCATATCATGATCGCCATGCGCGAGCTGATCCGTGAAACGGGTGGTCAATTCCTGTTTGAACAAAAAGTAACCGGATTCCTGCCCGATGGTAACCGGTTGAAGGGCGTGGTTACTGCCGATGGCAATACCTGGCTTGGCGACGCGGTAATACTGGCTACCGGCCACTCGGCAAGGGATATTTTTTCCCTGCTGCACCAACAACATATTCTTATCGAATCCAAACCTTTTGCACTGGGTGTGCGGATTGAACACCCGCAGGCGTTGATCGACAGCATTCAATACCATTGCCCCATTCGCGATCCTTTTTTGCCGCCGGCTTCTTACGGACTGGTTGAACAGGTACATGGCAGGGGTGTATTCAGTTTTTGTATGTGCCCGGGTGGTATTATTGCCCCGGCAGCTACCGGCAAGGATGAAATTGTGGTGAATGGCTGGAGTCCGAGTAAACGCAATAATCCCTATGCCAACAGTGGTATGGTGGTACAAGTTGATCTGGCGGATGCCATCCCCTATTTACGCAAAACGGCGCCGGCATTGCTGTCGGGCCAGACAGCCCCCGAAAAAGATCCCCTGATTTTATTACATCTGCAGCAAACGGTGGAACAGATTGCGTTCCGTGCGGGTGGAGGTTTACTGGTAGCTCCGGCACAGCGTATGGCAGATTTCAGCGACCTGAAACAGTCTGCTGATCTGCCGGATTGCAGTTACCTGCCGGGCATCGGTTCCGTACCACTCGACCAGGTGCTCCCTGATTTTGTGTACCGGTCGCTCAGCGATGGTTTTCGGGCATTCGGCAAGAAGATGCGTGGTTATTTTACCAATGAAGCGGTGGTCGTTGCTACCGAGAGCCGTACTTCTTCCCCGGTGCGGATTCCCCGTGATGCGGATGGTTTACATCATCCGCAGTTCTGCAATTTCTACCCCTGTGGCGAGGGTGCCGGTTATGCCGGTGGTATTGTCAGCGCCGCCATGGATGGAGAAAGGGTGGCGGATGCCATTTGTGCAGTGTTACAACAAAGCCCCGATTCCCGTTGATGATATGAACCACAGCGGGCCCGTTAAATACAGTATATACCGGGCCCGTTGGGCAACTAACTTAATTGGTTTCCGGCTGTGCTTTGCGGGATATGAGTAATGACTGTTTGATCAGTTCATTTTTGCGGTATGCATCTATTTCTTTCTGTAAAGCTTCTTTGTCTTTTTCAGACCAGCCGGGTGTAATACCATTGAGTGCGGGTTTGCCTGCATCTACCCAGCAGGTATACCAGAAATCGGCAATCAGTTCGGCCGATTGGCGCAGTCTTTCATTGACTGTAGGTTTTAATGCAGCGGCATATGCACGCGCAAATTCAGTAGTATAGGATTTGGTTTCGCGGCCACGACGCATTTGTATGCGGTATTTCTGGGCTTCGGTAAAATGGGCAGACACTTCTGTTTCTTTGGCCAGCATCACAGGCACCATGGTAAATCCGCTCTGCACTGCTTTCCAGATGGCTTCGGTGGGATCTTTCAGGTAGGTGGCTTTGTGAGCGGAATAGAGGTCATAGGATTCTATCTCCAGTTCAGGTATCGTGCTTTCCCAAAGACTGTGTAATCCTTTCTGGTTGGTTAACTGTCCGTCGTAGTTCACACTGGTATGCAAGGGCACATGGGCATCGCCGATATAGTGACCCAGGTCGGCTGCATAAAAAAGAATGCTGTCTTTGTTACCCGCTTTGAATGCAGCCGTGAGTTTATCCTTCATATAAATAACATGATAGGGCACATAACCATATTTCAGCAGTGAGTCGCGCGTGTATTTTTTAACTGCGGCATCCCAGTTATGGGGCATGGTGGTGGAAGCATGGTCGCCATACATTTCGAAATCAATAAAATGTTTGGTGGCTTCGGTGCTGTCGTCGTTCCTGCGCTGATCGGGACGGGGTGCATCATATACCAGTTTTTCGCGGTTCTGGAAGAAAAAGGGTTGTATGGCTTCGGGTAATTGGTATACAGCCAGTTGGTGAATGGTGCGGTGTACAAGGAAGCCCCAGCTGGCGGTGGTTACCAGTATAATGGCCAGTACAGCCAGGAGGGAGAACGACGGAAAACGCTTCATATAAGTTGTTTTTTAAAAATCGTGGCGAAATTAGGTCTTTCCTGCTGGCCCACTGTAATAATTAGGTTAAAGCTGCGACTAACCCGATGACGGAGCCGGAATCCCCGGCAGAGCTGTTATATTTGGTAACCTAACCTTAACCTTATGGGAAAAATCCTGGAACTACACGATCTCCGAAAGTATTATGCCACCCAGAAAGCGGTGGATGATATCAGTTTCTCTATTGAAGCGGGCAGCATTTTTGGTCTGCTTGGCCCCAATGGAGCCGGTAAAACCACACTATTACGCATGATCACGGGTATTTTTTATCCGGATAGTGGTCGCATTACATTCGACGGCGCCCCTTTTGATCCCTTGAATGATGTGGTTAAGATCGGTTATATGCCGGAGGAACGGGGACTGTATAAAAAGATGAAGATCGGCGATCAGGCATTATACCTGGCCCAGTTGAAAGGACTGAGTCGTGCAGAAGCCATGGAAAAGATCAAGTTCTGGTTCCGCAGGCTGGAAATGGAAAGCTGGTGGAATAAAAAAGTGGAAGACCTGAGTAAGGGTATGAGCCAGAAGCTGCAGTTTGTTACCACAGTGCTGCATGAGCCCAAGCTCATCATCCTCGATGAACCTTTCAGTGGTCTGGATCCATTGAATGCCAACCTGATTAAAGACGAGATATTTGGTCTGGCACAACGGGGCAGTACGGTAATCTTCAGTACACACCGGATGGAACAGGTGGAAGAAATCTGTGATCATATTGTACTGGTGAACCTGGGTCATAAGGTACTGGATGGTTCTGTAGCCAGTGTGAAACAGCAGTTCAAGGAAAATAAATTCAGTATACAGTTACAGGATGTGCCTGCCAACCTGCAGCATCCGGCCTTTATCATTGAAAGCCAGAAGAAAAATTCTTTCGTGATGAAGATCAATGAAGGTTATAAAAGCAATGATATCCTGCAGCATTTCCTGCAACAGCAGGTAACCATTGAATCATTCCAGGAAATACTGCCTTCACTGAATGAAATCTTCATCAAACTGGTAGAGGGCAGCAAAGCCACTACCCGTGCTTTTCAACCGGTAACCGATTAAACCATTACTGACCACCGAAACAACTTACTATGAATAAAATAATATTAGTTGCACAAAGGGAATTCCTGACCCGGGTACAGAAAAAGACTTTCCTGCTTACCACGATTGGTGTTCCCCTGATCATTTTTGCTTTTTATGCAGCCATCATTTATTTCTCCATCAAAACAACCGATCATTTCACCGTAGCGGTTACCGACAAGGGTAATATTTTCAACGGTAAGATTGATGAGAAAAAAAGCAGTGAAGTGATATTCACTTTTGTAAACGATGATACGGCTGCCCTGCGTACCCAGCTGGAATCGGGTAAATTTGATGCGTATCTGTATGTACCGGCTACTTTCAGCGCCAATAGCGGCGACTCGCTTCAGTTCCGTTCCAAAAAAACCGTGGGTTTAATGACCCGCGAGAAAATACAGAACCGCATCAGTAAAGCACTGGAAGAAAAACGCCTGCTGTCTATGAATATCAGTAAGGCGCAGCTCGACAGTATCCAGGAAGAAAAGGAATACATCACATTCGCCAGTACTTCCGGCAAAACAGAGAACCAGGCCAAAGTGGGTGTTAGTTATGCTGTGGGTATGATTTCCGGCTTTATGATTTACATCATCCTCTTTATCTACGGTGCACAGGTGATGCGTGGTGTGGCTGAAGAAAAAGTAAACCGTATTGCGGAAGTGATTGTGAGCAGTGTGAAACCCTTCCAGCTGATGCTGGGTAAGATCACCGGTATTGGTGCGGTGGGACTGGTTCAGTTCATCATCTGGGCGGTATTGATTTTTGGTATCCAGCTGGCAGTACCCCTGCTCTTCCCCGGTATTGCTGAACAGATGCAATCGCAGCCCATTCAGCCCGGTGCCATGGGTGCTGCCAATGCGGTAAAACAATCCGGCGCTTTAAACGGACTGATGGCTGGTTTGAGCGAAGTAAACTTCCCGCTGATCATTGGTTGTTTTATTTTCTATTTCCTGGGCGGTTATTTCACGTATGCCGCGCTGTTTGCCGCAGTAGGCAGTGCTACCAATGAAGACCCGCAGGATGCACAGAGCCTGATGCTGCCGATTATGATGCCCATCATTTTCTCTATTGTGATTATGATGCAGGCCGTTAACAACCCCAATGGCAGTATCGCCGTATTCGGCTCCCTGTTCCCGCTCACATCCCCCATTGTGATGATGGCACGTATTGCGCATGGCATTCCCGACGGGGTTACTGTTTTCCAGTTAATTCTGAGTATGGTTTTCCTGGTAATTGGTTTTATGGCTACTACCTGGATGGCTGCTAAAATCTACCGCACCGGTATCCTGATGTATGGTAAGAAAGTAAGCTGGAAAGAAATGTGGAAATGGGCTTTTAAGAAAGGTTAATCCATTAACTGGCTAATATAAAAGGAGTGGCGCAAACCACTCCTTTTTTTATACGGCTATACGAACTGTATTTACTATAACTATTGTGCCAGCGATACCCGTACCGTAATCCCCGCGCGTGTATTGGTGGTTGGTGCGGCAGTAGATATGTACGGCGTTACCTTTCGCTGATCGAAGAAGAAGCGCAGGTTCACCCGGTTATTGATTACATAATCAATCGAAGGCTGAATGGTGAGTTCTTTCTGTCCGCCCGTACCATAAGCATTGGCCTGATCGAGACGGCTGTTGGTATTGGATACATCACGCATGGAAAGATCTATTTTAAAAGTCAGATCATTCTGCAGGGAATTGCTTTTCCCATTGGGTAAACGGAAGGGCAGCTTAACACCTTTTTTACGGAAGCTGAAACCAAATACCCATTCTGTGCTCCTGCTTTCACTAAGCTGGTAATCCACCATACTCAGACTCAGCTGGCGACCCTTCCGGTATTCAAATTTCAGGTTTAACTGATCAATCGTAGTGATATCCACCCCAATCAATGGTTCGAAATTTTCCTGGATGGTAATATTCGGTACGAGGAAGAATGGTATATAGTTACCGCTCACCGTATCCACAAAACCGGGACCACCCAAGCGGAACGGATCCTGGTACAACAAGGCACTGTTGAAACTGTTCATACTCAGGGTTCCCTTGTAGCCATGGGTTAAAGTGATATTCTGAAACTTGGCAGCCAATGCTGGCAGTCGCGTTAAACCGGTATACGTTAAATTCCAGTTGGGTTTGGGTATGATGCCACTAAACGGATTGGAAGAGATTTTGGCATTGGACTGCTTGATCAATGGTATGGTTGATGGATCCTTACCGGTATAGGCCGACAGGAAAGCCGGTAACAATACATCCTGTGCATACCGGCCATAACCCCGCGCATAACCATCAGCAGTGAATTTCTGTGACGTGGGCAATGATTGCCAGTAAGGGTTACCTTCTGCTACACGCTTGGAAATAATCAACCGGTTATTCTGGAATGTTTTGAAGGTCTCCGAAAGTTCATTCGGATTGTATTTCCCGAATAAGGTATTGAATGCGATATAGGACACACTGAAACCACCATTGGCCAGGGGATTCAGGTGCCGCAATTGTCCGTTACCCAGGGTGTCTTTGAACAATTCGGAATAATCCTTGGTAAAAGTTTTATCGAGGTACACATCCACAATCAGTTCCCGCAATGGCTCCAGTTGTGCCCTGATATTCAGGTGCTGTTCGAGGCTTTGGCGGAACAGGAAATTGAAATTGGTATCTCTTGTAATCAATCCCTGTGCTGCTTTCTGGTTTAACCAGGCCGTGTCGGGCTGCCGTCCGAAAACATAATCCAGTCCGGGTGCCATGCTGTTGAAATTCTGTCCCAGGAAACGGGTACTGTCCATATACCCCGGCAAACGGCTTTTATAAGTGGCGGCATACGTGATGGATGCGCTTTTGATCATGGTCAGTAATTTACCGCCCGCACGTTCCCAGCCGCTGAGTTCAGGTAATTGATTGGCGCGCAATAATTTTTCTGCAGTACGTATATCCCTGCGCTGCTGGCGCCATTTGGTTAATGCGTCTTTGCGTGGCTTACCGGTTAATCCCTTCAATGCTTCTGATTTGGGAAGCAGGGTATTACCCAGGATATTGGTATTCTTCTTCCGCGAACTGGTGTCGCCTTTAGCCCTGGGTGCCGGTATATTGTCGAGCGCTCGCAACCACCTGGATTTGGCATAGAGACTGGTAAAGTTGAACTGGGCCGTGAAATTATTTTCCTGTCCGTTTTCCAGTGTATTGCCCAGGTAAGTTGCGAGGCGGCTGGCACCAATCCAGTTGTAATTGGTTCCATAAGTATAGCGCGCAGTAATCCAGTCGGTAAGCGGGAACTTGCTCAGCGGGAAAGTATAACTGAGTGAAGCTTTCTGCTGATACAGTGTATTGCGGCCACCTTTCCAGAAGTTCTGTCGTACAGAATCTCTTTTCTCTTTGGTATCCAGCCGTCCGAAAGGTTCATCTACCCGTGCATTATTGCTGGCAGAGAAATCCAGGTTCAGTGAACGGCTGAGATCCCAACGCATATTGTAAAAACGGTCGAAGGTGAAATACTTATCGTAAGTCGTATCCACCCGGTCTACTTTACTGTCTACTGTATTCACAATCCTGGGCACAAACTGTCCGAATTGCCTTTGTATATCGGCACGGAAACTCAGGTAAGAAGGTTTGAGGTTGAAATTGAAATCCTTTACCAGTGCCAGCCAGGCTGAATTGGTTTTGATGAGTTTTTTGAATGGCTCTATAAACCGGCTTTGTCCGTTATAGGTATACCCGAATCCACCGCGGTGACGCGTGAGGCTGTTCTGGGTTACAATGGGACTGGTTTGTTCTGTACGAGTGAAGGAATAACTGAAATCAAAATTACTGAGACTGAAGAGTCCCTGTTTATTCCCCGGCATCATCTTGGCATTCGTGATATTGAATGTTTTGATGGTTGTCTGGTCGATTGCTGCTTTTCGGATGGAATCCCGTTTATCGGGTGCCGCAGCGTTTAGTTTTTCCTGGTAGCGTACGTCTTTATCATAGGGATCGTATTCGGGAGTGAGTACGGTTCGGTTGATGCTGGCATATACCGGCAGCATGAGTCTTGCTTTTTTGGGTAATAACTTACCGGCATCAATATTGGCTACCGCATCAAATTGCATGAGGTTTTCCCGGGCACGTTCATTCACCCTTTGTTCAATGGTACCAAAACCCTGTGAGTGGGTATTGGCCGATACCGATAAGGTACCCAGATCGGCCAGTACCAGGTCTACCCTGCCCAGGGCTGCCCATCCGCCACGTTCATCCAACTCCGACAGGCGAAGTTCATTCACCCATACTTCTGCGCTTAGCGGCGGGCCATCGGGTTTGTATTTGTATTCCACTGCCACCAGTATACCCCGCACTTCACCGAGGTTGGGGTTACCCATGACGGATACCGTTTTATTACCAATAAATTCCCGGTAGATATTGGTTACCGATCCTCCCCTGCTGTTTCTACGCAGTTTCAGGTCTACCAGGTCGCGCAAATTAAAATCCAGGTTATTGGCTGTGGGCCATACTTTTTCTTCCTGTCCACGCGGATAATTACCCGGCGCAGTAATCTTCAGCGGCACTTTGATCTCGTAATAGTTATTGAGAAAATCCTGACCAATACGCATTACCGCATAGAGCTGGTCATCTTCCACAATACGCTGTCCGGGTACCGATTCAGCATGCACATACATGGACAGCTTACCATACTGACGAACATCATAATTCAATGTTTTGAATACGGCACGTGCATCACCGGTTTGCAGGTTACTCACCCGTAAGCTCATGGCCTGTTCATTCTGCTGCAGGTTCACCCCGTTGTTACTAAGCAACTGTACCCGTTCTACGCCTGGTGGCATGATATAGTTCACCGGTTGGCGGCTGCTGTTCTCTTCGAGGTTTACCGCCAGGGTATTGAAAGTGGTACCAAAGGAATTATTAATGGGGGTATATGAACCGGTTGTATCCAGGTTAAACCCAAACTGACGCCATTGGTTGCGTACCAGGTCCATACGGGCCATGCGAACCACTACAGAATCTTCGAAATCGGTGAGGTATAACCTGGCGAAACGAATGGATTTGAAATCGGCAATACTCCCCACTTTGCGGGAGAACCCACGGATGGGAATGCGGAAAAGGTACCAGTTTTCAATATAGCTTGTCCCATCTGCTGCATTTACGGTTACCCGGCGCTTATCGGTAATAAAGGGTGTTGTCCCTACATCCATACCCGGACGCAGATCAATGGCATATTCGTAATACGCTTCCGTTTCATTCAGGGTATTATCACGGTTCAGGTCTTCATTATCGGGATACAATGTTGCCGCGGGCGTGAATTGTCCGCCTACCGATGCCACGGGTGAATTGCCTTCGGGTCCGTTGTGGTTTTTATACCTTGCCAGGATACCTGCACCGGCAGCATCATAAGAAGGATCGCGGTACCATTTATAGTTATCGCCCGATACATCTTTAATAGCATTGGCATAAGCCTGTGAGCCCGTACCGAAATTGGTTGCCAGCCTGTTCAGCACATAAGACTTCTTACGGGCTTCGCCCAGGCTGTCCAGTCCATCAAAACCCACATCCTGGAAAGGTCTGTCGGCCGGATCATTACTGAATGCCTGTGTAATCTGTATGGGGTTTACGGGTGTTTTACCCCAGGTATTGGAACTGTCTACCGCTGCGGGGATATTGGGTGTGTTCAATCCGTTTTCATAAAAGCGTTTCCCATCTTTCAGGATGTCTTCGCTGATATTACCCAGGTTGAGGTACATTTTACCACCGCGGCTGGCAGGGTTTTTAATGAAGGGATCCTGCATCCAGATTTCGAAGAACTCTATATTGCCAGTTTCGAAATCGGTCTGATCCAGTGCACGCATAATACCCGCCCATCGGTTGGTGGGTTTGGTGAGTTTACCATTGGTTGATAATTCAGACGTGCGTGTCTCGTAGTTATAAGGTCCTTTTTCTGTGGGATAATAAGCCAGATCGAATGTGGCCGTTTGTACGTCGGTGATATTGGTGGTCCGCTGCGGGAACAGTTCATTGGTAAAGACCTGGCGCACACGCGGATCGCTGAGTTCTGCGAGGTTACGACGCAATGGATTATTGCTGCTGTTTTTATCCTGCAGGTTGGGCTCAATATTATACCAGGCCAGTTTGGCACGGTTGAAATTGTAATCGATGGAATCGGTGAGTGATGCTTCCGGGAATTTGGGATTACCCTGTGGGGTAGATGCCAGTGCCCAGGACACAAAGGGGAAACGCAGATCAATACTGGTTCTGGTTCCTTCAAAATCATCCAGGAAGATCAGGCCCTGATCGCCCTTGCCTATCTGTGAAGGGTGACCGGGTTTTAATACGGCCGCTTCACCATAAGCCGTAATACCGGATGGTGCTTTGGTAGAATAGAAAGGCAGTTTATTGAGCAGTCGGGTCAGGCCGGGCCATTCCGATTTATAACTGAAATCAAACCCATACATGGTATTGCGGATGGGATCATCACCATAACCCATTTTGGTAAAAAAGGGACGTTCTCCCAAACGAACCGATGTTGCTCCTAATGATAATTTTTTACTGGCAGCATAATCCAGGCGCAATCCAGAGAAACCCCGTTGCTGCATACCGAATGTGGCATTGTTTTCAAAAGAAACATGCACCGGTGTATTGGAAGCCAGGATGGCGGCATTGAGAATGGTGATCTTACCCAGGTTATAATCCACCGAGTAATCCATTCCCTCACGAAGAATTTGTCCGCCTCCCGTAACCGTTACCGATCCCTGCGGGATATTGAATGTATTGAGGTATATCTCCGATCCGCCAACACTGCCTTTCACCTGTCCCTGCATGACAAAGCGGTTGAGATTGGCATAGGTCTGTGCAATGGCTTTAATGGAATCATACAACTGGTAGTATACATACTTGCGTTTGGTGG